>JAGWVM010000132.1 GCA_018970895.1 Lysobacteraceae bacterium | reverse complement strand
GGCAACTCCAGCAGATCAAGTCGGGGGTGTCTACCCACCTACACAAGTTGCGCGCCGCCCGCGTGCCGCCGCCAGTGGTGGCGACTCGGACGGTTTAAGGAGAAACGAATGTTCGCTTACTACTTTCGATTGGCGCTGCATAGCCTGCGCCGCAATCCGGCACTGACCGGCGTGATGGTGGCGGCGGTGGCGCTAGGCATCGGCGCGTCGATGACGGTCTACACCGTCTACAGCGCGCTGGCCGGAGACCCGATCCCGGCCAAATCGTCGCAGTTGTACGTGCCGCTGATCGACAACTGGGGGCCGGATTCCCGTCACGGCAGCGACGAGTTGCAGCAGCGGGCGCTGAGCTATCGCGATGCGATGGCGCTGCTGCGCAGCGCGCCGGCCGAGCAGCAGACCGCGGTGTACGAGACCAGTTTGTCGGTCAAGCCGGACAACTCCGATGTGGCGCCGTTCAACGCCAGCGCCATCGCCACTTTTTCCAGCTTCTTTTCGATGTTCGACGTGCCGTTCCAATACGGCGGTGCCTGGCGTCGGGCCGACGACCGCGATCGTGCCAACCTGGTCGTGATCTCCAAGCAACTCAACGACAAGCTGTTCGGCAGAGTCAACAGCGTCGGCCGGCGGATCAACCTCAGCGGCACCGATTACCGCGTGGTTGGAGTGATGCGCCAGTGGCAGCCGCACCCGCAGTTTTACAACCTGAACGGCAACGCCTTCGGCGAGACGCCGCAGGTATTTCTGCCGTTTAACGCGGCGTTCGACCGCAGGCTCGGTGGTGACTGGATATCCTGCAAGGCCGCGCCGCCGCAGGGCTGGGAGATCTTCAGCAACTCGGAGTGCGTCTGGGTGCAGGTCTGGGCAGATCTGCCGACTGCTGCGGCCGTGGCCGGTTATCAGATCTTTCTGAACCACTACGCCGCCGACCAGCGCCGTTCCGGGCGTTTCGACTGGCCGCCGCTGACGCGCCTGTTCAGCTTGCGTGGCTGGCTGGCGTTCAACCATGTGGTGCCGCCGGTGGCCAGCATCCTGCTGCTGGTGGCGTTCGGCTTTCTGGCGGTATGTCTGGTCAACGTCATCGGTCTGATGCTGGCCAAGTTCATCAGCCGCGCGGCCGAAATCGGCCTGCGCCGTGCGCTTGGCGCCAGCCGCGCACAGGTGTTCGCTCAGCGGCTGATCGAGTCGGCGGTGATCGGGCTGGCCGGCGGCGTCATCGGTCTGGGTCTCACCGCGCTGGGCCTGGCGGCGATGCGCGCGATGTTTTCGGCTGAGGTGCAGCGCATCGCTCATCTGGATACCCGTGTCGTGCTCGTCACTCTGCTGGTGGCGATCGGTTCGACCGTGCTGGCCGGTCTGTACCCGACCTGGCGCACGGCCCGCATCGCGCCGGCCTGGCAGCTCAAGTCCAACTAGAGATTTCCCAATGGAATTACGCCCGATTCTATCGACCCTGATGCGCAACAAGGCCGGCGCGCTGCTGATCGTCATGGAGATCGCGCTGACGCTGGCCATCGCCTGCAACGCGGCCTTCATCGTCGGACAGCTCACCGCCTCGATCTCGCGCCCGACCGGCATCGACGAGGCGCATATCTTCAGCGTCGACAATCAGTGGCTCAGGCAGGGTTCAACCCCGCTTACCGCTGGCGACCTCAAGTCGCGACTGACCACCGATCTGGCGGCGCTGCGCCGCCTGCCCGGCGTCGTCGACGCTACCGCTGCCAGTACCGTACCGCTGAACAACGACACCATCGCGCTGGACGCCGCAACCCAACCCAATCTGAGCAAGGGCAATATTCCGGTGCTGCCGGTTCTAGTCGACGATCACGCGCTGCAGACCTTCGGGCTGAAGCTGATCGCGGGCCGCTGGTTCAAGCCGGACGAGCTGGTCGACGCCAATCCCGATAACCCGTTTGCGCCGACGCCCGCTGCGGTGGTCACGCGGGCCGCCGCCGACGCACTGTTTCCATCGGGCGGTGCGGTCGGCAAGACGTTCTATCTGAGCGACAAGCCGGTCACCATCGTCGGCGAGGTGCAGCGCATGGAGGGCAGCAGCACCGGTATCGGCCACGTCGCCGAGGCGTTCAACGCCCGGGTGGTACTAATGCCCGAACGCACGCTGTTCTCAAGCTACCGGTACGTCGTTCGCACCCGGCCCGGACGGATGGCGGCGGCGATGGCGGCAACCCGGCGCACGCTGCTCGGCATCAGCCGCGACCGCATCCTGACCCGGCTGCAGCCGTTTGCGGCCACCCGCGCCGACGCCTATCGCGACTTCGGCGCAGCGGCGCGGCTGCTGGCCGGTATCAGCGTGATGCTGCTGCTGGTCACCGCCTTCGGCATCGTCGGCCTGACCAGCTTCTGGGTGAACCAGCGACGCCGGCAGATCGGCATCCGCCGCGCGGTCGGCGCCAGCCGCGCGCACATCCTGCAGTACTTCCAGACCGAGAACTTCCTGCTCAGCACCGGCGGCGTGGCACTGGGCATGGCGCTCGCCTTCGGCATCAACGTGTACCTGATGCATCGCTACGAGATGGCCCGCATGCCCTGGTTCTACCTGCCCGCCGGCGCCATCGCGCTGTGGCTGATCGGCCAGGCCTCGGTACTCGGCCCGGCGCTCCGTGCCGCCGCGGTGCCGCCGGTAGTCGCGACGCGCAGCGCCTGATCTGGAGCCGATGCGCATGCGCCACTTCCCCTACTACCTGCAGCTGGCCTGGCGGAGCCTGTGGCGCAGTCCGGGGTTGACCATGCTGATGGTGGTGACGATCGGCTTTGGCGTCGGGGCGTGCATGACCACCTGGTCGGTATTCCAGGCGGCCTCGGGCGATCCGATCCCGGACAAGTCGGCACGGTTGTTCGTGCCGCAGATGGACATCTGGCGCAGTGCCGCGCGCAGCGCTGATGGCGAGCCGCTGGATGCACTGACCTACACCGACGCGGTGGCACTGATGCGCGATCATCGTGCGGTGCGGCAGTCGGCCGTATATCCCATCGCCCCGTCCGTGTTCCCGGACCGTGCCGGGCAGCATCCGGCGACCGTGGGCGGCTACGCGGTGTCCGGCGAGTTCTTCCCGATGGTGGATATGCCGTTCCTGTACGGCCAGGGCTGGAACGCGGCCGACGATGCGGCGGCTGCGCCGGTGGTGGTGCTCGGCCGGGCGCTCAACGACAAGGTCTTCGGCGGTGTGAACAGCGTTGGCCGCAGCCTGGACATCGGTGGCCGCGACTATCGCGTAGTCGGGGTGGTTGATGACTGGAACCCGCAGCCCGCGTTCTACGACGTATTCGACACCGGCGGTTACACCCACGAGGGGCCGGCGCTGTTCATGCCGTTCACCCGGGCGATCGCGGCGAACCTGGCCAACGGCCGCACCGCCTGCGACCTGGAGCCATCGGCACCGGGCTTTCCCGGCTTGCAGCAGTCCGACTGCGCCTGGATCACTTACCTCGCCGAGCTCGACACGCCGGCCCAGGTGCAGGCCTACCGCGTCTACCTGGACGCCTACGCCGCCGCGCAGCGCCGCGCCGGCCGCTTCCTCGGCCCGCCGAACAACCGCCTGCGTGACCTGCCGGCCTTTCTCGACGCCGAGAGGGTGGTGCCGGGTGATACGCGGGTGTCGTTCCTGGTCGCGCTGGGCCTGCTGCTGGTGTGCCTGATCAACACGGTGGGGCTGCTGCTGGCGAAGTTCCTGCGGCGCAGCGGCGAGATCGGCGTGCGCCGGGCGCTGGGCGCCGCGCGCAGCGCGATCTACGCACAGTTCATCATCGAGTCGGCGATGGTCGGCCTGGCCGGCGGGGCGTTCGGCCTGCTGCTGACCGGCCTCGGCGTACTCGGCATCGGCGCGGTGCTGCAGCCGCGGCTCGCCGCACTGGCGCGGCTGGATGGCCGTCTGCTGCTCGCCACGCTGGCGGTGGCGGTGCTGTGCACCGTGCTGGCCGGCCTGTATCCCTCCTTCCGTGCGGCGCGGGTTCAGCCCGCGTGGCAGCTCAAATCGGACTGACCGCCATGACCGTGCATCCGATGCTCCGCGCACTGAAGCGGCACAAGGCCGGCGTCGCGCTGATCGTTCTGCAGGTCGCGCTGACCCTGGCGATCGTCTGCAACGCGGTGTTCCTGATCGCGCAGCGCATCGAGCGGCTGCAGCGCCCGACCGGGGTTGCCGAGGATGGGTTGGTGCGCATCTCGCAGACCTGGCTGGATGCCCCCGATGCCGACACGCCGGCCGGGGTGGAGAAACTCGACGCGATGCAGCGCGCGGATCTGGAGGCGCTGCGCCGCCTGCCCGGCGTGATCGACGTCGCAGCCAGCGACAGCATGCCGCTGCAGGGAGCGGTGTGGAGCGGCGACCTGCGCCTGACCGCCACGCAGAAGGCCGCCAGCGGACAGGCCGCGCTGTACTACGGCGACGACCACCTGCTGCGGGTGTTCGGCCTGCAGCTGGTCGCCGGCCGCAATTTCGCCCCGACGGAGATCGGTCACCAGACCATCCGCGGCACCGGCTTCCCGTCGGTGTGCATCGTCAGCCGGGCGGTGGCCGAGCGGTTGTTTCCCGAAGGCAGCGCGCTGGGTCGCACGATTTTCCTCAACCTGCATCCGGTCACCATCGTCGGCATTGTCGCCCGGCTGCAAACGCCGACACTGGCCGAGTGGGGACGCGACTGGGCCTACGACTCGATCGTGCTGCCGGTAAGGCTGGACGGCGCCACCGCCAGTTACGCGTTGCGCGTGCAGCCCGGCCAGGAGCAGGCGGTGATCCACGCGGCGCGCGCGGTGCTGTTCGCGCTCGATCCGCTGCGCGAGATGCCCGAGACCTGGGGCACCCAGACCATGCGCGAGATCCGCTTCAAGGCGTACCGCGGCGACCGCGGCACCGTGGTCGTGCTCGGCATCGTCTGCCTGATCCTGCTGGTGGTGACCGCGGCCGGCATCGTCGGCCTGACCAGTTTCTGGGTTGGCCAGCGGCACCGGCAGATCGGCATCCGCCGTGCGCTGGGCGCACGGCAGGTCGACATCCTGCGCTACTTCCAGGGCGAGAACCTGGCGATGGCAGCGGGCGGCGTACTGCTTGGCAGCGTGCTCGCGGTGGCGCTCAACCTGTGGCTCATGACGCACGGCGCGATCCCGCGCCTGCCCTCGATCTACCTGCTGGCCGGCGCCGGTGCGCTGCTGGCGATCGGCCAGGTGGCGGC
This sequence comes from Lysobacteraceae bacterium, assembly GCA_018970895.1. Lineage (GTDB taxonomy): Bacteria > Pseudomonadota > Gammaproteobacteria > Xanthomonadales > Rhodanobacteraceae > Dyella_A. The sequence continues at coordinate 3,890 of JAGWVM010000132.1, read as the reverse complement.
GTACGTGCCGGCGCGGCGCGCCTCGCGGGTGCCGCCGGTGGTGGCGACGAGGTCGGCATGACCGTCCCGATGAAGAGCCTTCCCGCAGGAGCCCGCTCGCGGGTGATGTCCTTGCCCTGGTTTTGCATCGAACCCAGGCGCATCGCCCTCGAGCGGGCTCCTAGCGGAATTTCGACGATGAGCGCGGAGTAACCCCATGTTCCAGTACTACTTCGACCTGGCATGGCGCAGCCTCAAGCGCAACAAGGCGCTCACCGCGCTGATGGTGCTGGCGATCGCGCTGGGCATCGGTGCGAGCATCACCACGCTGACCGTGCTGCACGTGCTGTCCGGCGATCCGTTGCCGGGGCGCAGCGGCGAGATCTATTACCCGCAGATCGATCCGCAGGATCTGCGCGGCATGTCGCCGAGCAAGGAGCCACCCTCGCAATTGACCCTGATCGACGGCATGAACCTGCTGCGGGCCGCGCGTGCCGACCGCCAGGCCTTGATGAAGGGTGGCGAGGTGCCGATCCAGCCGGAGGGGGCGGCGCTGGATCCCTTCTACGTGGACGCGCGCTACACCACCGCGGATTTCTTCGCGATGTTCGGGACGCCATTCCGCTTCGGGCATGGCTGGAACGCGGCGGACGACGAGGCCAAGGCCCGCCAGGTGGTGATCAGTCGCGATCTCGACGCGAAACTGTTCGGTGGCGCCAACAGCGTGGGGCGGACCCTGCGCATTTCCGGTACGGCGTTCCAGATTGTCGGCGTGCTCGATCACTGGCAGCCCAATCCGCACTTCTACGACCTCGATACGGGCTCCTATGCCGCCGGCGAGCAGGTGTTCCTGCCGCTGCAGACGATGATCGACCTGCACCTGAGCCGGGATGGCTCGAACGACTGCTGGGGCAACGGCGGCGGCGGTACCGATACGGTGCTGCCTGCGGATACCTGTGTCTGGCTGCAGTTCTGGGTACAGCTCAATTCGCCTGCGAAGGTCGAGGCGTACCGCCAGTTCCTCGTTCACTACTCGCAGGACCAGAGGGCGCTGGGCCGCTTCCAGCGACCGCCGAACGTACGCCTGCGCAGCCTGATGCAGTGGCTGGACTACAACGGCGTGGTGCCCGACGACGTGCGCCTGCAGACCTGGCTGGCGTTCGGTTTCCTGGTGGTGTGCCTGGTCAACACGGTGGGCCTGATGCTCGCCAAGTTCATGCGTCGGGCCGGCGAGCTGGGCGTGCGCCGGGCACTCGGTGCCTCGCGGCGCTCGTTGTTCGAGCAGCTGCTGGTGGAGGCCGGCGTGATCGGGCTGGTCGGCGGCGGCGGCGGCGCGGTGCTGGCTCTCGGCGGTCTCTGGCTGGTGCGCCAGCGATCCTCGGACTACGCGTCGCTGGCGCACCTGGACCCCGGCATGCTGCTCACGACGTTCGTGCTGGCTTTGGGCGCCACGCTGCTGGCCGGCCTGTTGCCGGCCTGGCGCGCCTGCCAGATCGCACCCGCCCTCCAGCTGAAGAGCCATTGAGGCGACCATGGACATTCTTCCGATTCTCTCCACGCTGCGTCGTCACAAGCTCACTGCGGGCCTCTTGGTCATGCAGATCGCGCTGACCTGCGCGATCGTCTGCAACGCGGTGTTCCTGATCGGCCAGCGGCTGCAGCGCATGGACATGCCCAGCGGCGTCGCGGAGCACGAGCTGCTGCAGATCCAGGTGGCCGACGTGGTCAATTCCGGCAATCCCTATGCGCGCGTGCAGGAAGATCTGGCGCTGCTTCGCCAGGTGCCGGGCGTGCAGTCGGTGGCGTTCTCCAACCAGGTGCCGTTCGGCGGGTCGTCCTCCAATGGCAACGTGCTGCTCGACCCGAACCAGCCCCAGCGCACGCTCAACGCAACGACCTATTTCGGCCAGAACCTGGTGCCGACCATGGGCGTGCAGCTGGTCGCTGGTCGCGACCTGCGGGACGAGGATTTCGTCGACGTGGATACCGCGCTGAAAGGACTGAAGACCGGCGACACCAAGAGCCTGCCGCATGTCACGCTGATCACCCGCGGCATGGCCGAACGCCTCTGGCCCGGACAGAACCCGCTCGGTCGCCTGATCTACCTGACGCCGACGGTGGGGCTGCGGGTGGTCGGCGTCATGGCCAGCCTGGTACGTCCCAACGCCTATGATGCCGCCACGGCGCAGTACACCATGGTGATTCCGCTGCGGATGGGGGCGGACCGGGGCATGAGCTATGTGATCCGCGCCCGGCCGCAGGATCGGACCCGTGTGCTGGCGGCGGCGCTCGCCGCCCTGAGGAAGGCCGACTCCCAGCGCATCGTCACGACCCGGCGCAGCTTCGACGAGGTGCGTCGCCACTTCTTCCGCGACGATCGAGCCATGGCCGGCATCCTGGTCGGGGTGATCACGGCACTGCTGGTGGTGACTGCCTTGGGTATCGTCGGCCTGGCCAGCTTCTGGGTGGCCCAGCGCCGACGCACGATCGGCGTGCGCCGCGCGCTGGGCGCGACCCGCGCCAACATCCTGCACTACTTCCAGACCGAGAACTTCCTGCTCGCCAGCATCGGCATCGCGCTGGGCATGGTGCTGGCCTACGGCATCAACCTGTTCCTGATGCGGCACTACGAGCTGCCGCGCCTGCCGGCGATCTACTTTCCGGTCGGCGCGGTCGCGCTGTGGCTGATCGGGCAGCTTGCCGTGCTCGGCCCGGCGCTGCGCGCCGCGGCGGTGCCGCCGGTGGTGGCGACGCGGAGCGTGTGACCAGGACGGCGCAACCCACAGGAGTCGACGCATGTTCGCTTACTACCTCGATCTCGCCCTGCGCAGCCTCAAACGCAACAAGGTGCTTACGGCGCTGATGGTGCTTGCCATCGCCGTAGGCATCGGCGCGAGCATGACGACGTTGACGGTGATGCATCTGCTCTCGGGCGATCCGCTGCCCGGTCGCAGTGGGCAGATCTTCTATCCGCAGGTCGATCCTTACCCGACGCCCGACCCGCGGCACCAACCCTGGGACATGATGGATTACCGCTCGGCGACCGACCTGTGGTCGGCGCATCGCGCCGACCGGCAGGCACTGGTGACCGGCAGCGCGCTGCGGCTCACCGCGCCGGGAGTGAGCCTGCCGCCGCTGATGGTGCAGATGCTAGCGACCACCAGCGACTTCTTCCCGATGTTCCGCGTGCCGTTCCGCTACGGCAACGCCTGGACCGCGCAGGACGATGCCCGTCGTGCCCGCGTGGTGGTGATCTCCGACGCGCTCAACCGCAAGCTGTTCGGTGGCGCCAACAGCGTTGGACGCACCCTTCGACTGAAGGACACCGACGTGCGCATCGTCGGCGTGCTCGCGCCGTGGCGGCCGTCGCCGCAGTTCTACGACGTGGCCGGCGGGCGTTTCGCCGGCGGGGACACCTCCGCGTTCTACAGCAAGCCCGAGGACGTGTTCGCGCCCTTCGCCAGCGCGCTGGAGATCAACGATGGCGGTTTTCAGCCGTTCACCTGCTGGCAGCCGCCCGAGGACGGCGTGAAGCTGCAGAACGCGCCCTGCGTGTGGGTCGCCCTGTGGGTTCAGCTGGACAGCGCGGCCAAGGTCGCCGACTACCGCCGCTTCCTCGCCGGCTACGCGCAGCAGCAGAAGGCGCTCGGCCGCTTTGCGCGGGCCGACAACACCCGCATGCCGGGACTGATGGCGTGGCTGGATTTCAACCACGTGGTACCCAGCGACGTGCGCCTGCAGAGCTGGCTGGCGCTGGCGTTCCTGCTGATCTGCCTGTTCAACATGGTCGGCCTGCTGCTGGCCAAGTTCCTGCGCCGTGCCGGCGAGATCGGCGTGCGCCGGGCGCTCGGAGCCTCGCACCGGGCGATCTTCGCGCAGTGCCTGGTCGAGGCGGGGTTGATCGGCCTGCT
>JAGWVM010000131.1 GCA_018970895.1 Lysobacteraceae bacterium | reverse complement strand
GACCGCGCCCCGAGCCACCCAAAAAGAAGCCCCGCATCGCGGGGCTTCCTTCATCGCGTGGGTCGCAACTCCGATCAGTCGGCGTGCTTGGCCAGCCATGCATCCACGTCGGGCAGGCGATCGTTGCGGATCATCATGCGGTACTGGATGTTGGCGATCACCGTGTTGGCGACGCGGCGCGAGCTCTTGGCGATGTGCGCGTCGGCGTACGCCTTGATCTTGTCGATCATCTCCGGCTTCAGCGAGCTGGCCCCCAGGCCCGGGTAGTAGCGGCTGGCCGAGGTGGAGTCGACCAGCTTGTCGACCTGGTCGCGGTGCGCCACGGCGAAGTCGAACGCCATGTCCGGATGGCGGTAGGCGACGATGCGGATCATGCCCGCGCTGTTGGTGGCACCCGGCTCCGGGGTCAGCGCCAGCTCCAGTGCCTGCCGGGCCAGCGTGTCGTCCTTGGCCAGCGAGAGCATGGCGTACAGCTGGTCCTTGATCAGCGGCGTGGTCTCGGCCTTGGCCTCGGCGTGCAGCTGGTTCCAGGTGGCGGCGTCGGCGTTGCGGGCGACGATCGCGGTGACGGTCTTGCGCAGCGCCACCGGCAGCGCCTTGGGATCGGTCTTCTGCGCGGCGAAGCGACGGCGCGCTTCGGCGATCACATCCGGGTCGCCCAGGTCGGCCAGTGAGCCGATCAGCTGGGTGCGCAGCAGGGTGGTCGGCACGCTCTCGCCGGCCCTGGCCTCCCAGCCGATGCGTGCGAACACCGGTCGCAGGCGGCTGCGGGCGAAGGCGCGGAAGCGCTCCTGGCGGGCGGCATCGCCGTCGTAGTAGTTGTCGATGGCGTCGAAGTAGCCGGCCACCTCGCCCCACACCTGCGGATCAGCATCGGCCGGGGTGGCCTGGGCCAGCGCCAGCACGTTGGCCACCGGCTCCTTGCCGGCCATCGCCAGCGCCCAGGTGTCGCCCATCAGGCCGAGCTGGTCGATCGGCTTGAGCCTGGCGAAGTCGTTCTTCAGCGCATCGAAGCCGGCGGTGGAGTACAGCGTGCGGTAGTAGCCCGCCTGCCCGGCGTTCACCAGCACCGGACCGCAACCCGGCAGGGTCATGGTGCCCTTGCCGTCCAGCACGGTGGTGACCGGCGTGCCGCCGACGGTCTGGGCGATCACCGGCACGTGCCAGCGCAGCGGCTTCTTGTTGGGGCGGTCCTTGGTGAACTCGCCCTGGCTCAGCAGCACCTTGGTCGAGCCGGCGTTGCAGGCCATGGCCTGCACGTTGACCAGCGGGATGCCCGGCTGCAGCGTGAAGTCGTGGGCGATCTGCATGATCGGCTTGCCGGCCGCGGCCTGCACCGACTTCCACAGGTCGTCGGACACCGTGTTGCCGTACTCGTGCGCCTTGATGTAGTTGCGCACGCCGGTGCGCCAGGTCTCCGGCCCCACGTAGGCCTCGAGCATGGTGATCACCGCCTCGCCCTTGGAGTAGGTGATCGAGTCGAACGCCTGGCTGGCCTGCTCCACCGTCTCCACGTGCTGCACCACCGGGTGGGTGGTGGCGACCGCGTCGAGCGACATCGCGCCTTCACGCGTGCCGACCAGATCCAGGTTGGTGTGCCATTCCGGATGCAGCTTCTCGGTGGTGCGCGCGGCCATCCACGAGGCGAAGCCCTCGTTGAGCCACAGGTCGTCCCACCAGCTCATGGTCACCAGGTCGCCGAACCACTGGTGCGCCATCTCGTGCGCGGCGGTGTTGAACACGCGCTGCTTGTCGCCCTGGGTGGAGATGCTCGGATCCAGCAGCAGCGCGTACTCGAAGGTGAAGATCGCGCCCCAGTTCTCCATCGCCGAGAAGAACTGGCTCTGGCCCGGCGCGGCGATGTTGTCCAGCTTCGGCAGCGGGTACGGCACGCCGAAGTAGTCGTTGTATTCCTTCAGCACGGCGCGGGCCGAGTCCAGCGTGAAGCCGGCCTGCTTGACCATGCCCTTCTGGGTGATCACGCCGATCTCGGTGCCGTCGACCTTCTCGGTGGCGCGCTCGAAGTCGCCCACGCTGAAGAACAGCAGGTAGGTGGACATCTTCGGCGACTGGCCGAAGTGCACCTCGGTGAGGCCGTTGCCGAGGTCCTTCTTCGAGGCGATCGGCATGTTGCTCACCGCCATCTCGTCGGTGGGCACGGTGGCGGTGAGGTTGAAGGTGGCCTTGTAGTTCGGCTCGTCCCAGGAGGGGATGAAGCGACGCGCGTCGGAGTTCTCGAACTGGGTGTAAAGGGCGCGCTTCTTGCCGTCCTTGGTGTCGTAGTCCAGCGCGAACAGGCCGTTGGCCTGGGTCTCGACCTTGCCGCTGTAGTCCATCGCCAGCCTGTACTGGCCGGCCGGGATCGGGTGGGACAGGGTGAAGGTGGCGGTCTGCGCCCTGGCATCCACCGAGACGGTGGGCGTCGGCACGGCGATCTTCAGCCGGGTCGGCGTCAGCGTGGCCGAGTGGAAGGTGAGGTCGGCCGCGTTCAGCGTGATGCTGGCGGTCGGCTTGAGCACGTTGAGGGTGATGGTGACCTTGCCGTCGAAGGTGAGCTTGTCCGCGTGCGGCACGATGGACACGTCATAGTGCGTGGGCACCACGCCGCGCGGCAGCTGGGTGGTGGCTTCGCGCACCGGTGCCGCCTTGGCCTGGGCGGCAAGCGGCGCCATCGACACGCCGGCCAGGGCCAGCGCAATGGCGGAAACGAGATATCGACGCATGACAACTCCCTGATGGGTGAACCCGGACGACGGCCACCGGCGCACGCGCCGGCCCGACTCCGGGAAAACGGAAACGGATGTCCCCTGATGCCGCCCATGGTGCGGGGCCAGGCCGATCCGCGGACACCGCCGGAAGTCACGCTCCGCGCACCCCGTCATGCTGCATCGCCGCGAGACTGAACGCTTCCCTTCATCGCGATCCGGCCGGTCAACCGCCACCCGGGCGTCGGCGTTCCCCATCGCGCCCATCGGCGTATGCAAGCAGGGCCCGGTTCCGAAGCCCTTGCGCCGCCCGATGGCCGGATGACGGCAATCCCATCACGACAGAGGACCTCACCATGGACTTCCGCACCACGCTCCGCCGCGGCCTGATCGCCCTGCTCGCCACCAGCGCCCTCGCCGCCACCGGCGTCATGGCACAGACCGGCACCGTGCCGCACCACCCGCGCGTCAACGAGGTGAACAAGCGCATCGACAACCAGCAGCAGCGCATCGACAAGGGCGTCGCCAACGGCACCATCACCGGCAAGCAGGCCATCCGCGACCAGCAGCATGCCGGCAACATCGCCCAGCGCGCCAGCGCCGACGAAGCCAGGCACAACGGCCACCTCACCCGGAAGGAAACCCGTCACCTCAACCGCGCGGAGAACCGCAACAGCCGGCATATCCGGAAGCAGCGCAGGCATTGAGTTTCGCCGGCGACACGTGGTCAGAACCACAAGGAGAAGCCCCGCAACTGCGGGGCTTTTCCTTTTCGGGATAAGAAGTTGAAAGACCACCGAGCGGCCAGGTCTGGCCGGTGCTTTCGGGGGGATGGCCCGACGCGGACGCCCCCCCCCCGCGGGCACACCGTCCCAGGTCGCATGTGGGGCGACAGCTTTTGGCTACCGGCAAGTGACCACCTAAGCTTGCTGCTAGCCACGGGGCAAGGAAACCACGCCATGAACGACGAGATCCAGGCACTACAAGCGGCCTTGCGCGCATTTGCCGACGAACGAGAGTGGGAGCAGTTCCACTCGCCCAAGAATCTGGCTACTGCCCTGTCGGTCGAGGCTGCCGAACTGCTCGAGCACTTCCAGTGGCTGACCGAGGAGCAAAGCCGCTCGTTGCCGGACGTGAAGCGCGATGCAGTCGCCGAGGAAGTGGCTGACGTCTTCCTCTACCTGCTTCAGCTCTCGGACAAGCTGGGCATCGAACCGTTGGACGCAGCCCGCAAGAAGCTGCAACTCAACGCCCTCAAGTACCCGGTCGAACGCGCCAAGGGAACGAGCAAGAAGTATTCTGAGCTTTGATCGAAGGCCAAGGGGGGGCCGCCGCGTGATTGTCTATCAGGCCGATAAGAGCAGGTTTCTTGACGATCACGATAACCGGGACATCGAAAACGTCATCGCCGCAAAGTATCTGCAGCGAACCGGGCGGTACGCAGCCGACGCCGAGTTCCGCTCCTGGAAGAACTCGCTGGGCGAAATGGCCAAGGTGCTTCGCGACCCCGGCATACCCGACAACATCGGTGTCGGCGTCGAATTTGGCATTCCCCAGACTTCCAAGCGAATCGACTTCATCCTCTCCGGACGCACTGATGAGGGCCCGAAGCTCATCATCGTCGAACTCAAGCAGTGGTCCGAGGCGAAGCTTTCTCCGAAGGATGGTCTGGTCATCGCACGCCGTGGCGGCCACGCCCCCGAAAGCGAAGGCACCCACCCCTGCTATCAGGCCTGGTCCTATGCGGCATTGCTCGAAGGCTTCAATGAGGCCGTCTACGAGCGCAACGTCGCGCTGAACCCCTGTGCCTATCTCCACAACTACGTGCAGGACGGCGTCATCGACGACCCCCAGCATTACGGGGACTACATCCGGAAGGCGCCGCTGTTCCTGAAAGGTGAAGCCGAGCGTCAGCGCCTTCGGGACTTCATCAAGCAGCATGTGAAATACGGCGACAACGCCGAACTGATCTACGAGATCGAGAATGGGCGCATCAAGCCATCCAAAGCCTTGGTGGACAGCTTGGTCGGCTTGATGAGGGGCAATCAGGAGTTCGTGCTTATCGACGACCAGAAGGTCGCGTTCGAAAGCGCCGTCACCCTCGCCACCCGTGCCTCGGGGGAAAAGAAACAGGTCGCAATCATCCAGGGCGGTCCCGGCACCGGGAAGTCGATCATCGCGATCAACCTGCTGGTGCGCCTGTCGAAGCAGGGACTCGTCAGCAAGTACGTATCCAAGAACGCGGCGCCGCGTGCCGTCTACAAGGCCAAGCTGACAGGCACGTTCAAGCAGACGGCCATCAGCAACCTGTTCTCCGGCTCCGGCTCCTTTGTCGAGACGGCAGCGAATGCGTTCGATGCCCTGATCGTGGACGAGGCCCACCGCCTCAACGAGAAGTCCGGCCTCTACGGCAACCTCGGCGAGAACCAGATCAAGGAAATCATCCACAGCAGCAAGAGCGCGATCTTCTTCGTGGACGATGACCAGGTCGTCACCCTTTCCGACATCGGGCATAGCGCCGAGCTTGAAAAGTGGGCGCACGCAGCCGATGCCGAAGTCACCCACATGCAACTCTCCTCGCAGTTCCGTTGCGGCGGTTCGGACGCCTACATGGCTTGGCTGGACAACACCCTGGGCCTGCGCGAGACCGCGAACACCACGCTCAGCCCCGACGAATTCGACTTCCGCGTGATGGATTCACCCACCAAGCTGCACGAGCTGATCGCCGAGCGCAACGCCGTCAATAACAAGTCCCGCGTGGTCGCCGGCTACTGCTGGGACTGGGTCAGCAAGAAGAAGCCCGATCAATTCGACGTGACTATCCCTGAACACAGCTACGCAAAGCGCTGGAACCTCGACAAGGACGGCAGCCTGTGGATCGTGGCGCCAGATTCCATTGACGAAGTCGGCTGCATCCACACCTGTCAGGGCCTGGAGCTGGATTACGTCGGCGTCATCGTCGGCCCTGACCTGATCGCCCGCGACGGCGCGCTCACCACCGTGCCCGAAGCGCGATCCAACATGGACCGCTCCATCCGTGGCTGGAAATCGATGATGAAGCGGTCACCAGACGAAACATGCCAGCGCGTGGACCGGATCATCCGCAACACCTACAAGACGTTGATGACCCGGGGCATGAAGGGTTGTTACGTCTATTTTGTTGATGAAGAGACCGGCGACTACTTCCGACAAACGATTCCGCGAACAAGCTCGAATTTTTTGCCTTGAACATGACGCATTTTTCCATGGGCCAGCTTTGACCAGGCGGCAGACCCTCATAACAAGCCTGATCGAGAGGCTCGGGCGATCCGTATTCCTTCCGAAGCTGCAACGATTGTTGCCAAATCGGCAACACCTGGCACCGGAACCCAACACTGTCCTTTGTGCAATGCCGACGAGCCACACACTGGCCGACGCCCGCGGAGGTCAACCACCGATCCCCCCAGGAGGTGCACGCCATGATCTACAAGAAGCAGACATCCAAGTCGGTCCCCGCGGCCTTCGAGGCCATGCAGGCGGCGGTGAAGGCGCACGGGTTCGGCGTGCTGCACACCTACGACTTCAAGCAGACGCTGGCGGACAAGGGTTTTCCGCTGGCCAACGGCTGCATCGTGATGGAGGTGTGCAACCCGAAGCAGGCCTCGGAGGTGCTGGCGATGGACATGGCGCTGAACATGGCGCTGCCGTGCCGAGTGTCGATCTACGAGCAGGATGGCTCGACCTGGATCGGCATGGTTTCGCCGACCGAGCAGCTGTCGCTGATCTCCGGCGACGAGCGGATCGCGGAGGCAGCGCGGGGCGTGGAGGCGGCGATGAAGGGGATGATCGACGAGGCGGCTTGATAGACCCGGTTCCGGCACAGCGCGGTGCGCGGAAAGCGGTGGCCGTGACTGCCGATGCGCCGGCCCTGCAGGCGCCGCCAAGCGCGCGGCGACGAGGCAACGCCTTCGTCAAACCGCCCGCAGCGGCTGGCTGAAACCCGGTTCCATCCGCTGGATATCGCGCCGCAGGGCGTCGCGCACCTGCGGCACCTCGGCCAGCAGGTCGGCATGCTGCTGGCACTGCTGGTGGGCCGCCTCGAGCAGTTGCCGGATACGTTCGCGGGGATCGTCCACCTGGCAGCGCCCGGCGAGTTCCAGCAGGTGTTGTCGGGCTGCGATGAAGCTCTTGCTGCCGCCCAGCGTGAGGGCCAGCGTGTCGCTGGGCAGATACGCGGTGGTGTTGACGATGTCGTAGGCCGGCGCCATGCGTACATCATCGCTGGCAGGGTGGGTGTAGAGCAGGCCGAAGTTCTTCAGGTGCGCGTCGCCGTTCCCCACGATGACGGACAGCGCCACCATGTCGAACAGCTGCGCCAGGGCCGGGCGCACCTGCTCCGCGAGGCAGTTGTTGGCGATCACCCGGGTCAGCCGCTCGTAGCTGCCTTGGTATTTCTGGGCGGTGCCGAGGCCCATCAGCGTCGCCATGTCCTCGAAACCCAGCGGCTTGCCGGTGGCATCGCGGTCGAAGCGGCGCATCACGAACAGGTCGTGCCGCTCGGACAGGAAGAACTCCGGCACCGGGATGCCGGCGTCCCTGGCGATGGACATGCAGACGAACTCGTTGATCGCCAGGCCGGGGTACTCGCCCTGCCCGCTCTTGACGATGAGATCGCCGGTGAGCAGGGTCGCCTTGGCGGTGTCGCCCGTTGCCCGCTCCGGCACCAGCACCTTGGGCTGCACGCCCGACACGCCGCTGCGCAGCAGGTAGCGATCGACCAGTTCGGTGAACAGGTTTTCGGCGCCGTCCCAGGCCAGGATCTCGTCCAGCCGCTCGCCGCGCTGGGGCTCGCGGCCACGTTGCAGCAAGCGGTCGACCGCGGGCGCATCGACGGCGAGGCGGCCGATGGTGCCGCCCTGGCCGGTGATCGCCAGCAGCATCATGGGATCGAGCTGCGTGAGCTTGGCCAGGCGCAGGCGCAGCTGCTCCAGCACATAACCTTCCGGCAGGCTCTGCTGGAAGATCGGCAGCAGTTCGGAGGATGTGTACGGACTGCGCCGTACCGGCATGGTCAGGCTCACCGCCACGTCCGGCGTGGTGCCGGTGTAGGCGAACGCGTATTGCCGGCCTTCGTGGTACAGCTCGCCACTGACGCCCTGCGGGGTCAGCACGCGCGCGCTGGCGACGGCCACGGGCTCATTCGCCATAGATATCCCCCAGCTCCTCCAGCGTCGGGCGCTGCGCGATATCCACCTTCAGGGCGGCATCGAGGGCGGCGGCGAGCCGGGCGTAGCTCTCGAACGCGATCGATCCCCGGCCCTGCTCCATCTGCACGATCTTGGGTCGCGGCATGCCGGTTCGCGCGGCAAGCGCGGCCTGGGTGAGACCACGCCGTTTGCGTAGCAGGCGCAGCTGCCGGCCGAGATCGCGCATGAGGGTGTCGACGTCCATGTTTAAAATATCGAACATTCAATTTTGAATGTCCAATATTAAATACATTTAATTCATTTTTTGCACCTATCCGGCTTGCCGACGCCCACAGGATGCGATCGCCAACGGTGCCCTCGCACCCCGGCGGTGCGGCCATCCCGCCCTGCCGCTCACCCGGCTGCGCAGACGTTCCGGAGCCGGTGGCGTCGTCACGGTCCGTGGACGCATGCCGGGACGCCCGGCCCTAACGCACCAAGCCCGGCCCCGGCACGCCCTGCTGTATCTGCGCCTGCATCACTGTCGGCGCCTGTATCGCGCCCTGTTGCTGCGTGGCCTGCTGAAACTGCTCCATCGCCTGCGGCCAGCGCGCCGCACTCTGCTCCATGGGGGTATTGGCACTGGCCGTGGGGACCTGGGTGCGCAGGTCCAACAGGTGGTCCCGCCGGCCGGCCGGGGTCTGCACCGCCCAGAGGCGGGAGCCGTCGTCCGAGAGCGCAATGCGGTCGATGCGCTGCAGGCCATCGGCGCGCGCCTGCACGGTGAGCGCCGCGGCCAACTGATCGCTGTGGACGTCCGGCGTACGCCCCAGGGAACGGTCCAGCACATGTACGTGCTGCCGGGTCTGCTGGAAGAAGGCGTGGTCCGGATGCCGTGGATCGTCGAGACGCGCGGGCGAGGTCGGCGCGGCTGAGGGAGCCGGACGCGACGCCGGGGGCATGTGGCTGCCCTGCGTCTGGCCCGCCAGCGGATTCGATGTCTCCAGTTGCCGCGTTTGGCGGACCTCGTCCGCGATGTTGCCGTCGGCGGCGTGCCGCCCGAACAACAGGCCGGGTGCGCTCCACTGACCCTGCGCATCGCGGGTATAGCTGCGGCCATCGGAGGCCAGCACCGTCCGGTCCGCATCACGGAGGGTGTTCGCGACGGCCTCGGGCACTGGCCCGAATGCAGACCAGCCGCGCTGCTCATAAAGCGTCCGGTAGGCCTCGGCTACGCCTTGCGGCGAGTTGGCGCGGTTGTGCGCGATGCTGCGTTCGGCCGCCCGGTCGAGCTCGGCGGCACGCTGGGGCGAGGCCACCTCGGTGCCGCGCTCGACCACGCGCCCCACCACGCCGGTCACCAC
>JAGWVM010000130.1 GCA_018970895.1 Lysobacteraceae bacterium | reverse complement strand
CGAACGCCGCTCGCGAGAGGTGGCCGCAGCCGGCGAGCGACGCGACCGTCCACGCACGCTCCGGACGCTGGTGCATGGCCAGCAGCGCCGGTGCGACATGCGGATCGGACAAGCCCAGCAACAGGCCACGCTGCACGCTGCCATCGGCCAGGCACTGGCGGAGCGCGTACATGAACAGTGCGTCGGACAGCTTGTCCATCAGCGCCGTCGCGCCGGGCGCCTGGCCTTCCGCCTCCGCGACAATCAGGGCGAGCAGGGACGCTGGCGTCCCCTGTGTCCGCTGGTCCCGCGCAGAGCCGCCGCGCAGCATCAGCGAGGCGGGCAGCGAGGCCAGCAGCACGGCCGCCAGCGGGGAGTCGAACTCGAAGTAGCCGCACAGCAGCAGGGTCGTGTCGTCCACCCGCGCGCCGGGCATCGACACCAGCACGTGATCGCACGGCGCGGTGAAGATCACCGCATCACCTGCGCGCAGCTCGGTGTCGAGCGTCTCGTCGGCCGTCCTCAGCAGGCAGCGTCCACTGGCCACCAGGTGGAACATCGCCTTGCGCTCGTATTCGGCATCCACTTCCCAGCGGCCGCAGTGGGTACTGCGGTGGAACACCCGCGTCCGCAGGTGCAGGTGCCGCATCAGTTCGCTCAGTTCGTCCACGCGCGCTCCGGATCAAGACGATTGGACAAGTATGCGCGCGCTGCGGGCATGGTCGCCCGGATGAAGCTTGCCCACACTTTCCGTCAGCCCTTCCCCCAAGGAGTCCCCGACGTGAGCCACTTCCCGCAACACACCCCCGAATCGGCCCCCGAGGCTGCCCGCGCCAGGCTGCAGAGCGGCAAGGACCGCTTCGGCTTCGTGCCCAACCTCTACGCGCACCTGGCCGAGGCACCGCCGGCCCTGGACGCCTATTTCGACATCACCGCCCATTACGAGAAGACCTCGTTCGACCCGGTCGAACGCCAGGTGGTCATGCTGGCGGCCAGCGCCGAGAACGGCTGCGAGTTCTGCATGGCCGCGCACTCGATGATGGCACGCAGGATGGTCAACGCTCCGGACGCCGTGGTCGACGCGCTGCGCGCACGCGGTACCCTGCCGGATCCGAAGTTGCAGGCGCTGGCCGAGTTCACCCGTGCCATGGTGCGCGAGCGCGGCTGGGTCAGCGGCGCACCGCTGGAGGCTTTCCTGGCTGCCGGCTATACCCCGCGCCAGGCGCTCGAGGTGGTGCTCGGCGTGACCATGAAGACCCTGAGCAACTACGCCAACCATCTCACCGGCACGGCCACCAATCCGGAATTCGCCGCCGAGGCCTGGACCCGCCCGGCCTGATCGGCCTGCAGGCTGCGGAGCCGCCCGCCCGGCCAAAGCCTGGCGGGCGGTGTTCGTGCCGGGCCATCCGCATCACCCTTGACCATAAGAAGGACGTCCAGCCATGACCGATGACAAACGCCTCGAGATCGCCTTGCACGTGCCGAGGCTGTCCGGATTCCTGGTAATGCTGATGGGGACGCTGGACATGTTCCTGCAACCGGCGCATTCCGCCGGCGTGTTCGGCTGGCGCCAGAACCTGCACCTGCAGGAAGGGGGGAACCTGTTGCTCTTTGCCGCCGGGTCGATGCCTGGCGGCTGCGTGGCGCTGCACCCGCTGCGTGGGCACGATCGCTGCACGCGCGGTCGTCGCAGCCCGACGGGGGTTGACGCATGAACGCCGTGCGCCCGTCCATCGCCGTATTCGATGCCTACGGCACGCTGTTCGACGTGCATTCGGCCGTGGCCCGACTGGGTGATGCCATCGGTCCGGCTGCGGCGCAGGTGTCGGCACTGTGGCGACAAAAGCAGCTCGAGTACAGCTGGACCCATGCGCTGATGGGGCAATACGTGGATTTCTGGCAGCTCACCCAGGCCGCGCTCGACTTCGCGCTGGCCAGGGTCGGGCAGGATGATCCGCGGCTGCGTGCGCAGCTGCTCGATGCCTATCGCACGCTGGATGCGTATCCGGAGGTGCCCCATGTGCTCGACGCATACCGGCACGCCGGCCTGCGTGTGGCGGTGTTTTCCAACGCCACGCCGATCATGCTCGACCAGGCGCTGAACGCCGCACGGTTGCGCGATCGCGTCGATGCGGTGTTTTCGGTGCACCCGCTGGGCCGCTACAAGCCCGATCCGCGGGTGTACCACGCGGCGGCCGAGGCCTTCGGCGTGGTGGCCGCTGCCATCGCCTTCCATTCCTCCAATGCCTGGGACGCCGCCGGTGCCGCCGCCTGCGGCTGGGCGTCGTGCTGGATCAACCGCGGCGACATGCCGGCCGAATACCCGGCGCTGCCGGTCACCGAGGTGAGTCACCTGACGCAGGCCAGCCGGACATTTCTCGATCTCGACCCCGCGGGAGAGAACGCCACGCGATGAGCCGGATACGCGAAGTTGCCGAGGAGGACGCAGCACTGCACGCGATCTGCGCGGCGATCACCGGCAGGGCGGCCAGATGGCACACATCGCTCCGCGCGCAAAGCCCGGGTCCGCCCACGTAGAAGCACTTCGTCGATCTGTCCATGGCATGGATGGTCGCGCCCGGACGCCGAGCCGGTGCGAGTCTGCGGCCCGGCCTTCCCGCGCTTCCGAACCCGTGTCGACCCTGTCCGAATCGCTGCTCCAGCATGCCCCGCTCATCCGGCTTGCCGTGTTCGCCACGGTGTTCCCCCTCATGGCGCTGTGGGAACTGGCCGCACCACGACGACCGCGACCACTGGGGTGCTGGCGACGCTGGCCGGGCAACCTGGGCGCGGTGATGGTCGACACCGTTCTGGTGCGCTGGCTGGCTCCCACCACGGCCGTGGCGGTTGCGCTGGCCGCCCAACAGCGGGGCTGGAGCCTGTGGACGACATGGCACGCACCGCCGTGGCTGGCGGTCCTCGGCTCGATCGTGCTGCTGGACCTGGCCATCTACCTGCAACATGTGCTTTTCCACGCGGTGCCCGTGCCGTGGCGTCTGCACCGCATGCATCACACCGACCTGGAGCTCGATATCACCAGCGGCGCACGTTTCCACCCGCTGGAAATCGTGCTGACGCGTGCGCTTCATCCGGCATGCCCGGAATCCGGGTTTCAGCCTCGACCAGGCGACCGACCTGCTGGCGCTAGGAGGCCGAAGCGATTGTCGGAGCGCCAAGGCACCGGAGGCGAACACGCTCGCGATGGTGCGCAAGCGCATCCGGCAACCGCGAAGGGTGCAGCGGGCGCTGTCCGAGCTGATGGATCAACGCCACTGCAACGCGGGGAACGTGCGTTGCGCTCTGATGGCGGCGCTGGATCGGTCGTCCGGGCGCGGGTCGCGCGTACGACGAGGGGCGGTGCGCGCCAGACTGCGCCGGACCGACGGCATGACGGCTCGC
Organism: Lysobacteraceae bacterium; assembly: GCA_018970895.1. Taxonomy (GTDB): domain Bacteria; phylum Pseudomonadota; class Gammaproteobacteria; order Xanthomonadales; family Rhodanobacteraceae; genus Dyella_A. Next base: position 5,923 of record JAGWVM010000130.1, on the reverse strand, counting down.
GGGGCGCAAGTCGGGGCTGTTCAAATCCGGCGGTCACTTTCCGTATCCGGGAACGATGCCCGGACGGTCACGGAACGATGCCCAACTGCTTCATGAAGGTGGCGTTGTCCCAGAACAGGTATTCCTCGTCCATGGTGCCTCCCGTCCAGTGTCCGACGGTGACCATCTCGAGCTTGAACGCGCGACCGGTCGGCTGGATGAACTTGCCATGGCCGATTGGCATGGGACGGGTGAACGTGCCCTGGAGCACGCCGATGACCGAAGTCCACGGCCCCTGGCCGAACTTGACCGGATGAGCGCTGATCCGGGTGTCCGGCGCGTAGACGAACATCGCCTTCAGATCCTTGATGTGCTGTTCGATGCCGTGCGTGACGTGGCCGTCCGGCCAATGGACGACGATGTCCTGCGCGTGGCTCTCCTTCAGGCGGTCCCACTTCTGGTGGGTGAACACGTCGAAGTCGAGTTCGTCGAAGGTGGCGATGTGCGAGGCGACGCTGTCGCGCGACGGGGTGGTCGATCCGGTGGAATGCGCTGGCGCGGCGGCCGCGGCCAGGGCCTGGCCGGGGCCGGCGGCGAGCGTGCCCAGAAGGGCGAGTGACGCCAAGATCGATGGTTGCCTGGTCATGCCGATGCCTCGATGCGCAAAGAGGGGGCGAGCGGAAGCGGACTCACTTGGGCCAGCGCGTGTCGCCCATCACGACGTGGGCACCCAGTTCGAGCCAGGAGGTGGTGCTGCCGAAGTCCGGATAGGCCTTTTTCATCGCCTCGATCAGATCGTCTGCATCGGAGGCGTGGGCCAGGCGATCGTTGAAGACCTCGAGATAGCGTGCGGTGAAGTCGACCGCGCGCAGGCCGTCGGGGGCCTCACCCAGGTAGTGGCCCGGCACCACCCGCACGGGGTGCAGGCTCTCGATGCGTCCGAGCGTGTCCTGCCAGTGCGCACGGGCCGCCGGCGTCTGTGTATCGGCAACCCACACGTGTGTCCCGCTGAACACCACCGAGCCGCCGACCACCGTCCGCAGGTCCGGAATCCATACGAAGGTGCGCTCCGGCGTGGGCCCGTCCAGTCCCTCGATGACCAGCGGATGGCCGTCGACGGCGAGCCGGTTTCCCTCGAGCACCTGCGGCAGGATCATCCGCCCCGGCGCGTTGGCCTTGAGGATCGGACCCCAGTAGGCCTTCTTGCCCGCCATGAGGTAGGCCATCGCCTGGACGGTGGGGCCGGTCGCCACGATGCGTGCGGCCGGGAACGCCTGGTGGAGGACGCCGAGCCCGAAGTAGTAGTCGGGGTCGCTGTGGCTGACGTAGATCGTGGTGAGCGTCTTGCCGGTGGCGCGGATCGCCTCGACCAGCTTCTCGGCATCGTCGCGCTGGAACTGCGCGTCGATCAGGAGGGCGTGGCGGGGGCCGGTGACGATCTCCGATGACACCGGGAACAGCGATTTCGCGCCGGGGTTGTACACCGTCAGGTGAAGTCCACCCTCCTTCATTCCTCCCGCCTGGGCCGCAGCGGAAACCGCGCAGAGCAGGGCGAAAGCCAGTGTTTGCAGATACGTGCGCATGCCGATCTCCTAGGTTTGGCGCCCCCGGAAAGCGGGCGCTACGGGGGCAGGAAGGGACGTGGCCGGGGCCGGGCTGATGCGCGTCCGGTCAGGCCGGCATCAGACGCAACGTGATGCGCGCCACGCGCTCGCCGAACAGGCGCGCGGTCTGCAGGTCGCCGGGGCCTGGCGCGTGCTCGAGCGGAGCATCCACCGGCGACTGCGCCATCACACCGGCAAAGGCGCCCAGATAGTTCACGTCGTCGCGTTGCGCGGCGAGCGTGTTGGCGGGCATCAGGTCCGAACCGACCCACAGCATCGCGTGCTGCATCGACAGGGTGAACAGGTAGCTCAAGGTCGAATGCTTGTCGCCATTCATGGAGCCGGAATTGGTGAAACCGGCGGCGAACTTGTCGCGCCAGTGACGTGCGAACCACGCCTTGCTGCTGGCATCCGCGAAGCGCTTGAACTGCCAGGGAATGTTGCCCATGTAGGTCGGGCAACCGAAGACCACCGCATCGGCTGCCGCCAGCTGCGTCCAGGCCTCGTCCGGCACCTGGCCCTCGGCATCGATGACGATGCCCGATGCATCGATGTCGGGAACGGCGGACAGTCCCTCGATCACCGCGCCCGCCTGGCGCGCCGTGTGCCCATGGCCGCTGAAGTAGACCACGCAAATCTTTTTCATCGCTGGATCCCGCGTTGAGTTCGGGGTCCATCGTGGCGGTGGCCTGCGGGCCTGGACAGGTCGGTACTTGGCCGCGAACTGTCCTCAGTTACGATTCCGGCCGATGCGCCGCACGTGCATCGTCGCGCCAGGCAGACGGCGTGAGCCCGTGGCGGGCGCGAAAGCGGCGGATGAAGGATTCGACCTCGGCATAACCGAGCGCCTGGGCAATCTCCCCGATGCCACGGTCCGTGGCGCTGAGCAGTCGCCGGGACTCGATCATGCGCCGCTCGATGACCCATTCCCCGTAGGTGCGGCCGGTCAACTGGCGAAGGCGCGTGGTCAGGTGGCCCACCGAATACCCGAGCCGGGTCGCAGCCTGCGTCAACGCGGAGGGTTCGCGGAAATGCTGGTCGATGTCCGCGAAAGCGCGCGAGACGATATCGGCCGGTGCCGGAGAGCCGCCCGTGTGTCCCTGCAGCCACGGGGCGAGCCGGGTCAGGTCGATCAGCAAAAGCTGCAGCGTGGCACGCGCCGCGTGTTCGTACCCCGCGTGCCGCTCGGCCAGCTCCCGGCCGAGCTGCTCGATCCGCGCTCCAAACGAGGCCAGATCGACCGGATCGAGCCGGATCGGACGCGTCATCTGCAGCACCGGCTGGCGGAACAGATCGAACATGAAGCCGCCCGGCAGTGCGCCGATGGGCGTCAATCCCAGGGATAGGCTGGCATCGATCCCGTCCGCCTCGAACAGGATCGACCAGCCATCGACGTCCTCCATCGCGCGCATGTCATGCACCGACCCCGGCGGCAGCACGAACACCATGCCGGGCTCGGTCTCGTGGTCGAGCCCGTCGACCCGATGCCTGCCTCGACCGGACTTCACCACCACCACTTCGAAGAACATGTGCGCATGCGGTTCCATGCGCTTCATGTGGCGGCTCTGCGAAAGTCCCTGCACCTCGATTGCCACCGCGCTCGCCGAGCCGGGCATGTAGGTGAGCATCTGCAGGGGCGCTGAAGTCGACTTGCTCATGCACGTAATCCCGACGTCCGTGTCCACAAGGAAGGATTCACCCTGGAGACACTGCCACACTCGCGTGAAATGTGTGCTGGCTGGCGGACAGGCGGACTGCGCGCGGTCGATCGCCTCGTCCGCATCGTGAGGGAAAACGCGCCGGCCGCCGCGCTTTCGATGAAGGCGCATGCGCAAGCTGCCGAGACCCACGGTTCCGTGGCGCTCCTCAGGGCGCTGATCCATGCGCGGCTGTTCTGGTGCTGCCCGAGGGGCGAGACTTTTGCCCGGCAGGTGCACGTCTCCCATGGTGATGCAGGTCGGCGACGGCTTGAAACACTGGCTGAGGTGGTCGCGGCGGATCGTGTCGCAGGCGTCAAACGTCCAGGTCTCCCAACCGCGTACTGGGGCGATACCGACCATCGGCAGGCTGCGCCAGCCTGCCGATGGTCTTGATCCAGCCAAAGCGCTGTCCGATCCGCTTGCGCGCCTTCCGGCCGATGCCGCTTGCGTGTCTGCCCGCCACGGCTGGCGGCATGGCACTGCCGTCGACCGCAACCGGTGTTGCGTGCGTTGCGCGGCAGGATCCAAGGCGTTTGCCGCGCGGCGATGACGTCCTGCGTGCAACGCATCACCGGATGCCTACTGCATCATTGCCGGGTGACGATCTGCCGATGCATCGGCGCGAGTTTTGCCAGCAGCTTGTTCTGCGCGCGGAACGGGATGTCGTGCTTGTCCATCGCGCGCTGCAGGTCCTGCACGAGGGCGTTGAAGGCCGCCCGATCGACGTCCATGCCCCGGTGTGCCGAAGCCATGTCCTTGCCGGTGTAGGTGCACGGTCCGTCGAGGATCACGCAGAACTGGTCCACCAGCTCAGCCTTGATGTGGTCGCGGTCGGCGTTCTCGAAGTAGGGGCGCGTCACCGGATCGGCCACCAGGTTGGCCATGAAGTCGTTCATCAGCGCGACGAGGCCGGGCTTGCCGCCGAACTGGTCGAACACCGGCTTCAGGGCAGGATCACGCGGAGCGGAGGGATAGCTGTCGGCGTTCGCGGCGGACGGCATGGTGTTCTGCGCCGTGGCGAGGCCGCCGACGCACAGGCCGGCGGTCAGCAGCAGGAGGGAAAGCGTGGTCTTGTACATGGTCGGAATCCTCGAGGGTTGATGGGGGTCAGAAGCCGACCTGCACGGAGGCGTACATGCCGCGCTGGTTGTCCTTGATCACGATGTTGCCGAGATGGGCATAGGCGAGGGTGACCGAGACGTTCTTGGTCGGCGCCCACGCCACGAAGGCGTCGTACCAGTTGTCTTCCCGCGCGATGCCGAGGTTGTTGGGTTTTTGCCGGTACTCGGCGCCGACGGCCCAGTTCCGGCTGAGCAGGTAAGCGAGCGAACCCTCGAACTCGGCCTGGTAGCCGTCGTGTTTGTCGCCACCGAAGCCGAGGATGCCGATCTGGTTGGCCTTGGTGAAACGCAGCGTGGCGTTCGCCAGCACGCTCTGCGACAGGTACAGCTTGGTCGCGCTGACGTAGTAGTCGATGCCGTGGTCGCTCTTCGCGCCGATCGCGTGCAGGATCGCGCCCTGGTTGTTCTTCTTGTACTGCGCGCCGACCGAGACCTGCGGCACCCAGGAGTCCTGCTCCAGCACGGCATCGCCGAACAGCCGGACCTTCACCCCGACCACGTTCTGGCGGAAGGTGAACCCGCGACCGAGGCCCAGCGCCGCGCCGACGTCCTCGGTATTGAAGCGCTGCTGCGCCACCGAGAACTCGACCCGGTTGTCGATGCCGACCAGCGCGCCGGCGTCGTCCAGGTGGTAGTCCTGCACGTTGACGCGCGTGTAGAACGCGTTGGCGCCGATCTGATCCTGCGTGCCGTATCCGCCGATCACGGCCCAGGGCGTAAGGCCACCGCCGGCTGCGCCCTCGATCTGCGAGACGCCGCCGGTGAGCAGCAGCTTGCCGCTGATGTTGGCCGGTGCCGTGCTGCTGTCGCCGGCGAGTGCCGGCAGGGAGGTGAGGCCGCCGGCCAGCACCAGCGCGCCGGCCAGCCACCGGGTGTTCCTTCGGAATCGATGCATCGTCGTGTTCTCCGTCGAAGGCGCGACTGCCGCGCCCCTACCGGTCGGTACGAGACGAAAACGTCGAGGGATGCAAACGCAGTCGATTCACGGATGACGCGCGACGTGCCAGGTGCCGTTGACGCCGTCGCCGAGCATGCTGCCGGCCTTCGTGTCGCCGGTGTACCGATAGAGCGGACGGCCGCGCCAGGTCCACTGCCGCGAACCGTCGGCACGCACGATGACGCCGTAGCCCTCCGGCAAAGTGGCGTCGGCGGCGGCGAGTGCCGGCGGCCACAGGCGGGCGCAGATGCCCTCGCATCGACTCGGTCCGCCCGGGCTGTCGCGATCGTAGGTGTAGAGCGTCATGCCATCGCTGCCGACCAGCCGGTGCGCGGCATCCACCCGCGGCGCGGCGGCGGTTTGCGCGACCGCCAGCGAGGCGTAGGCGCACAGTGCGCCCCACAGCGCAGAAGTGATCCAGATCCGGGCGTTCATCCACTGTCTCCTGGCAAAGGCAGGCACGCGCCTGCCTTTGCAGCTACGAGGCCTGCGGACCCCAGGATGCAGGAAGGCCGCGGACGCGCGGCATCGGGGCGACGAGCCTCGTACCACATGGCGACGGCGATGGAACAGCCGCTCCGG
>JAGWVM010000129.1 GCA_018970895.1 Lysobacteraceae bacterium | reverse complement strand
GGGTACCGCCGCCCTGCTGATCGCGCTGGCCACGTTGCGCGAGCGCGCCCCCGGCCGTGACGTGGTGGTGGTGCCGGCCTTCACCTGTCCGCTGGTGGCGATTGCCGTGCACCGGCTGGGCCTGACCCTGCGCCTGTGCGACACGCGGCCCGACCACTGGGACATGGACCGGCGCGCGCTGGCCGAGCTCTGCGACGAACGCACGCTGGCGATCATTCCGACCCACCTCGGCGGCCTGGTGGCCGACCTGGACGCGCCACTCAAGGTCGCCCGCGAGCACGGCGCCTTCGTGATCGAGGATGCCGCGCAGGCGCTGGGCGCGCGCGACGGCGGCCACAGCGTGGGGCTGCGCGGCGATATCGGATTCTTCAGCCTCGCCGCCGGCAAGGGCCTGTCGATCTTCGAAGGCGGCCTGCTGGTGACCCGCGACGACGACCTGCGCCACGCCCTGCGCACCACCGCCGCGCGCGACGTGCCGGCAAAGCCGGGCTGGGAGCTGCGGCGCAGCCTGGAGCTGCTCGGCCTGGCCGCGCTGTACCACCCGCTCGGACTGCGGCTGGCCTACGGCATGCCGCTGCGTCGCGCCCTGCGCGAGGGCGACCCGGTCGCCGCGGTCGGCGACGATTTTCCGCCGGACATTCCGTTCCATCGCGTGGGACGCTGGCGCCGCGGGGTCGGTACGCGCGCCGCCACCCGGCTGCCGGCCTTCCTCGCGGCCAACCGCCAGCGGGCGCTGGCGCGGCTCGACCGGCTGCGCGCGCTGCCCGGCGTGACCGTGTTCGGGGAAGCGCCCCACACCACCGGAAGCTGGCCGTTCCTGATGCTGCTGATGCCCGACGCACAGCGGGCGCGCACGGCGCTGGACGCGCTGTGGACGTCCGGCCTCGGCGTCAGCCGGCTGTTCGTGCACGCCCTGCCCGACTACGCCTACCTGGCCGACCGCGTGCCGCGCACCTCGACGCCGAACGCCAGCGACTTCGCGGCGCGATCGATCACCCTGAGCAACAGCCACTGGCTGGACGACGCGCGCTTCGAGCGAATCTGCCGGGAGCTCGAACACCCCGGGTGCTGACCGCCGCCTGCACTCATGCGCGGGACGATGCGGCGTGACTGGCGTACATCGCGGCCATCTGGCGCATCAGCAACGACGGCGCCAGGCGGCTCAGCAGGCGCAGCATGCGGGCGCCTCCCGGGGTGATCTCGTCGACGCCGGCCTCCAGGTCGCGCAGCGCGATCGCGGCGATGTCCGCGGCCGACGCCATGCGCTGGCCGTCCATCGCGGCGCGCATGGCGCCGGTCAGCATGGGCGTGTCGATGGCCGGCGGCGCCAGCTCGACGACCCGCACCCCGGAGGACTTCAGCTGGATCCGCAGCGACTGGGTGAATGAATGCAGGGCCGCCTTGGTGGCGCTGTATACCGGTGCCGCCGGAAACGGGGCGAACGCGAGGCCGGAGGACACATTGACGATGCAGCTGCCCGGGCGCCGCATCAGCATCGGCACGAACCACGCGCAGAGGCGCACGACCGCGCCGAAGTTGACGTCGACTTCATCGGCCACGCGGTCCACGTCGGTGGCGCGGTTGAAGTCGATCTCCCGCATGACGCCGGCGTTGTTGACCAGCATGTCCAGCGCGGGGAAGTCCTTCTGCACCATCTCGTGCAGTCGCGGCAGCGCGTCCGGGTCGGCCACGTCGCAGGCGATGGCGTGAAGGCCGGGGACGGCCGCACGCGCCGCCTGCAGGCGGCCGGGATCCCGCCCGACCGCGACGACCGTGTTTCCCCGCGCAACCAGGGCGCCTGCCAGCGCCAGCCCGAGGCCACTCGATCCGCCCGTCAGCAATACCGTCCGGTTGTCGATCTTCATGCGCGTGCCCTACCCTCGTCCCTCGTGGTGGCGGCATGGTAGGCATGCACGTCGCAGGCCGAGAAGTACGCACGAGAAAGTGGCTGGCTTACCTCGAGGAAACCATGGCCGACAACCCGCACGAGCCCACCGCTTCCGCCGGCGGCATGCCATCGCGGGAGGCGTGCGCGCCGGACGATCACGATCCGCGGATCGCGCAACTGATGAACCACCTGATCGGCCGGATCGCCGCCAAATGGACGATCCTCGTGCTGGAAACCCTCGAGCAGCGTGGACGGTTGCGATTCCACGAGTTGCAGCGGGCGATCCTTGGCGTCAGCCAGAAAGTGCTGACCAGCGTCCTGCGCCAGATGGAGCGCGACGGCCTGGTGCAGCGGACGATCCATCCGGAAGTTCCCCCGCGCGTCGAGTACGCACTGACCCCGATGGGCAGGACGCTCGGCCAGGCATTCTGCGGCGTCTGGTTGTGGGCCAGGCAGCATCTCGCCGATGTCGAAACGGCGCGCGATGCATTCGATCACGGCACCCCGGCACACGGGGCATCACCGCTGGCGGAAGCCGGTACCGCGGCCGGATCGGGCGTAAGCGGACCGTAAGCGGTTCCTAAGTGCGGGATAAGCGCTTCCGGCGACGCTGGGCCGGCCGCGTCATCGCGGCATTCCCCATCGCAAGGAGCCATCCAGCATGCGCCACATCGTCCTGTCAGCCGCCAGCCTCGTGCTGTGCGGCAGTGCCTTTGCCGCCGCGTCGCCGCCGGGCCACCCCGCCATCGACCTTGCCGCGGCGCGCACCATCGCCCTGCACGTGGTACCCGGCAAGATCGTCAAGGAGGAGCTGGAGAAGGAGCGCGGCGGCAGCGGCCTGCGCTACTCGTTCGACATCCGCGCCGAGGGCGTCGTCCACGAAATCGGCGTCGACGCCCGTGACGGCAAGGTGCTGGAGAACAGCATCGACGACGGCAAGGACTGAGCGCCCTCAGCTTGCCGCGGCGCCCGCCGCAGCGATCGCGCGCAGCAGCTCGCCATTGAGCGCGTGCTGCTGCGCCTGCCAGCCGGACAGCTCCTGCGGGTCCACCGCCGGCTGGTCGTCGATGGCGGCGAGGCGCCGCTTCCACCAGCTCTTGTAGCGGTAGGCGGAGATCTCGCCGGTGATGTCGCTGCCGACCAGGCCACCGGCGCGCAGGCTGTCGATCACCGCCAGCGCGTGTGCCAGCTGGAACTGGCCCTGGTCCCAGTTGGTGCGGGCCACGTCGGCGGCGAACACGTCCTTGTCGATCGACAGGTAGGCCGGCTGCGGCGCTGAGCGCTGCGCCTCGACGAACGCGGCGACCAGCGCGTCGACGCGATCGAACGCGTGGAAGGCGTGCTCCAGCCCGGCCCGCGCGGCCCAGGCCACGTCCACACCCACGCTCCAGTAGCTCAGACGCCCCTCGCGCAGCGGCGTGCGGTAGTTCTCCCACGCGTGGCCGGCGCCGATGTCGGACGAGCCGATGCCGACCACGTGCACGTGGCTCACCGCCGGCAGCATCGCCACCCGCCGCACCCACGAGCCGCAGTGCACGCCGAACGGATAGCGCATGTTGTCCGGATGGTTGTCCAGCACCACCACCTGGAACGGGGCTGGCGCCTGCACCCGCTCGACCAGCGGCCAGGTCAGGTGGTGGAAATCGCCGCTGCCCAGCATCACCGTGCCGTGCTCGGCCGGCAGCGTGTCGTCCAGCGTCCGGCGGAAACGCTCCATGATGCGCAGCGAGCAGCCGAAGCGCAGCGACTCCTGCCAGTGCTCCAGCGGGATCACCAGGCGGCGCGGCAGCGGTCCGACGGAGCGGTCGATATCGAGGACGACGGGGCGGGTCATGCCGGATCCATGGCGCTGGCCGGCTGCACCGGCTCGCTTTCGAAGAGGTGGGAGATGCGGCGGAACAGCGCCCGCAGCAGCGGGTTGCGCACGTACACGGCGTGCCGGGTGATGCAGAAGCGGGCGCCAAGCTGGCGCTTGACCGGAGTGTCGGTCCAGCCGGCCACGTAGTGGCTCAGGCCGCGGCGTCGCGCGTAGTCGAGGTTCTCCATCCAGCTGACGAAGTACAGGTTGTGCTCGCGCGCGGCGGGATAGGCCAGCCCGATGTACTTGTCCACCAGCTTGCCGGCGTACTCGTAGCAGAGGTTCCAGCCGATCAGTTCGTCACCGGCGAAGTAGGTGAACACCAGCCCGCCGCTGCCGGCGTCGCGCAGCACCGCCCGCAGGTAGTCCGCGGACAGGTGGTCGAAGTGGATCTCGCTCTGCGCGTAGACGTTCTCGTACAGCGCGATGAAGCGCGCCATCACCGATTCGGCAGCAAACGCCGCGTCGCCGGTGTGCCACGTCTCGATGCGCAGGTCGGCCCGCGAGCGCAGCTTGCGCCGCATCTCCTTGCGCCGGCTGCGCGAAAGACGCGCCAGGTAGTCCTCTTCGCTGTCGAAGTCGATCGGCACCCAGGCCAGCGCCATGCCCTCGAGCAGCACGCAGCCCTGCTCCTGCAGCGCATGGGCCAGCGCTGCCGAGCGGCGGTTGTCGGCGACCTCCAGCAGCGGCGACTCGGGCGCAAGGTCCTTGACCACCATCAGCGCGCAGTCGCGGCCGAAGGTGGAGACCAGCTCGCCCGCCAGCACGTCCGGCTCGGCGGCACGCGGCAGCGGCGCGAACTCGGTCGCGGTGCAGCCGATGAAGCGCGTGCGCCAGCGCAGCAGCCGTCCCCAGCGCGCGTAGCCCGGAAGGCGCATCACTCGCTGGCGCAGCGCATCGTCGGCCGTCGTGAGCAGGTCGAAAGGCGCCACGAAGGTGGGCATGCCCGAAGGCGTGGTACCGGCCGTGAAGCCGTCCGGCGGATGGGCGAGGAACTGCCGCAGCAGGTTCTCCGGCTCCAGTTGCGCGAGATAGCTCATGGGTGGCGGGCGTCCTGCCCGGTCAGGCGGCGCGCACGGCCAGCACGGCGTTGAGGCCGCCGAAGGCGAACGAGTTGCTGAGCGCGGCCCGCACCGTCTTCTCGCGCGGCTGGTTGGGCACGTAGTCCAGGTCGCAGGCCGGATCGGCCACGTCGAGGTTGGCCGTCGGCGGCACCACGCCGTCGCGCAGCGCGCCCAGCACGGCGACCAGCTCGAGCGCACCGGATGCCCCGAGCGCATGGCCGTGCATCGACTTGGTCGAGGACACCGCCAGCTTCGGCGCGTGCGCGCCGAACACGGCGTGGATCGCCCGCGTTTCGGTCGGATCGTTGGCCGGCGTGCCGGTGCCGTGGGCGTTGATGTAGTCGATGTCGTCGGCGGCCAGGCCGGCGTCGGCCAGCGCCTGCGCCATCGCCGAGCCGCTGCCGGCCGGATCCGGCGCCACGATGTCGCCGGCGTCGGCGCTCATGCCCACGCCGGCGAGCACGCCGAGGATGGTTGCGCCGCGCGCGCGGGCATGGGCCATCGACTCGAGCACGAACACGCCGGCGCCCTCGCCCAGCACCAGGCCGCGGCGGTTGGCGCTGAACGGACGGCAGGTGTCATCCGCCAGCACGCGCATGGCCTCCCACGCACGCAGGGCGCCGTAGGTGATGCAGGCCTCGGTACCGCCGGCCACCACCACGTCGGCCAGCCCGGCCCGGATCATCAGCGCGGCCTGGGCGATGGAGTGGTTGGTGGAAGCACACGCGCTGGCCACCGCGAACGAAGGTCCGCGCAGGCCGTGCGCCATGCTGATCTGGCTGGCCGGCGCGTTGATCATCAGGCGCACGATGGTGAGCGGATGCAGGCGCGTGGCGTTCTCCGCGTAGAGCCGACGGCTCTGCTCGTCCTGGGTGGTCTCGCCGCCCACGCCGGTGCCGATCACCACGCCGGTGCGGCTACCGAGGCCGCCTGCGGCAAAGTCCAGGCCCGACTGGGCCACCGCCTCGTTGGCGGCGAACAGCGCGAACTGCGAGGCACGATCGAGCATCGGCAGCGCCCGCTCGCCGAAGTGCGCGGCCGGATCGAAGCTTTCCGGCACCTGCGCGGCGATGCGCACGCGCAGGTCGGCGGCGCGCTCGTGGCGCAGCGGGCGGATGCCGCTGCGCCCTTCGCGCAAACCGGACCACAGGGCCTCGGCGCCCTCGCCGAAGGCGCTGATCGCGCCCATGCCGGTGATGGCGATGGCGCGGGAGTCGGCGTCGGTCACTGCGTCCCGCCTTCCTTGCCGGCGGCCTGGACGGCCACCACGGCGTCGATCAGGTGCTGCACCGTATCGGTGTCGAAGTTGGTGCCCTGGTCGGGGAAGTGGATGTCGAAGTGTTCCTCGATGTCGAAGATCACCTCGATCGCATCCAGCGACGCCACGCCCAGGTCCTTCAGGGTGGATTCGTTGCGGATGGTGGCCACGTCGATCTTCGCCTGCTTGGCGATGATCGCGAACACCTGGTCGCGGATGGCGTCGATGGATTGCGGCTCGGTCATGTCGAAAGCGTCCCTGGTGTGGAATTACATCGAACGCTTCGCCTTGGTGATCAACTGGTCCAGCAGCGCGATGGCCAGGTCGATCTCCTCGTGGGTGATTTCCAGCGAGGGGGCGAAGGTGATGACGTTCTTGTACCAGCCGCCGACGTCGAGCACGAGGCCGATCTTCTTGCCGTTGTGCTCGAGGTCGCCGGCCAGCCCGATGTCGACCATGCGGTCGAGCAGCGCCTTGTTCGGGGTGAAGCCGTCGTCGGTGCAGATCTCGGCGCGCAGCGCCAGGCCCAGGCCGTCGACGTCACCGATCTCCTTGTGCTTCTTCTGCAGGTCCTTCAGGCCCTCCAGGAAGTGCGCGCCCTTCTTCGGCACGGTGGTCTCGTAGTCGAGCTCGTAGCCCATCTTCATCACTTCCAGGCCGAGCGAGGTGCCCAGCGGGTTGGAGTTGAAGGTGGAGTGGGTGGAGCCCGGCGGGAAGATGGTCGGATTGATCATCTCCTCGCGCGCCCACAGGCCGGAGAGCGGGTTCAGGCCGTTGGTCAGCGCCTTGCCGAATACCACCACGTCCGGCGTCACGCCGAAATTCTCGATCGACCACAGCTTGCCGGTGCGCCAGAAGCCCATCTGGATCTCGTCGACCACCATCAGGATGCCGTACTGGTCGAGCACCTTCTTCAGGCCCTTGAAGAAGCCCATCGGCGGGACGACGTAGCCGCCGGTACCCTGGATCGGCTCGACGTAGAACGCGGCGTACTCGCACTGGCCGGTCTTCGGGTCCCACACACCGTTGTATTCGGTCTCGAACAGGCGCGCGAACTGGTTCACGCAGTTGTCCGAGTACTCCTCGGCGGTCATGCCCTTCGGGCGACGGAACGGGTACGGGAACGGCAGGAACATCGCCCGCTCGCCGAAGTGGCCGAAGCGGCGGCGGTAGCGGTAGCTGGAGGTGATCGACGAGGCACCCAGGGTACGGCCGTGGTATCCGCCTTCGAAGGCGAACATCAGGCTCTTGCCGTTCTTGAAGTTGCGCACCAGCTTGAGCGAATCCTCGATCGCCTGCGCGCCGCCCACGTTGAAGTGGACGCGGCCGTCGAGGCCGAACTTCTTCTTTGCGTCGACCGCGATGGTCTTGGCCAGCTCGATGCGGGTCTGGTGCAGGTACTGGCTGGCGACCTGCGGCAGCAGGTCGATCTGGTTCTTCAGCACGTTGTTGAGGCGCTGGTTGGCGTAGCCGAAGTTCACCGCCGAGTACCACATCTGCAGGTCCAGGAACGGCGTGCCCGCGGTGTCGTACATGTAGCTGCCGTTGCAGGTGCGGAAGATCTTGGGCGGATCGACGTAGTGCACGGTGTCGCCGAAGGAGCTGTACTTGGCCTCGTCGGCGAGCAGCTGCGCGTCGTCGATCACCAGGCCGGCGTTCTTGTCGAAAGCGTTCATGGAATATCCGGAAAGAGGAGGAATCAGGGAGTCGCGACGGCCATCTGGCTCGCCTCGGCGAGCAGGCTGCCGTCAAGCAGGCGGGGCAGGAAATCGAGCGCGTCCTCGAAGCCGGTGATCGGCACGTAGGCAATGCCGGCGGCGCGGCAGTGCTCGATCAGGCGGTGCTTGGCGAACACGAAGTCGACGCGGTCGGCGGCGCAGAAGTCCGAGGCGCCGTCGCCGATCAGCAGGGTGCGGGTGGCGCCGGAGGCGCGCGCCTGCGCCACGCAGGCACACTTGCAGGTGCCGCTGCGGCAGCCCTCGGCCTGGAACGGCGAGGTGAGCTGCCAGCGCTGCGGCGGGGTGCCCGGGGCCAGGTGGTTGGCGGCCAGCGGCAGGTCGTCCAGGCCGTAGCGGCCGAGGATCCTGTGGATGGCGTAGTCCAGGCCGTCGCTGACCACGCGGATCGGCACGCCCAGCTCGCGCGCCTTCGCCACGAACCCGGGGAAGGCGTGGTCGATCCACAGGTGCGACAGGTGGGTATCCAGCTGCTCGCGGGTCATGTCGAGCAGGGCGACCTGACCGCTCATGCACTCGCGCGAGCCGATGCGGCCGGCGCGCCAGTCCTGCTCGAGCGCTTCCCAGCCGGGGCGGCCGTAGCGGTCGAGCAGCGAGTCGATCACGTCTTCGACGGAGATGGTGCCGTCGAAATCGCACAGGATGGTCCAACCGGATGCAGGCACAGGCGTCTTCGCGTTCGTAGGCATGCTGAAAGGCTAGGCAGGCAGTCTTTCCCCGTCCTTTCCCTTTCTTGCGATGGCCGGATGTCATCGCCAACGGGCTTCGTGCGTTGGCCGAAGACCTGCATCACAGAATGATCCCGACGCCCATGCCACCGAGCGCCCGATTCCTCCTCCTGCCCCTTGCCCTGCTCATGACGGGCGTGCCGCTCGCCGCCCGGGCCAGCAACAGCACCGTCGTGGCGGTGGGCGTGGGCGTGCAGCGCATGCCGGCATGGCCCGGCTCGCGGCACCAGCGCGAGGACCCGCTGCCATACATCGACATCGAGCTGCCCGGCATCGGCAGCCTGTCCACGGTGGACGGGCTGGAGGTCGAACTGCTGCACGGCCAGGCGCTGCGCGGCGGCTTCTACGGCAGTTACCAGTGGGGTCGAGAACACGGCGACCTGGGACCACTCGGCGGCATCGTGCCGAGCCTGTCGCCGCGGCTCACCGCCGGCGGCTACCTGGAATGGCAGCTGGACAAGGCGGTGGACGTGGGCGCCAACCTCAGCCACGACATGGCCGGCGCAGGCGCCTACCTCAACCTGTACGCCGATGCCGACCTGCCGTCGATCGGCCCGCTGCAGCAGTCGGCCAGCGTGCGCCTGGCGCTGATGAACGGCGCGGCGATGAATCGCTTTTTCGGCCTGGGTCCGGTCACGGCCACCACGCTGGGCGTGCATGCCTGGCATCCGGGAGCGGGCAGCGAAATGGCCTCGCTGGAGTACGACGTGTATCTGCCGACCAGCCGGCACACCGGTGTGGCGCTGGCGGTGACCTACGGGCGCCTGCTCGGCGGCGCGGCGAACAGCCCGCTGGTCAGCCGAT
>JAGWVM010000260.1 GCA_018970895.1 Lysobacteraceae bacterium | reverse complement strand
GATCTGCCAGCCGTGCACGTCGATGATCCAGTTGCCGTTGTCGGTGACCACGCCGTCGCGCCACACCGGGTGCCCGCCACGCCGGGCGATCTCGCGACCGACCAGGCTGCGTGCCATCGGGATCACCTCGACCGGCAATGGGAACTTGCCCAGCACGTCGACCTGCTTGCTCGAATCGATGATGCAGACGAACTTGCCGCTGGCTTCGGCGATGATCTTCTCGCGGGTCAGCGCGGCACCGCCGCCCTTGATCAGCCGCTTGTGCGGGTCGCACTCGTCGGCGCCGTCGACATAGAGCGTCAGCTCGCCGGTGGCGTTGAGATCGAGCACTTCGATGCCGACCTTCCTCAGCAGGGCGGTAGATTGCTCGGAGCTGGAGACCGCGCCCTTGATGCGGTCGCGGATCGCGCCAAGCGCCTCGATGAAGTAGGCCACGGTCGAGCCGGTACCGACTCCGACGATGGCGCCATCATCGACGAAGCGGACGGCGGCTTCGCCGGCAAGTTTCTTTTCGTTGCTCATGGTCGGGAGTTCCGGGACGGGAGATTGGGACAGGCCGGGTTATTCCAGGCCGAGGATGGTCTTCCACTCGCTGGCCTTCACCGGCATCACCGAGAGCCGGTTGCCCTTGCGCACCAGCGGCATCTCCGCGAGCGCGGGCAGGGCCTGCAGCTCCCTCAGCGTGATGGTGCGCTTCAACGTGCGCACGAAGCCCACGTCGACCAGCATCCAGCGCGGATTGTCGCGGCTGGCGCCCGGATCGAAGTAGTCGCTCTTCGGGTCGAACTGGCTGGGGTCCGGGTAGGCGTCGGAGACGACCTCCGCCAGCCCGACGATGCCGGGTTCGGCGCAGTTGGAGTGGTAGAAGAACACGCCGTCGCCGACCCGCATGCCGTCGCGCATGAAGTTCCGCGCCTGGTAGTTGCGCACGCCATCCCACGGCTCGCGGCCGCGCCTGGCCAGATCGTCGATGGAAAAGGTGTCCGGCTCGGACTTCATCAGCCAGTGGGCGATGCGGGCAGGGCTCATGCTTGGGTCTCGCGTGGGCGTTCGGCGTGGCAGTCGATCAGCTCGCGGTCGGTGGCCACGAAATCCAGCGGCACGTCCCAGCGGGCCGGCTCGATCGCCTCCACCTCCTGGAAGTCGTAGGCGATGCCTACCAGCAACGGTTCGGTGGGGCGCGCCTGCTCGTTGAGAAAGGCGAAGCTGCGGTCGTAATAGCCACCGCCGTAGCCCAGGCGCTGGCCATGCCGGTCGAACGCCACCAGCGGCACCAGCACCAGGTCGAGCTGGAACGGCGCCAGCGGCCGTTCCACCCGGACCGGCTCCGGGATGCCGTGGCGGTTCGGTTCCACCGGGTCGCCGGATTGCCACGGCGCAAAGCGCAGTTGACGGCCAGTGTCCAGCAGCGGCAGCAGGAACTGCTGGCCGCGGACCAGCAGGGGTGGGATCACCAGGTTGAGCGCCAGCTCGCCGTTGATCGCCCAGTAGCCGGCCACCCGCGCGTCCGTGTGGTACTCGGGCAACTGCTCGAGGCTGCGCCGAAGTCCCTGGGCGGCGGTAATCCGCTGTTGCGGAGTGAGCGCCCTGCGCCGTTCGTTCAGGCGCTGGCGCAGCTCGCGTCGCTGGGCGGTGGCATCCACGGTCGCGCATCTCCCGGTGGGGCGCGCCAGCCTTGGCGTCGCCTATAGCAGGCCGGCCGGCGCAAGGCGCCGGCCGGTGCAGGAAAAGGTGGCGTCAACCGCGATGCCGCTGCCCACCAAACGACCTTGATCCACGATGGATCAGGTGGGAGGGC
>JAGWVM010000259.1 GCA_018970895.1 Lysobacteraceae bacterium | reverse complement strand
CCCGCTCAGTCCTCGCGTGCCGCCTCGCGTCCCTGCTGGCGGATGATCGCCTCCTCGCGGGCATCGATGATCGACTGCATGACGCTGTCCACGTCGGCCTCGCGCTCGTCGAACGCGAACTCGCCGGTCAGCGGCGAGTCCGGCTGCAGCGCGCCCTGCTCGAACAGCGCCCACATCTCCTCCGCGTAGTGCGTGTCCAGCAGCTCCGGCGCGAAGCGGGCCAGGCTGATGGTGAGGTTGCCGACGTCGCGGCGGAGCATGAAGCGAGCGTTGTTGTTGCCGGACGCGCTGACCGCCTGCGGCAGGTCGATGATCACCGGCCCGTCCGCCGCCACCAGCACGTTGTATTCGGACAGGTCGCCGTGGATCAGCCCCAGGCCGAGCATCCGCGCGACCTGCTGCATTAGGCTGCGGTGCCACGCCCGTGCGGTGTCGGGCGCCAGCTCGACCTCGCCCAGCCGCGGGGCCGGATCGCCGTCCTCGTCGGCCACCATCTCCATCAGCAGCACGCCGTTGAAATAGCCGTGCGGCCGCGGCACCCGCACCCCGGCATCGTGCAGCAGGTACAGCGCGTCGACCTCGGCGTTCTTCCACGCTGCCTCGGCCTCGCGCCGGCCGAAACGGGTCGACTTGCCCATCGCCCGCGCCTCGCGGCTGCCGCGCACCTTGCGCCCCTCCTGATACTGCACGCGCTGCTGGAAGCTGCGCTGGCCCATGTCCTTGTAGACCTTGGCGCAGCGCACCGCCTCGCCGCAACGCACGACGTAGACCGAGGCCTCCTTGCCGCTCTTGAGCGGGCGCAGCACGGCGTCGATTACGCCGTCGTCGATCAGCGGCTGCAGGCCGTGGGGAATCTTCATGCGGTGACGCCGGGGCGGATGGGGAAGCCGGGCATGATGCCTGAACCGCGCCGAGCGGCGCTCATGCCGCCACGGCCAGCGCGTCGCGAACCCCGGCGGCCAGTTCGAACGAGCGCAGCCGCGCGGCGTGGTCGAAGACATTCGCGGTGAGGATCAGCTCGTCCGGCCGGTGCCGCTCGATGAAGGCGCGCAGGCCCGCCTCGGCGCTGGCCGGATCACCCACCACGGCACAGGCCAGCGCGTGCTCGACGCCGAGCTTTTCGGCCGGGCTCCAGAAGGCCTCGATGTCATCCACCGGCGGCGGGATCAGCCCCGGCCGCCCCCGCCGCAGGTTGACGAAGGCCTGCTGCTGGGTGGTGAACAGCCGCCGCGCCTCGGCGTCGGTGTCGGCCACCACCACGTTGGCGGCGAGGATCGCGTAGGGCGCGGCCAGCCGCGCGGAGGGGCGGAAGTCGCGGCGGTATATCGCCAGCGCCTGGTCCATCGCGTCCGGCGCGAAGTGCGAGGCGAATGCATACGGCAGGCCCAGCTGCGCCGCCAGCCGCGCGCCGAACAGGCTGGAGCCGAGCAGCCACACCGGCACGTCCAGCCCGGCGCCGGGCACGGCCTGCACCGGCTGGCCCGGCACCGCAGGTTCGAAATAGCCGAGCAGCTCGACCACGTCGTGCGGGAACGTGTCGGCCACCTCGAAGTAGCGCCGCAGTGCCCGCGCCGTCGGCTGGTCGGTACCGGGCGCGCGACCCAGGCCCAGGTCGATCCGTCCCGGATACAGCGAGGCCAGCGTGCCGAACTGCTCGGCCACCTGCAGCGGTGCGTGGTTCGGCAGCATGATGCCGCCGGCACCCACCCGGATGGTCGAGGTGCCGCCGGCGATATGACCGATCAGCACGGCAGTGGCGGCGCTGGCGATGCCGGGCATGTTGTGGTGCTCGGCCAGCCAGTA
>JAGWVM010000258.1 GCA_018970895.1 Lysobacteraceae bacterium | reverse complement strand
GCGCGGCGACCATCGGCGACAGCATCCAGCCCAGCCACGGATACAGCGCGCCGGCCGCCAGCGGCACGCCGATGCCGTTGTAGACGAAGGCGAAGAACAGGTTCTGGTGGATGTTGCGCACCGTGGCACGGGACAGCGCCCGCGCCCGCACGATGCCGCCCAGATCGCCCTTCACCAGGGTCACCTGCGCACTCTCCATCGCCACGTCGGTGCCGGTGCCCATGGCGATGCCCACGTCGGCCGCGGCCAGCGCCGGGGCGTCGTTGATGCCGTCGCCGGCCATCGCCACGCGACGCCCACCGGCCTTCAGCTTCTGCACCACGGCCGCCTTGTCGGCCGGGGACACTTCGGCGTGCACCTCGTCGATGCCCAGCTCGCGCGCCACCGCCTGCGCACTCAGCGCGTGGTCGCCGGTGAGCATCACCAGCCGCAGGCCGTCGGCATGCAGGCGACGGATCGCCTCGGCCGCGCCGTCCTTCAGCCGGTCAGCCACGGCGATCAGCGCGGCCAGCGTGCCGTCGACGGCGAGATACATCACCGTGGCGCCGTCGCCGCGCAGGCGATCGGCGGGGCTCGATGCCTCGCCACCGACCTCGACCTGCTGCGCCTGCATCATCGCCCGGTTGCCCAGCGCTACCGCCTGGCCGTCGATGCGGCCCAGCACGCCCTGCCCGGTCACGCTGCGGAAGTCCGCCACCGCGGGTAGCGCCTGATCACCCGCCGCGCGCACGATGGCCCGGGCCAGCGGATGCTCGCTCGGTGCCTCCAGCGCGGCGGCCAGCGCCAGCAGCGTGTCGCGCGAACGCCCGCCCAACGCCACCAGCTCGCGCAGCGCCGGCTTGCCCTCGGTCAGGGTACCGGTCTTGTCGACCACCAGCGTGTCGATGTCGCGCATCGCCTCGATGCTGCCGGCGTCCTTGAACAGCACGCCCAGGTGCGCGCCGCGACCGCTGGCCACCATGATCGAGATCGGCGTGGCCAGGCCCAGCGCACAGGGACAGGCGATGATCAGCACCGACACCGCGGCGATCAGCGCCCGCGTCATCCGCGGGTCCGGCCCCAGCCAGGCCCACATCCCGAACGCGATCACCGCGCAGGCCACCACGATCGGCACGAACCACTCCGCCACCTTGTCGGCGACCCGCTGCAGCGGCGCGCGGCTGCGCTGGGCGGCGGCGACCAGCGCCACGATCTGCGACAGCACCGTCTCGCTGCCGACCTTCTCGGCGCGCATCCGCAGCGTGCCGTCCTGGTTGACCGTGCCGCCGGTTAGCGCGTCGCCCGCCGCCTTGGCCACCGGCATCGGTTCACCGGTGAGCATGGCCTCGTCAACATGGCTGTCGCCGTCGAGCACCACGCCGTCCACCGGTACCTTCTCGCCCGGTCGCACGCGCAGCGTATCGCCGGGCTGCACGGCGTCCAGCGGCACGTCGGCCTCGCGGCCCTGAGCATCGACCCGATGCGCAGTCTTCGGCGCCAGGCCGAGCAGCGCCTTCAATGCCTCGCCGGTACGGCGGCGCGCGCGCAGTTCGAGGAAGTCGCCCAGCATCACCAGCGTGACGATCACCGCCGCCGATTCGAAGTACACCGCCACGCGGCCGTGCATGTCGCGGAAGCTGGCCGGGAACGCGCCCGGCGCGAGGAACGCCACCGCGCTGTAGGCCCACGCCACGCCGGTGCCCAGCGCGATCAGCGTGTACATGTTCGGCGACCACGGCCGCAGCGAATTCCAGCCGCGGCGGAAGAACGGTGCGCCGCCCCACAGCACCACCACGCTGGCCAGCAGCGCCTCGGTCCAGGCCGCCA
>JAGWVM010000128.1 GCA_018970895.1 Lysobacteraceae bacterium | reverse complement strand
TGCTTGCGGATCGACTCGGCCAGGTACTGGTAGCTGTCGGCGTCGCCGGCGAACAGCTTGCCGAGCTTCGGCAGGATGTTGAACGAGTGGAAGTCGTAGAGCTTGCCGAACGCCTCGTTCTGCACCTTGGAAAATTCCAGCACCAGCAGCCGGCCGCCGGGCTTGAGCACGCGGCAGATGTCGGCGAGCGCGGTGTCCTTGTCGGTGACGTTGCGCAGCCCGAAGGCCATCGTCACCGCATCGAAGCTGTTGTCCGGGAACGGCAGGCATTCGGCGTTGAGCTGGGCCCAGCGCAGGCCGTCGACGAGGCCGCGGTCGGTCAGGCGATCGCGGCCCACCTGCAGCATCGAGGCGTTGATGTCGCCGACCACGATCTCGCCGTCCTTGCCGACCACCGGCCTGAGCAGCGCGGCGATGTCGCCGGTGCCGCCGGCCAGATCCAGCACGCGGTCGCCGCGGCGGATGCCGCTGATCGCCACGAAATGGCGCTTCCACAGCCGGTGGACGCCGAACGACATCAGGTCGTTCATCAGGTCGTAGCTGCGCGCGACCGAGGTGAAGACCTGGCCGACCAGCTTCTGCTTCTCGCCGACGGGCACGTCGCGGAAGCCGAAATGCGTGGTCGGCGCCGGCTCGGGTTTCGGGGACTCATTCATTGCTGCAATCGTACAGGGATCGGACGGCCAATTCCGCTGTCGGGTCGCCGCACTCAGAGCACCGCCTTGCCGCCGTCCTTGTAGACCACGCCGTCCTTCATCACGAAGCCGACCTTCTGCATCAGCGTGATGTCCTCCAGCGGGTTGCCCGGTACGGCCACCACGTCGCCGACGAAGCCGGGCGCCAGCTGGCCCAGCCGCTTCGCCTGGTGCAGCAGTTCGGCGGCGTGGGTGGTGGCGGCCTGCAGCGCGTACATCGGCGGGATGCCGGCATCCACCATGTACTTGAACTCCTTGGCGTTCTGGCCGTGCGGGTAGACCGCCGCGTCGGTGCCGAAGGCGATCTTCACGCCGGCGCGGTAGGCCCTGCCGGCGGTGGCCTGGATGATCGGCCCGACCTTCATCGCCTTGGCCGCCACCTGGGGCGGGTAATAGCCCGGCGTGGCGGCCATCTCCTGCACGTACTTGCCGGCGATGATGGTGGGCACGTACCAGGTGCCGTGCTCCTTCATCAGCTTCATGTCCTCGTCGTTCATGAAGGTGCCGTGCTCGATCGAGTCGACGCCGCCGAGCACCGCGCGGCGGATCGCCTCGGCGCCGTGCGCGTGCGCGGCCACGGTGAAACCGTAGTCATGCGCGGCGGCCACCACCGCCTTGATCTCTTCCAGCGTCATCTGCGGATTGTCGGCACTGGCGCTTTCGTCCAGCACGCCGCCGGAGGGCATGATCTTGATCAGGTCGTCGCCGTCCTTGTAGTGCTGGCGCACGGCCTTCCAGGCGTCCTGCGGACTGTTGATGATGCCGTCCTTCGGGCCGGGATTGCCGGCCAGGTCGCTGCGGTAGCCGTCGGTGGGATCGGCGTGGCCGCCGGTGGTGCCGATCGGCACGCCGGCGGTGAAGATGCGCGGCCCGGGCAGCACGCCGGCGTTGATCGCGTTGCGCAGGGCGACCGAGTCGTTCTGCTGGTCGCCGACGTTGCGCACCGTGGTGAAGCCGGCCATCAGGGTGCGCCGGGCGTACACGGTCGAGCGCACCGCGTAGTCGGCGATGTTCCAGCGGAACTGGTCGGAGTAGCCGGTGGGGCTGGTCTGGTCGGTCAGGTGGGTGTGCGCGTCGATCAGGCCTGGGAGGCAGGTCGAGGTCGGCAGCACATGCGCCTCGAACGACTTGCCGGCGGCCTGCGCCTGGTCGCCCATTGCCTTCAGGTCGACCGCGCCGGGGCGCACCTCGCGGATCACGCCGTTCTCGACGATCACCGTGGTCTCGCCCAGCAGCTTGCCGGCGGCAGTGTCGATGGCGTGGCCGCAGGTCACCACGGCGATGCGGCCCTTGCCTGCCGGGGCGGCGGGTGCGTCGGCACGGGCCGCGGGCAGGACCAGCGCGGCGGCAAGGGCGATCGCGACGGGACGGACGGTCATGGGCGCGCTCCGGCAGGGGAAAGCGCCATGGTAGGCACGGGTCGCCGCAGGCGGCCAGTGGCTATTGGTCGGGCCCGCCTCCGCGAGCGTCTGCCTCGGCGGCGCCGGTGCCGACCGGCTCGACCGGCTCGACCGGCTCATGGACGTGCTGGCGATGGGCCGTTTCCACGTGGCGCGCATGCAGGTCGGCCGGCGAGGCGTCCGCCGGCGTGGCCGCGGCCGGCGGCAGCGTCGCCGCGGTGTCCACGTCGTGCTCGGACCGGTCTTCGCCGCCGGGGGTGATCTTGAGGATCGAGTGCCGCACCTCGCGCGCGAGGATCACCCGCGCGTCGCGCACCATCTCCTCCAGCGCCCGGTCGTAGTCGAGCTTGCCGGCGTCGTCGGTCCACACCACCTTGCGCTCGCGCAGCTTCTGGATGAAGCCGCGGAACAGCGCCTTGTCGAAGAACTCCGGCGCGGCCTGCTCGCTGAGCAGCGACAGGCGCTGCGCGGTGAGCGTGCAGGCGTTCTCCAGCTCCGCGGCGGTCAGTGCGTGCGGGCCGTTCTTGGCCAGCGCCGCCAGCGTGATGTAGTAGCGCTCGAACGCCTGGATCAGGCTGCGTGCGATCACCTTGAGCTGGAACGCGGCGTCGTCCTGCCCTGGCCCGCGCTCGAGCACGCGGCCCTCGCCGGTGGCCTCGAGCAGGCCGCGGCGCAGGAAGAAGTCGATGGTCGCTTGCACCTGCTGGCCGAAGCCCTCGGTGTCCCACGCCAGGAACAGCTCGCCCTGGATGAACGGGTAGACGATCTTGCCCAGCCGCACCACCGAACCACGCGACATGCGCCGGTTGTTGAGGAAGCAGCAGGCGACCCACGCCGCGGTGGCGGTCAGGTGCAGCACGTTGTTGCGGAAGTAGGACAGCAGCACCGCCTGCTCGTCGTCGGCCACCAGCACGTCGCCGAGAGGGTGGCTGACGCGCCGGATCCAGCCCATCTGTTCCCCGTAGGCGATGATGCCGGCCGGCTCCACCGCGGTCAGCGTGACGCGGTCGGAGTAGGGCAGCTCCTCGATCAGCGCCTTGGTCAGCTCCAGCTGCGCCAGCAGGTCGGCCTCGGCCATGGCGTGCTTGGGCGTGGCCAGCAGGACCAGTGCCAGCAGGTTGATCGGGTTCACGTCGGCGGCGCGGTTGATGTTCACCTGGATCTGCTCGGCCAGCCGGTCGACGACGCTGCCCAGCCACTCCGGCTTGGCGTCCGGGTCGCCGCCGGCGGCACGCCAGTGGTCGCTGGCCGCATCCAGCATCGGGGTCAGCTCGATCGGCTCGCCGAAGTTCAGCGCCACGTGGCCGTAGCGCTGGCGCAGCACCTTCAGGCCCTTGATCAGGCCGATCAGCGATTCCTTCTCCTTCGGCTTGCCGGACAGCTCGCCCGCGTAGGACTTGCCCTCCATCAGCTTCTCGTAGCCGATGTACACCGGCTGGAACAGCACCGGCCGGCGCGGCGCGCGGAGGAACGCGCGCACGGTCATCGCCAGCAGGCCCGCGCGCGGCGCCAGCAGCCGCCCGGTGCGCGAGCGACCGCCCTCGATGAAGTATTCGATCGGTACGCCGCGGTCGATCAGCTGCGACATGTACTCGTTGAAGATCACCGAGTACATCGCGTTGCCCTTGAAGCTGCGGCGCAGGAAGAACGCGCCGCCGCGGCGCAGGATCGGTCCGATCACCGGCAGGTTGAGGTTCACGCCGGCGGCGATGTGCGGCACCACCACGCCGGAGGCGTGCAGCTGGTAGGACAGCAGCAGGTAGTCGGCGTGGCTGCGGTGGCTGGGTACGTACACCACTTCGTAGCCCGGCGCGGCGGCGCGGGCCTTGTCGAAGTGGTGCATGGCGATGCCGTCGTACAGCTTGTTCCAGAAGTTGGACAGCACGAACGAGGCCGAGCGCACCACCGGGTGCGAGTAGTCGGCGGCGATCTCCAGCATGATCTTCTGCGCCCGGCGCCAGGCCTTGGCCTGGGAGATCTTCTCCTTGCTCGCCGTGACGTTGATGGCCGCGCGCACCGGCTCGGCGTTGAGCACCGAGTCGACCACGGTGCGCCGGTGCGAGAGGTCCGGGCCGATCACCGCCGCGCGGATGCGGCGGAAATGCACGCGCAGCACGCGGGCGATCTTGCGCGCGAAGCGCTCGGGCGGCACCTCGCCGGCATCCGCCAGCGCCTGGCGCAGCGAGACCGGATCGGAGAACTGCACCACCGTGTCGCGGCCGTTCAGCAGCAGCGCCAGCAGGCGGCGGAAGTGGCCGACCACGACCCAGTTCTCGGAAAACAGCACGCGGAACCAGCCGCTGTCTCGGCTTGGTGCCCGGCCCACGTAGATCGACACCGGCACGATCTGCACGTCGCGCGCGGGGTCGCCCTCCAGCGCGCGGGTGAGCTGGCCCAGCGCTTCCTTCGGCGAGCGCTGGCGGTTCTTGCCCAGCACCAGGCCGTCGCTGCGGCCCAGCGCCAGCACCGAGCGGCGCCGGCGGGTGCCCGGCAGCGGCTGCATCGGCGAGGGCAGGCCGGCCTCGCGGCAGGCGCGCTCCAGGATCAGCGCGTCGGAGATGCCGTCGCGCTCGATCACGTAGCACACCGGCACGCCGGCCTGGAGCAGCGCGGCCGGTTCGGCCGGATCGCGGCGCAGCTTCACCCACGGCTCGAGCAGATGCCCGAGCAGGTTGAACCACCACGGTGCGCGGCGTTGGGAAGGCGTGTCCATCGAGGAGGTCATGGGCATCCGCCTAGTGTACCGGGGATGCAGCGGGCGCTCCGGTCCGGCCATCGGCAACGGGCGGGGCAAACCGGCTCAACCCGGCCCAGTCCGGGGGCTCGATGAGACGGGCGAGCCGCGGCAGCATCGCGGGATACCAGTGTCCATCGACCCGGTGCATTGCCAGCACCGCCTGCTGCGGCTGGCCCCCGAGTCGGTAGTCGATGCGGACCCACGCCTGGTCGCCCTGCCGTGACACCTGGCTGACCCGTGCGGCATCGAGCAGCTCGTCCAGCGGCAATCCGTACAGCGCCAGCCCCCGCTTGGCGCCGGCCAGCAGGCGCGAGGCCCGGGTCATGGCGGCATCGAAATCCAGCGACTGCACCTGCGCGAAGCCGGCCAGCTGCAGCGATCGCACGGTGTCCACGGTGATTCTCGCGGCCTGCCGGCTGCGCGCCAGGTCGAGCCAGGGGGCGTGCTCGGCCCAGGCGACCCACGGCGCCAGCAGGGTGTCGAGCCCGCGGGACCGTGCCGGATCGAGTGCGAGCGCGCGGCTCGCCATGTCCCGTGCCATGCCGCCGCCGATGGCGATCAGCACCGGCAACTGGTCGCTGTACTGGCGGTCCAGACGCTCGAGCGCGGGCTGCCATCGGGCGGCCAGCGCCGCCGCGGCATGCGGTTCGTCGAATCCTTCGACGAACCGGCGGAAGCCCGCGCGCCCGGCGTTCGTCGCCGCCTGCTGCTGGCGGAGCTGCCACTCGCGCGCCACCGCGGCGTAGGCCGCCGGCGGCAAGCCGTGCCTCCAGAAGGCGACGGCGTCGTCATGGCGCAGGTCCGCGATCAGCCTGCGCAGGGCAGCCGCGGGCGTGTCCGGAGCCGCCGAGCCGGGGCGGCCACAACCGGCCAGCGCCACAAGCAGGACACCGGGCAGCAGCAGACAGCGGGGAACGAGTCGGGACAGGCGGGCCATCGGGGGGGGGCGACAGTGGCACGAAAGCGCGAGGCTACGGATCGCCGCGGCGCCGGGCAAGGCGATCCGACGGTGCGCCAAAAGAAAACCCCGCCGGCGGAAGCCTCGCGGGGTCAGTCCCGGCAGAGCCGGAAGGGAAATGGCCTTGCCTGTGTTATCTGCGGTCAGCAGCAGGTGTCGGCGAAGCCATGGTAACGGCTCGTCAAAGTTAAGGCAATGGATTTGTTTTGTGATGCAAGTATTTGATTTTATGAATTACTTCACGCGAAGCGCGGCTTCCTTCAGGCGCCGGCGCTCCTCGCGGGACTGGGTCCAGTCGTTGTTGAACAGGGCCGGCTCCCAGCTGCCGTAGGTGGCATTGGGCAGCACGAACCAGCGCGTGCCGATCCACTTCAGGTACGGCGCCACGGCCTGCCGGCGGCCCTCGGCATTGTTCGAGATGACGGTGGCGAAATCGCCGATCTGGTCACCCACCTGCATCAGCACGCGGTATTTGCGGCTGATCAGCTGGCGGCGGCAGCCCTTCTCGGTGCCGATCTGCTCGCAGCCGGCGACGTAGGTGCCCAGGCCGAGGAAGGCGTCGGGCCCCGCGACCGGGAAACCGACCTTGCGCAGGTTGTCCAGGGTGACCGTGTCCAGGTCCTTGGCGCGATTGGAGATGAAGATCACCGCGATGCCGTGCTTCGCCGCGAAACGGGTGAACTCCACGGCGCCGGGCAGGGCACGTGCGGCCTCCTCCTTGCACCAGTTGGCCCAGTCGGCCTCGTTGTACTCGGTGCCGCTGTGGATCAGGCGGGCCTGATAGGGCGAGTTGTCCAGCGCGGTCTCGTCCACGTCCAGCACCACCGCAGGCTTCAGCTTGCGACTGACCGGTGCTGCGCGGTCGTCCCTGGTCAGCGCGTCCCAGGAGGGATCCTTCAACGCCCCGAGCAGCTGCATCTGTGCGTCGCGGTAGGTCTGCATGAAGATCAGATCGTGCTCGATGGCGGTCTGCGACCACGCCACGGCATTGAGGTTGTCGTCCGCGGCCGGGCCGGCGGGGGCGGCCGTGGGAGCGGCAGTTGCCACCGGGGCGGGCGGCGGCGTGGCCGCGGCGGGACGGGGCGGTGCGGTGCTGCAGCCGGCGAGCAGGACGAGCGCAGCGAGGAGGGCGGGAACGCGAGGGCGCATGGGCAACCTTGGAGAGACAAGCGGGTCGACAAGCATCCGGCGAGTTTACGACAGCTGCGTGTCGCCCCTCCCGCGCTGGCAGTCCCGTCAAGCCACTGACAGACTGCACTTCCCCGATGCGGATGGATGCCGATGACGCCGTCACCCCACGCCCCGATGCCGCGGCCGCCCGGCCGGATGGAAGTCATCAGCTACCTGCTGGCCGCGCTGGCACTGTTGCTGGTGCTGCGGCTGCACCTGCTGCCGGCCCTGCTGGCCGGGTTGCTGGTGTACGAGCTGGTGTATTCGACCAGCCCGCTGCTCGGGCGGCGCATCTCCGGCGACCGCGCGCGGATGGTCGTGGTGGCGCTGCTCGGGGTGGTGATCGTCGGCCTGCTGCTGCTGCTGGTGCTGGGCATCGTGAGCCTGCTGCGCAGCGAGATCGGCAATCCGCAGCAGCTGTGGCAGGACCAGCTGATGCCGCTGGTGGAGAAGGCCCGCCAGCAGCTGCCGCCGGCGCTGACCACCTGGTTGCCGGACAGCGTGGACGAGTTGCGCGTGATGGCGGTGGAGCTGACCCGCAAGCACGCCGGCAGCCTGCAGCTGGCCGGCAAGGAAACCGCGCGGGTGATTTTGCATATCATCCTGGGGCTGGTTCTCGGCGCGATCGTCGCGCTGGGACGCACCCGCCCGGCCCACCTGGTCGGCCCGCTGTCGCTGGCGCTTTCGGCACGCTGCCAGAAGCTGGCCGAGGCGTTCCACAACATCGTGTTCGCGCAGATCAAGATCTCGCTGATCAACACGGTGTTCACCGGCATCTTCCTGCTCGGCGCGCTGCCGCTGTTCGGCATCCACGTGCCGTTCGCCAAGACCCTGGTGGTGATCACCTTCGTGGTCGGCCTGCTGCCGGTGATCGGCAACCTGTTCTCCAATACCGCGGTGACCATCGCCGGCCTGTCGATCTCGCTCGGCGTGGGCGTGGCGGCGCTGGCCTTCCTGGTGCTGATCCACAAGCTCGAGTACTTCCTCAACGCACGCATCGTCGGCACGCAGATCCGCTCGCGTGCGTGGGAGCTGCTGATCGCGATGCTGGTGATGGAGGCGGCGTTCGGCCTGGCCGGCCTGGTCGCCGCGCCGATCTACTACGCCTACCTCAAGCGCGAGCTGGAAGTGCGCGACCTGATCTGAGCGTTCAGGCCACCAGACCGGCGTTGGCGAGAATCGCGCGCAGGCCGTCCAGCGCCGTCCCGTAGCGCTTCCAGCGTTCCAGCGAGTCGCGGTGCAGGGCCGAGCGCACCTGCACCGCGCTCGGCGTGGTGACCGGCGCGGCGTTGCGCTCGAAGGCCAGGCACGCGTCGTCCCACGGCAGGCCGCAGAACGCGAGCAGCCGCCGCGTCACCGCCTCCTGGTCGTCGACCAGCGCCTCGTAGGACACGGTCAGCAACCGGCCCGGCAGGCATCGCTCCCAGTGCGTCATCAGGCGGTCGAACTGCACGTAGTACTGCCCGATGTCCTCCAGCGTGTAGGAGTAATCCATCATCGGCGCGCCGGCCGCGAACAGCTGCCGGAAATTGCTCAGGCAGGTGTCCATCGGCTGCCGGCGAAGGACCACGAAGCGCGCGTCCGGCAGCGCACGGGCGATCGCCCCGAGGTAAAGGAAGTTGTGCGGCAGCTTGTCGCTGAACCGGCCCTCGGTGCCGACGGCGGCGCGGGCGTGGTGCAGGTAGGTGGCGCCCAGCGCCGGCCAGTCCGGCGTCGGCCCGCTGCGCACCGTCTCGGCCGCGAGCTGCGGCGTGGGCGACCCCAGCGCCTGCGCCAGCGCCAGTCCGAACGTGTTCAGCTCGCCGGCCGAGCGCAGCTGCGGATGGCAGGACAGGATGCGGTCGACCAGGGTGGTGCCGCTGCGCGGCATCCCGACCACGAACACCGGTCCAGGCGGGCGGTCGCCGCTGGGCGGCGCCGTAACCGGACCGAAGCGTTCGATCAGCGCATCGACGAGGGCGGCGTCGCGGGCCGGCGTGTACGGCCGCATCGGCCGCGCCGCGCGCTTGCCGGCGACCAGATGCTCCATCGCCTCCGGATAGCGACCCAGATCCTCGTACTCCTTGGCCAGCGCCAGGTGCAGGCAGGTCCGCGCAGCGGGATCGTCGCCGGCCCGTGGCAGCAGCGCCTCGAGCCGGGCGACATGGTGGCGTTCCGGCGTCCAGCGGCGCAGCTGGGCCAGGCTGTAGTGCGCCTGCCAGTGCCGCGGGGCCAGCGCGAGACAGGCTTCCAGCGCCCCCTCGGCCTCGTCGAAGCGGCCCAGTCCGATCAGCGCCGAGGCGCGATTGAGATGGTAGGCGGGCTGGTGCGGCGCCAGCTCCGCCGCGCGCGCGAAACTGCGCAGTCCGGCCTCGTAGTCCCCGGTCTGCACCTGCACCTGGCCGAGCACGTCGAGCGCGACCGGATCGCCGGCCCGGGCCGCCGGGGCGCGGGCGGCCGCCTCGCGCGCGGCCTCCA
>JAGWVM010000013.1 GCA_018970895.1 Lysobacteraceae bacterium | reverse complement strand
CTGCGCGTGAACGGCACCAGCGCAGTCCACGGGAACAGCCCCAGCAGCACCACCGGAATGAAGAAGCCGGGCGGCTTGCCGCGGTTGTCGGCCGAGGTGAGGAAGCGGGTGAAGTGCTCGCGGATGAAGAAGTAGTCGAAGAACTCCGGGTGCCGGCGCGTCACCTCGATGAACCACGGTGCAGACACGGCCAGCAGCAGGACCAGCCCCGGCAACAGCGACACGCGGCCGAGCACCCGCCAGTCGCGCTGCCACAGCATGTAGACGGCCAGCACCATGCCCGGCAGCACCACGCCGATCAGGCCCTTGGACAATACCGCCAGCGCCAGCGCCGCCCACATGCCGAGATTGATCGCGGTGCGCCGCGGAGCCGAGGCGGGATCGAACTGCGCCACCGTGAAACAGGCCATGCCCAGCGCGAGGAACGCCGCCACGCCCAAGTCCAGCGTCCCCACGTGCGCGCTCACCGCGACCAGCAAGCTGCTGCCGAGGATCGCCGCGGCGTAAAGCCCGGCGGCGCGCCCCCATACTCGCCACCCGGCCCAGGCCACGGCGACGATGGCCAGCACACCGGCCAGCGCCCCCCAAAGCCGCGCGACCCACGGCTCGGTGCCGAACAGCGCATAGGCGGCCGCGGTGCCCCAGTAATGCAGCGGCGGCTTGTCGAAGAACAGGAAGCCGTCGAGGCGTGGCGTGATCCAGTCGCCGCTGGCGAGCATCTCGCGCGCGACCTCCGCATAGCGACCCTCGTCCGGCTCGCCCAGGCCACTGCGCATCAGCCCGGCTATCCAGGCCACCCCCCAAAGCAGGGCGACGAGCAGCGGGAGGGCACCGGATCGATCGGTGCGTGCCTGCAGGGAACGTGGATCGGTGGCGCCGGAATGGGCACTCTGCATGTCTGAAAGGCCGCGGGGGTGGGGGCGTTCTGCCGGATATCAGGTCAATGTGACGCAGGACTCTTTCAGCACGTTTTCAGCCTGCCCGCCATGGCAGCGCGGGCCTTGCCCCGGATCAATCCTGCAGGTCACCGCTGCGGCGCCTGGCCGGCTTCAGTCGCACGTACAGCTGCTTGCGCACGCGGGCGACCAGCTCCCCGCCGGCCGTGGTGATGTCGGCTTCGAACCAGCGCAGCACCTTGCCGCCCCCGGCCGCCTCGGCGCGCATCGCCGCCACCGCGTGGTCGGGCATGCTGAAGACCGCGTGTACGTCCTCGCGGCCGGGGGCAATGAAGTCGATCGCGCCGGCCTTGTCCCACACGATGTACTCGCGCCCGAGCCGGTGCATCGCCAGCATCATCCAGAACGGATCGGTCATCGCGAACAGGTTGCCGCCGAACTGCGTCCCCACGTAGTTGCGGTTCCACGGCCGCAGCCGCAGTGCCACGCGGGCCTCGCTCCAGTCCGGCGCGATCGAGCGCACCCGGATGCTGTTGAACAGGAACGGCGGCCAGAGGTTGATCAGGTGGCGGAAGATGTTCGGACGCATGCAATGCAACCGGGCGGGGGAAAGTCGCCCAGTCTAGCGAAAACATACGCATGCGTATCTTGGATGGCGATGCCACCCGGTCGATCAGAACAGCAGCGAGGCCATCCTGCGGCGGTAGCGTCCGACCAGCTCGGCGTCGTCGAGCGTGGCGAACGCGGCGATCAGGCGCTTTTTCGCGGCGCCGTCGTTCCAGTCGCGGGCCTTTTCCAGGATCGCCAGGAACTGGTCGAGGCCGGCGGACGCCTCGTCGCCCAGCAGCAGGCGCACGCCGAGCAGGTCGCGCGCTTCCCAGTCCGCCGGATCGGCCGCGACGCGCAGTTGAAGCGCCTCCAGCGACGGCGCACCGTCGAGGGCGCCGGCCAGCTCGAGCTGGTGGCGCAGTCGGGTGGCGCGGGTGTCGGTGGCGAGGTTGGCGGGCAGGGCATCGAGCTCGGCGCGGGCCGCGTCCACGTGGCCGAGCTGCATCAGCACCACCGCCAGGTCGAGCTTGAGCTCCGGCTGGTCCGGCGCGGCAGCGATCGCCTGCTGCAGGCGCTTGACCGTCTCGGCGGGGGACTCGGTGGTGGCCGCGACCGCCTCGTCCGTCCCGGCGTCGCCCGCCTCACGCGGCTGCACGTGGCGGGCCAGGAACTCGCGCAGCTGGCCTTCCGGCAACGCGCCGGCGAAGCCGTCGGCGATCTGCCCGTCCTTGACCAGCATCACCGTGGGGATCGAGCGGATGCCGAACATCCCCGCGAGCTGCTGGTTGGCATCCACGTCGACCTTGCCGAGCCGGAATGCGCCGTTGAACTCGCCGGCCAGCTTTTCCAGCATCGGCCCGAGCGTGCGGCAGGGGCCGCACCAGGTCGCCCAGAAGTCGACCAGCACCGGCGTCTCGAGCGAGGCCTGCAGCACGTCGCTCTCGAAGTTGGCTTCGGTGACGTCGAAGACGTGGGGGTGGGCAGTGTCGGTCACGGTTTCGCTCCGGTCGTTCATCACGCCCCCGGATAAGGGCCGGACGGCAGCATATCAAGGGCGCCATCCGCCCGGCCGCGGTGGCCCGCGGTTCAGCGCCGCGCGCCGGGATTTGCGAGAATCTGCCGATGACCTGCCCGGGACCCGGCACCACACGCATGGGCGCGAACCCGCCACCGACCACCGCAGGGCTGCTGATCTGCGAACACTGCGACACGGTCTACCGCCGTCGTCCGCTGGCGCGCGGCGAAGTGGCCTGCTGCGAGCGTTGCAACAACATTCTCGAGCGGCACGCGCGGCTGGGGCCGGACCACCTGCTGGCACTCACCTTCACCGCGATGGTGGTGTTCGTGCAGGCCAATATCTGGCCCATCGTGACGCTCCAGCTCAACGGCCGGCCGAGCAGCGCCACGCTGTGGGGCACCATCGTCACCATGTGGCAGCAGCACGCCCAGGTGGTGGCGGCCCTCGCGGCGCTGACCCTGTTTTTCTTCCCGATGGCGAAAATGCTCCTGCTCGGCTGGGTGTTCTGGTTCGCCCGTCGCGGTGAGCGCGGTCCGGGTTTCCGCAGCGCGATGATCGTGCTGCACTACCTCGGGCCGTGGACCATGAGCGAGGTGTTCGTGCTCGGCTCGATGGTCGCGATCGTCAAGGCACGGGTGTATTTCCAGGTGGTGCCGGATCCGGGCATCTTCGCGTACGGAGCGCTGATGCTGCTGATCACCGTGTTCGGCACGGTGGACCTGCGCCAGCTGTGGGACGTGACGCGGGAGCGGCCGCGGTGAGCGCGTTGCCGCGGGCGGACGAGCTCGGCCTGGTCGGCTGCCACGTCTGCGGGCTGGTGTGCCGGGACGGTGGCGCGCACGGGCAGGCGTGCCCGCGCTGCGGGGCGCGGCTGCACCGGCGCAAGTCGGCCAGCGTCAGCCGCACCTGGGCGTGGCTGATCACGGCCTTCATCTTCTACCTGCCGGCCAACCTGCTGCCGATCATGCGCACGGTGAGCCTGGGCGACGTGGACGACAACACCATCCTCAGCGGCGTGGTGGAGCTGTGGGTGAAGGGCTCGCCGGACCTGGCGGTCATCGTCTTCACGGCGAGCATCGTGGTGCCCATGCTGAAATTCCTCGTGCTGGGAACCTTGCTGATCACGGCCCAGCGCGGCAGCGGCTGGGCGCAGAAGCAGCGCACCATGCTGTACCGGCTGGTGGAGTTCATCGGCTACTGGTCGATGCTGGACGTGTTCGTGGTGGCGCTGCTCACCGCGCTGGTGCGTTTCAACGTGCTCAGCCAGGTCGAGCCGCTGCCCGGCGTGGTGTATTTCGGCCTGACCGTGGTGGCGACGATGTTCGCCTCGATGAGTTTCGATCCGCGCCTGATCTGGGATAGCAGGGACAACGATGACTGAAGAGACCAACCCCGCGGCCGACGACCTTCCGCAACCGGTGGTGCACCGGCGCCGGCTGGGTGCTTCGCTGATCTGGCTGGTGCCGATCCTCGCCGCCGTGGTGGGCCTGTCGCTGGTCGTGCACAGCTGGCTGCAGGCCGGCCCGCACATCACCATCGCGTTCCAGTCCGCCGAGGGCCTGGACGCCGGCAAGACCCCGGTGAAGTACAAGAACGTGGTGATCGGCAAGGTCACCCGCATCCGCCTCAGCGAGGATCGCAGCCAGGTGCTGGTGACCGTGGCGCTGGACAAGAGCGCCGAGGGTTTCGCCCGCGCCGACACGCGCTTCTGGGTGGTGCGGCCGCGGATCGGCCTGGGCGGGGTGTCGGGCGTGGACACGCTGCTGTCCGGCGCGTTCATCGGCGCCGACGTGGGGACCTCGAAGCAACCGCGCTACGACTTCAAGGGGCTGGAGAATCCGCCGGCCGTCACGCACGGCGCGCCGGGCAAGAGCTTCGTGCTGCATGCCGACGACCTCGGCTCGCTGGATATCGGCTCGCCGATGTATTTCCGGCGCGTGCAGGTAGGTCGGGTGGCCTCGTACGCGCTGGACAAGGACGGCAAGGGCGTCACCTTCACCGTCTTCATCGACGGGCCCTACGACCGGTTCGTCACCCGTTCCTCGCGCTTCTGGAACGCCAGTGGCCTGGACGTCTCGCTGGGCGCGAACGGCCTGAAGGTGAATACCCAGTCGCTGGCCACGGTGCTGGCCGGGGGCGTGGCGTTCCAGGATCCGGCCGGACCGCACGATGCCACCCCGGCCCCGGAAGGCACCTCGTTCCGCCTGTTCGGCGACAAGGCCACCGCGATGGCGCCGCCGGACGGTCCGCCGCAGTACATCCGCATGCGTTTCGACCAGTCGCTGCGCGGGCTGGCGGTCGACGCACCGGTGGAATTCCTCGGCATCAATATCGGCCGGGTGGTATCGATCACCATGGACTACGACGCCAGGCGCGAGAGCTTCCCGGTGACCGTCGGTGCCATCGTCTACCCGCAGCGGCTCGGTCGCGCCTACGACAAGCTCGTGGCCCAGGCGCAGGCGACCACCGGCAGTCCCGATCTCGCGCCGATCATGGGCAAGCTGGTGGCCCACGGCCTGCGCGCCCAGGCGCGCACCGGCAACCTGCTCACCGGCCAGCTGTACATCGCGATGGATTTCCTTCCCAGGGCGGCGAAGGTGTCGTTCGACCCGACGGCACGACCGCTGGAGATTCCCACCGCCCCGGGCAGTTTCGACAAGCTGCAGGAGCAGCTGGCCGAGATCGTCGACAAGATCCACAAGGTGCCGTTCGACCGCATCGGCGAGCACCTGGACCAGACCCTGGCGGACCTCGACGGCACGCTGAAGAACGTCAATGGCCAGGTGCTGCCGGAGTTCAAGGGCACCCTGCAGGACGCCCGCAAGACCCTCGGCCATACCGACAACGCGCTGGCGCCCGACTCGCCGCTGCAGCAGAACCTGCAGGGCACGCTGCAGGAGTTGCAGCGCATGGCCCGCTCGCTGCGGGTGCTCACCGACTACCTCGGCACGCATCCGGAAGCGCTGATCCGCGGACGCAGGAACGATCCCGCGCCGTCGAAGCCGGCGGTCCAATCCCCACCCGCCAAGCAAGGGAGTACGCCATGACGCGCCTGCGCCACCTGTCCGCCCGGTTCGCGGCGCTCGGCGCCGTGCTGGCGCTGGGCGCCTGTGCCTCCGCGCCGACCCATTACTACACGCTGGTGCCGCCGGCCTCGGCCGCACCCGTGCAGGGCGGGGCGGGGCCCGCGTTCGAGCTGTTGCCGGTGAGCATTCCCGCGCAGGACGACCAGCCGCAGCTGGTGGTACGCGAGGGCGGCCAGGGCGTGGCGCTGCTGCAGGGCGAGCGCTGGATCGCGCCACTGGCCGACGAGATCCGTGGCGCGCTGTCGGCGGATCTCGCCGGTGCGCTGGGACGGCCGGACGTCTCCGGGCTGGCGCACGCGGGCAAGCCGGTGGTGCGGATCAAGGTCGACGTGCGCCGTTTCGATTCGCAGCCGGGCGGCTACGCCCTGCTGGAAGCGGGCTGGAGCCTGCGCCTGCTGGACGGCGACGATGCAACGCGCAGCCTGGCCTGCTCCAGCACGTTCCGTCGGCCGGTGGGGCCGGGCTACGACGCGCTGGTGCAGGGCCACCAGCAGGCACTGGGCCAGCTGGCGGACCAGATAGCCCGGGCCGCTCGCGAGCTCGCCGCCGGCCCGGCCCACTGCCCCGGCGGCTGATTCCGCGGGCAGTTTCCGGCTTGGCGAGCCCGCGGCGCTTGGGCTAGTCTGGCCGGCTATCACGACGGTGGTGCCGATCGCACGCGCCCGCCGCTGACTCCAATGACCCACGGCACCGGACACATGCAGAACAACGACGAACAGGGTTCCTCTTCGGCCGGCCACGAGGCGGGCGAGAACGCCTACCGCCCGCAGGCCGTGGAGGCCGCGGCGCAGCAGTACTGGGCCGCCGAACGCGCCTACGAGGTGACCGAGGACGCCAGCCGTCCGAAGTACTACTGCCTGTCGATGCTGCCTTACCCGTCCGGCGCGCTGCACATGGGCCACGTGCGCAACTACACCATCGGCGACGTGATCAGCCGGTTCCAGCGCATGCAGGGCCGGAACGTGCTGCAGCCGATGGGCTGGGACGCGTTCGGCCTGCCGGCCGAGAACGCGGCGATCAAGAACAGGACCGCGCCGGCGAAGTGGACCTACGCCAACATCGAGCACATGCGCGGCCAGCTCAAGTCGCTGGGCTACGCGATCGACTGGTCGCGCGAGTTCGCCACCTGCCATCCCGATTACTACGTGCACGAGCAGCGGATGTTCGTGCGGCTGATGAAGAAGGGCCTGGCCTACCGCCGCAACAGCGTGGTGAACTGGGATCCGGTCGACCAGACCGTGCTGGCCAACGAGCAGGTGATCGACGGTCGCGGCTGGCGCACCGGCGCGCTGGTGGAGAAGCGCGAGATCCCGCAGTGGTTCCTGAAGATCACCGACTACGCGCAGGAGCTGCTTGACGGCCTCGACACGCTGCCCGGCTGGCCGGATGCGGTGAAGACCATGCAGCGCAACTGGATCGGCCGCAGCGAGGGCCTGGAGATCCATTTCGGCGTGGACGGCGAGGCCGAGCCGCTGACCGTGTTCACCACGCGTCCGGACACGCTGATGGGCGTCACCTTCGTCTCGATCGCCGGCGAGCATCCGCTGGCAGTGAAGGCGGCCGAAAGCAACCCCGAACTGGCCGCCTTCCTCGCCGAGCTGCGCCAGGGCGGCGTCTCCGAGGCCGAGCTGGAAACCCAGGAAAAGCGTGGCATGGCCACCGGCCTGTTCGCGGTCCACCCGGTCACCGGCGAGAAGCTGCCGGTGTGGGTAGCCAACTTCGTGCTGATGGGCTACGGCACCGGCGCGGTGATGGCGGTGCCGGGCCACGACGAGCGCGATTTCGAATTCGCCACCAGGTACGGCCTGCCGATCAAGCAGGTGATCGCGATCGAGGGCGAGAGCTACGACCCATCGCGCTGGCATGACTGGTACTCGGACAAGACCCGCGAGGACCTGCGCGTGGTGAACTCCGGCGAGCTCGACGGCAGGAATTACCGCGAGGCGTTCGATGCCATCGCCGCGATCCTGGAAAAGGACGGCAAGGGCCAGCGCCGGGTCAACTACCGCCTGCGCGACTGGGGCGTGAGCCGCCAGCGCTACTGGGGCTGCCCGATCCCGGTGATCTGCTGTCCGGCCTGCGGCGACGTGCCGGTGCCGGAAGAGCAACTGCCCGTGCGGCTGCCGGAGGACGTGGCGTTCTCGGGCGTGCAGTCGCCGATCAAGGCCGACCCCGAGTGGCGCAAGACCACCTGTCCCGAGTGCGGCGGCGCGGCCGAGCGCGAGACCGACACCTTCGACACCTTCATGGAGTCGAGCTGGTACTACGCGCGCTACACCTCGCCGGGCGCCACCGGGCAGGTCGACGAGCGCGCCAATTACTGGCTGCCGGTGGACCAGTACATCGGCGGCATCGAGCACGCGATCCTGCACCTGCTGTACTTCCGCTTCTATCACAAGCTCATGCGCGACGCGGGTCTGGTGCAGTCGGACGAGCCGGCTACCAACCTGCTGTGCCAGGGCATGGTGATCGCCGAGACCTTTTACCGCGAGAACGCCGACGGTTCGAAGGACTGGATCAACCCGGCCGACGTGGAGATCCAGCGCGACGACAAGGCACGCGTGGTCGGTGCGGTGCTGAAGGCCGACGGCCAACCGGTGGCGATCGGCGGCATCGAGAAGATGTCCAAGTCGAAGAACAACGGCGTGGACCCGCAGTCGATGGTCGGCAAGTTCGGCGCCGACACGGTGCGCCTGTTCTCGATGTTCGCTGCACCGCCGGAGCAGTCTCTGGAGTGGAGCGAGGCGGGCGTGGAAGGCATGGCCCGCTTCCTGCGCCGGTTCTGGCGCGAGGTCAGCACGCACGCTGCTCAGCCGGATCATCCGGTGGTCGATCCGGCCGCGCTCGACGCCGGCCAGAAGGCGTTGCGCCGCCAGCTGCACGAGACCATCCAGAAGGTCACCGACGATTTCGGTCGGCGCCACGCCTTCAACACCGCGATCGCCGCGCTGATGGAGCTGCTCAATGCGCTGGGCAAGTTCAACGACATGAGCGACCAGGGCCGCGCCGTACGCCACGAGGCGCTGGAGGCGATGGTGCTGCTGCTCAACCCGGTCACGCCGCATCTGAGCCATGCGCTTTGGCAGGTGCTGGGTCACCCGGAAACCGTGCTGGAGACGTTGCCGTGGCCGGTGGTGGACGAGGCCGCGCTGGTGCGCGACTCGCTGACCCTGGCGGTGCAGGTCAACGGCAAGCTGCGTGCGACCATCGAGGTGCCGGCCGGCGCCTCGAAGGACGATGCCGAGGCGATGGCCCGCGCGCATCCTCAGGTCCTCGCGTATCTTGAGGGCCTGGCCGTGCGCAAGGTGATCGTGGTGCCCGGCAAGATCGTCAACATCGTCGCGGGATGAGTCGCATGAGCCGTCTGGTGAAACTGTCGTTCCTGCTCGGGCTGGCCGGGTTGCTGGCCGGCTGCGGCTTCCACCTGCGCCAGAGCGTGGCGCTGCCGGCCTCGATGCAGCGCATCCACCTCACCGTGAACAACGGCGGCGACCTGCAGCGCAGCCTGGCGCGGGCCCTTCGCAACGCCGGGATCACCATCGAAGACGCCTCCGGGCCCGGCATCGCCGAGCTGGCCGTGCCGGTGGCGAGCTTCAACACCCAGACGCTCAGCATCAGCGGCGGTGCACGCGTCACCGAGTACTCGGTGCAGTACACGGTGAAGTTCAGCGTCGCCGACGCCAACGGCCAGTCGCTGCTGCCCGAGCAGACCGTGCGGATGTCGCGCGATTACAGTTACGACGCGACCAACG
The DNA here is from genome assembly GCA_018970895.1 of Lysobacteraceae bacterium. Lineage (GTDB taxonomy): Bacteria > Pseudomonadota > Gammaproteobacteria > Xanthomonadales > Rhodanobacteraceae > Dyella_A. The sequence continues at coordinate 33,830 of JAGWVM010000013.1, read as the reverse complement.
CGGTGGGCAACGACGCGCAGGTGGAGGAGATCCAGCGCAGCCTGATCGACGACATGGTGCAGTCGATCCTGTTCCGCCTGCAGGCCGCCGCCCGCCACGCCGACGCCGCGTCCGCCGCCGGCGCTGCCGGCACGCCCTGAGCCATGCCGCTGGCCCCCGCCCAGTGGCTCAAGGCGCTGGCGGCCGACCGGCTGCACGGCGTCTATCTGCTGGCCGGCGAGGAGCTGCTGGTGCTGGAGGCGGCCGACGCCCTGCGCGCCCAGGCGCGCCGGCTTGGCTACACCGAGCGTGACGTGCTCGAGGCCGGCCAGCATTTCGACTGGGACGACCTGGCCCGCTCGGCCGCCGGTCTGTCACTGTTTGCCACGCGCCGCCTGCTCGACCTGCGCCTGCCGACCGGCCGGCCCGGCGTCGAGGGCGCCAAGGCGATCGGCGCGTTCTGCGACGACCTGCCGCCGGACGTCACCCTGCTGATCACCGCCACCGAGTGGAGCAGCAAGCACGAGGGCGCGTGGACGAAGAAGGTCGATGCCGCCGGCGCCATGGTGGTGTTCAACGCGCCGCGGCCGCACGAGTGGGCCGGCTGGATCGGCGCGCGGCTCGCCTCGCGTGGCCTTACCGCCACGCCGGACGCCGCGGCCCTGCTGGCGCAGCGCGTGGAGGGCAACCTGCTCGCCGCCGCGCAGGAGATCGACAAGCTGGTGGTCCTGCACGACGGCAAGAGCCGCATCGACGCCACCGAGATGGAGCAGCTGGTCGCGGACAGCGCCCGCTACGACGCCTTCAAGCTGACCGACGCCGCGCTGGCCGGTGACGGCGGTCGCGCCCTGCGCGTGCTCGCCGGCCTGCGTGCCGAAGGGGAGGACCTGATCCCGCTGATGGGCTGGGTGGTCAATCAGTTGCAACTCGCCCTGCGGCTGGCCAATGCGCGAGATTTCGGCGCCCAGGCCAAGGCCGAACGGCTGTGGCAGTCGCGCGAGCAGCTGTTCCGCCAGGCGCTGCGCCGCGCGCCACGCGAACACTGGCTGAAGTGCCTGGCCCGGGCCGCGCGCATCGACCGCATCGCCAAGGGCCGCGAACACGGCGATGCCTGGCGCGAGGCCGAGCGGCTGATCGCCGCGATGGCCGAGCCGCGCTCCGCCGTCGCGCTGGCATGAAGCCGCTGGCGATCCTCGGCGGCACCTTCGATCCGGTGCACATCGGCCACCTGTGCGTGGCCTGGGAAGCGTCCGAGCTGCTGGACGCCGAGGTGCGGCTGATGCCGGCCCGCGTGCCGCCGCACCGCCCTCTGCCGGTCGCTACCGTCGAGCAGCGTGTGGCGATGCTGCGCGCTGCGTTGACCGACCAGGATCGCCTCGGCCTGGATCTGCGCGAGCTGGAACGCGCCGGTCCCTCCTACACCGTGGACACGCTGTCCGAGCTTCGCGCTGAGCAAGGCGATCGTCCGCTGGTGTTGCTGGTGGGGGCCGATGCTTTTGCCGGACTCACGACCTGGCATCGCTGGGAACGGTTGTTCGAGCTGGCGCATCTGGGCGTGTTTGCGCGACCGGGCTTCCAGTCCAGCTTGCCCGCCGCGCTCGAAGCCGCAGTGAGTGGCCGCCTCGCGGACACCGACGGCAACTGGCGCAATCACCCGGCTGGCCGCGTGCTGCAACTCGAGGTCACGCCACTGGAGATTTCTGCCACACGCGTCCGGCACCTTCTCGCCAGCGGGCGGTCGCCGCGCTATCTGCTGCCCGGTCGGATGTTCGACATGCCGGGTCTGCTCGCAGCCTATCGGCCAGATCCGGAGTGACGGCCGTCACTGGAAGCTGGCGCATCAATGGCTTACCGTGTCCCCAAGGGTTTTTCATGGAGTAGTCGGGATGCTGCAGGGAGTGAGTTCGAGCACGTGGCGACGCCGCGCTCTGGTAGTGACGACCGTGGTCCTGTTGCTGGCGCTGAGCGCGCATCCGGAACTGTTTCCGCTTGGCACCATGGTCGATGCGCTCGGACTTGACGGCTTGTGGCTTCTCATCGAGATCCAGCTGGCGGGCCTGCTGCTGCCAACGCTGCTGACCGCCTTGGTTTGGTGCCGTCCGTACCTGCGCCCGGTGCACCGGGTGATCGGGGGATTCCTGCTGAATTACGGCGGTCCGGTCGGTCAATACGGTTACCTCCGCTGGACTACGCGTAGCTTTCCTCGCTGAGGCGCGGGAGTCGATCCGGTGTCCGGTGATGGTCAGCTGGTGAACGGCACGAAACGCAGCGCCACCGAGTTCATGCAGTAGCGCAGGCCGGTCGGGCGCGGCCCGTCGTCGAACACGTGGCCGAGGTGGCTGTCGCAGCCGGCGCAGCGGATCTCGGTGCGCACCATGCCGAAGCTGGTGTCCCGCTTCTCGATCACGTTGGCCGCGGCGATCGGCTGCCAGAAGCTGGGCCAGCCGGTGCCGGAGTCGAACTCGGTGGCCGCGTCGAACAGCGCGGTCGCGCAGCCGACGCAGCGGAACAGGCCGGGACGGTCGGGCTTCTCGTGATCGCCGCTGAAGGCGCGTTCGGTGCCGTCCTGGCGCAGCACGTAATACGCCATCGGCGTGAGACGCCGCCTCCACGCCGCGTCGCTGAGCACCAGCCGGCGCACCGTGCACGGGCCCAGCGGGTGGCCGTCGTCACCGAAACACTGCAGTCGGACCTCGATCGCGCCGTCGGCGTCGGTGCGGGTGGCGGGGCCGCGCTCCCGGGCGAACAGGCGCGGAATGCCGGTGGCCGCCGCGACCGCGACCAGGGTGCCTCCGGCAAGCGCCGCGCGCAGCAGGCGGCGTCGTTCGATCATCACGATTTCCTGCGTGCGGGCCATGCGTCGATCTCCTTCGCCAAGCGCCATTCACTGTCCCCGGTTCGTCGGGAAAGTGCCGCCGGTTACTCAGGGGCGTTTACGGCGTAACCGGGCAGGGCGATGCAGCGAACTGGCGGACACGCACGTCCGGCCACGCAGGATCCCCACCATCTTGACCAGAACCCTCGCGATCGGCGTAGATGGAGGTATTGCCCTTTGCCGGGACGTGCCCCGCGTCGTGGACGATTCATCCGCAAGCGACAACCAGCAGGCCGATCGCCGTCGTTCGGCATGGATGGCCGCGGCGCAGTCGGGCGACCGGGTGGCTTACGAGCGCGTGCTGGGCGAATCGGTCGGGTTGATCCGCGCCGTGGCGCGTCGCCAGGGCGTGCCTCCGGACCAGTTGGACGACGTGGTGCAGGAGACCCTGATCACCGTGCATCGCGTGCGGCACACCTACGATTCCGGGCGCTCGTTCCATGCCTGGTTGGCGGCCATCGCGGCGCGGCGTGCCATCGACATCCTGCGTCAGGCGGGTCGCCGGGGGCGGCGCGAGCTGCACGAGCCGCTCGCCGTGGAACTGCATGCCGACGAGGGCCGGGCCAGCGACGCCGCCGAGCATGCCGAGCGCGCGGCGGCCTTGCGGGCGGCGATCGCGACCCTGCCGCCGGGACAGCGTGAGGCGGTCGAGCAGCTCGGCCTGCACGAGCGCACGCTGGCCGAGGCGTCCGAGCTGACCGGGCGGTCGACCGGCGCCCTGAAAGTGAACCTGCACCGTGCCCTGAAGGCACTGCGCGACCGACTCCACGGAGAACCCTGACGTGGCCCAAGCGCCCGATCACCAGTCGCTGATCCATGCGCTGGGTGCCGACCTGGCCCCGGTTCGCCCGCTGCGCCCGCCGCTGTGGCGGGCGGTCGGCTGGGCGTTGCTGCTGGCCGCGCTCGCGGCACTGCTGGCCTGGCACTACGGACTGGCACCGATGCTCACGCGGTGGCGTGGCGCGCCCGATCTTGCCTGGGCCGCGCTCGGTGCCGTGCTCACCGCGCTGGTCGGCGGATGGGTCGCACTCTCGCTGGGCGTGCCCGGGCGTCCGGTGGCGCAGGCCTGGCTCGTGCTTCCGCCTGCTTTGTTGTGGATCGGTGCCAGTGGCGTGGGGTGCCTGCGCAGCTGGCTGGCCCCGGACACCGTGCTGGCGACTGCGGCCGGGGCGCGCGGCTGCCTGGAGTTCATCCTCGCGTTTTCGCTGCCCCTCTCGGCCTTGCTGGTGTGGCTGCTGCGCCGCGCCTTCCCGCTGAGGCCGGTGCTGACCGCGATGATCATCGGCCTGGCCAGCGCGGCCGGCTCGGCCAGCCTGCTCGAGATCTGCCACGAGTTCGATGCTGCGGCGACCGACCTGGCGCTGCACGCCCTGGCCGTGGGCCTGGTGGTCGGCGCAAACGCCCTTTGCGGCGGGCGCCTGCTGCAACCGTCGCGCCGCCGTCACGTCGGGTAACCGCTGCGCTGCGTGTGGCGAAGAGAGTGGGTGCGGCGTGGGCCGCACATCACTTTCCAAGGAGAACGTCGCATGAAACATCTTTCCAGGCTCGCCCTCGGCATCGCCTGCGTCGGCCTTGCCGGCAGCTTTTCCCTCACTGCGATGGCGCAGGACGGGATGGCCCGGGACGGCGGCATGAAGCACCAGGCGATGACGCATGACGCCATGAAGGCAGACGCCATGAAGCATCACGCCATGAAGCACGAGGCCATGAAGCATGACGCCATGAAGCATGACGCGATGAAGGGGGCATCCATGAAGGGCGGCGCGATGGGGCACGACGCGATGAAAGGCGGTGCGATGAAGCACGACGCCATGAAGCACGACGCCATGAAGGGCGCCGGGATGAAGCACGAGGCCATGAGCGGCGGCGGCATGTGAAGCGCACGGCCCCGGGCGGATGCGCGCGAAGCGCGCCGCACCGGGGCCGGCGTCGCCGGTGGGCAGGCCGCGGCGAGCGGGGCAGAGCGGTATAATGCGACCGCGCGATCCCGCGCTGCTCCCCGTACCGAGGCCTCTCCTCTTGGCTAATTCCGCCCGCAACGACAAGCCGGTTTCCACCTCCAGGCTGCGCCAGCAAGTGCTGCAGGCGCTGGAGGACCTGAAGGCCAAGGACATCCGCGAGATCGACGTCCGCGGTCGTACCTCGATCGCCGACCTGCTGGTGATCGCTTCGGGCACCTCGACCCGCCACGTGAAGTCCATCGCGGACGAAGTGGTGAAGTTCGCCAAGAAGGCCGGCGTGATGCCGCTGGGCGTGGAAGGCGAGCAGGAGGCCGAGTGGGTGCTGGTCGACCTGGGCGACGTGATCGTCCACGTGATGTTGCCGCGCATCCGCGAGTTCTACGGGCTGGAGCGCCTGTGGACGGTCGGCGACCACCAGCCGGACGCCGGCGCCGCCAGCGTCGGCTGATTTTCCCGCATCGATGCGCGCGCGGCTGATCGCCGTCGGCGAGCGCATGCCCGGCTGGGTGGCCGAGGGATTCGCCGAATACCGCAAACGACTCTCGCACGAGCTGCCGCTGGAGCTGGTCGAGCTCAAGCCCGGTGCGCGCGGCAAGGGTCGCGATGATGCGAAGGCGACCCTCGACGAGGGTGCCGCGATCCTCGCCGCCATTGGTCGCGATACCCACGTGGTGGCCCTCGACGGCCGTGGCCGGAGCTGGTCCAGCGAGGACCTCGCGGACCAGCTTCAGGCGTGGCGCATGGCCGGTCGCGACCTGGCCTTCCTGATCGGTGGCCCGGACGGCCACGCCCCCGACGTGCTGGCACGCGCCGACCAGCGCTGGTCGCTGGGGCCGTTGACGCTGCCGCACATGCTGGTGCGGCTGGTGCTGGCCGAGCAGCTCTACCGCGCCACCACCATCATCGCCGGCCACCCGTACCACCGCGCCTAGGCCGGCGTGGCGGGAGGCGGCTATGCTGCGTGCTCTCCACGCCCCCCCTTGCCGATGACGCTCTCCGTCCGCAACGCCGATCTCGACGATCTCGACCACCTCGCGCCGCTGCTCGACGCCTACCGGCAGTTCTACGGCCAGCCGTCCGACCCGGCGCGGGCGCGCGACTTCCTGGCTGAACGGCTCGCCCGTGGCGAATCGCTGGTGCTGCTGGCCGAGCGCGACGGCGAAGCAGCCGGGTTCACCCAGCTCTATCCGCTGTTTTCGTCGGTGCGACTGGTGCGCACGTGGCTGCTCAACGATCTGTTCGTGGTGCCGTCCGCGCGCCGAGGCGGCGTGGCACGGGCGCTGCTGCAGGCCGCGGCGGAGCAGGCGCGGGCGCGCGGCGCGGCCAGCGTGAGCCTGTCGACCGCACTGGACAACGCGCCGGCGCAGGCGCTCTACGAGTCGCTGGGCTGGGTGCGCGATACCCGGTTCTGCGAATACGGCCTCACGCTCCGAGCCAGCCCGGATCCGGACCTTCCATGATCTATCTCGCCTCGCAGTCGCCCCGTCGTCGCCAGCTGCTCGAGCAGATCGGCGTGCCATTCGCCGTCGTCCACGTGGACGTTGTCGAGCAGCGTTCGCCGGACGAGCCGCCGCGCCACTACGTCAGCCGCGTCGCGCGCGACAAGGCGCACGCAGGCCTGGCCGGCGTCACCGATCCGGAGGCGATCGTGCTCGGCAGCGACACCGAGGTGGTGCTCGACGACGAGGTGTTCGGCAAGCCGGCCGACGCCGCCGCGGCCGCCGCCATGCTGCGCCGCCTGTCCGGGCGCATCCATGAGGTGATCTCGGCGGTGTGGCTGGTCGGTGCGCGCCACGAGGACAGCGAACTGTGCGTGTCGCGGGTGCGCTTCGCTGAACTGGACGAGGCCACCATCGCCGCCTACGTCGCCACCGGCGAGCCGTTCGGCAAGGCCGGCGCCTATGCCATCCAGGGCCGCGGCGGCGTACTGGTGGCGCATCTGGAGGGCAGCTATTCCGGCGTCATGGGGCTGCCTGTGTTCGAGACCGCGCGCCTGATCGAGCGCTTCGGCGTGGCCTCGCGCTGAGCGCGGCTCAGGCTCCGGCGAGCCACGTCTCGGCGGGCTCCGCCGGGCAACAGCGAGGCCAGCGCCAACGCGGCGTCCGTCACCAGCAGCATGCCGCCGAAACGCAGCCACACTGCCACCATCGAGCTGGAGTGGACGAGCGGAGCGGCCGAACCGACCAACGCCTGCTGGCAGGTCGGCAGCCCGCTCAGCCAACCGGGTGGGCCACGATGAACCAGCCGGCCACCGCCAGCAGGTTGTTGACCCCGTGCGCGACGACCGACGGCCACAGCGAGCCGGAGTGCAGGCGCAGCCACGCGCATCCCAGTCCCAGCAGGGCCAGGTTGGGCAGTGCGTACCAGCGCCACCCCAGGTCCGGAAGATGCACGGTGGCGAACAGTGCGGCGCTGACCAGCATGGCCATCGCGACGCGCACCGTGCCGGGCGTGGTCTGGATCGGCGTCCTCCGCCGAAAGTCCAGCAGCGAGGTGAACAGCACGCCGCGGAACAGCGTTTCCTCCACCAGCGGACCCAGCGAGACGGCCAGGCCGGCCAGCGCGATGCGCTCGCCGAGCGAGGAGGCGTGGCCCAGCTGGGAGATGGCCTGGGTCACCGGCTGGTCGCCGGCCAGCCAGTGGGTGAGCAGGCCGCCGAACACCGGCACGCCCACACCCAGCGCCAGCGCCGTCGCGTAGAACGCGGGCTGGGCGGCCGGCGCGAATCCGAAGCCCTGCCAGGCCTGCCCGAGCCGCCACCGGCGCGGCCAGCGCCGATGCACCAGCCACAGCGTGGCGGTTGCCGCCAGCAGCAGCGTGACGGCGGTGACCGCGGTGCGCAGGTCCGGGTCGGCCATCGCCGGCAACAGCAGGTGTTCGCTGTGGTTGTCCGGGCCCGCCCCGGCGCGGGAAAAACTGATCCCGGCACCGGCCACGAAGCTGGCGAGGATCGCCGCGCCGAAGCCGATCACCAGTTGCAGGCAGAAATACAGCACCAGCAGAGCCAGCGCTTCCAGCACGCCCGGGACTCGTTCGGGTGCGGGCAGCAGGGGCGGCGGGGACGCGGGCAGCGCGTCGGAAGCGGCATTCAAGACGGTGCGATCCGGGGAAACCATGGACACGCCGACGCTAGCGGCTGGGTTCGTCCGGCCGCAATCCCTGCCATCGGTCATGGCTGCCCCGTCCCGGCCTTGTATAGTCGTTTTCCCTGCACGGAGGACCCGGGCGCCCGCGCGCCACCCATGTTCGCATTCGACTGGCTTGCCGACCCCACCGCCTGGGCCGGTCTTCTCACCCTGGTGGTGCTGGAGATCGTGCTGGGCATCGACAACCTCGTATTCGTCGCGATCCTTGCCGACAAGCTCCCGGCCGCGCAGCGCGACCGTGCGCGGGTAGCCGGCCTTGCCATCGCCCTGGCGATGCGACTGGTGCTGCTGGGCGCGATGAGCTGGCTGGTGAAGCTCACCGCGCCGATCATCGAGTGGCACGGCGTCACGCTGTCCTGGCGCGACATCATCCTGCTGCTGGGTGGCCTCTTCCTGCTGTTCAAGGCCACGCTGGAGCTGCACGAGCGGCTTGAATCCGGCGGCATCAGCGAGCACGGCAGCCGGGCCCCGTCGCACTTCTGGCTGGTGGTGGCGCAGATCGTGGCGCTGGACGCGGTGTTCTCGCTGGACTCGGTGATCACCGCGGTCGGCATGGTCGACCACCTGTCGGTGATGATGATCGCGGTGGTCGCCGCGATGGTGCTGATGATCAGCGCCAGCAAACCACTGACTGCCTTCGTCAATGCGCGGCCGACGGTCATCGTGCTGTGCCTGTCGTTCCTGCTGATGATCGGTTTCAGCCTGGTCGCCGAGGGTTTCGGCTTCCACATTCCCAAGGGCTACCTGTACGCGGCGATCGGCTTCTCGATCATGATCGAGGCGTTCAACCAGACCATGCGCCGCAACCGTCAGCGAAGTCTGCTCGGCAGCGCGCGGCACCTGCGCGACCGCACCGCGCAGGCCGTGTTGCGCCTGCTGGGTGCCGGCGGCGTGGAGGACGACGGCGAAGCGGCCAAACCCGCTGCGGCCGACGACGAGGCGCCGCCGGTGGCGGTATTCGGCAAGGACGAGCTGTCGATGGTGCAGGGGGTGCTGGACCTGGCCCAGCGCCCGGTGCGCTCGATCATGACGCCGCGCCCGGAGATCCGCTGGATCGATCCGCACGACGAAGTCGGCACGGTGCGCAGCGAACTGGCCGAGGCGGGCCATGACTGGTTGCCGCTGGCGCGAGACGACCTCGACGAGCTGCTCGGCGTGGCCTCCACCCGCGACCTGCTCGGCTGCCTGCTCGACCACGGCCGGATCGATCTCGACAGCGTGCTGCGCAAGCCGCTGATGGTGCTCGAATCGCTCAGCGTGCTGCGGCTGATCGATGAGTTCCGTCGCGCGCCGCTGCAGGTGGCGCTGGTGGTGGACGAGTACGGCAGCCTGCTCGGCCTGGTCACGCCCAGCGACGTGCTGGAGGTGATTGCCGGCGAATTTCCCGATGCGCTGGGTGGCGACCCGTCCGCCAGCCAGGACGCGGACGGCGCGTGGCTGTTCGACGCCGGGCTGGACGTGCGCCGTGCCGAGCAGTTGCTGGGCCGGCGGCTGGAGGTCGACGACCGCTTCTCCACCCTGGCCGGGCTGGTGCTGGAGCGGCTCGGTCGGTTGCCCGAGGTGGGCGACAGCGTCACCGACCACGGCTGGCGGTTCGAAGTGGTGGCGATGGACGGCGCGCGCATCGACCGCCTGCGGGTGGTGCCGGCCGGCGAGTGAGCGGCAGGCGGCCGGTCAGCCGGTGATCATCGCGCGGATCACGCCGATGCCGGCCATCACCAGCACCGCCAGCCACGCCAGCATGCCGACGGCAAAGCCGCCCTCGCGCCTGGCCGGATCGCGCAGGTAGCCGGCCATGTACCAGACGCGACCGACGATCCATGCCAGCCCGGCGATGCCGGCCCAGCCGGCAAAGCCGTGCGTGGCGGCCAGCCACAGCGCCGGCAGGAACATCACCGACTGCTCCAGCGTGTTCATCTGCACGCGGTAGGCGCGCTCGAAGCCCTCGTGGCCGCTGGTGGCCGGCGCCTTGATGGCGTACTTGACGCGGGCCTTGCCCACCGCGAACACGGTCGCGGCCAGCAGCAGCATGTTGAGCAGGGTGACCAGGGCGGGCAGTTGCATGAGCATCGCGTTTCCTCGCAGGACCGGCGGCCGATCGCGCCGCCCGCGATCGTGGCAGCAGCGGCAGCCAGACGCTATCGTCGCGACTGGATGCCGGGGGCGGCGGGGAGGGCAGGGCCATGCTGTGGGATCGTGCGCGTCGCAGCGACAACGTGGAGTTCGGCAACGGCGGCGGGGGCGGGCCGCGCTTCGGCGGTGGCCGCGGGCTCGGCCTGGGCGGCATCGTCATCCTGGCGATCCTCGGCCTGGTGTTCTTCAAGGACCCGACCGCGCTGCTCGGCCAGGTCGGCAGCGGTAGCGCGCCGACGGCACGGTCCGCCGCGCCGGTGGACGCCCGCGATCCGCAGGTCGATTTCGTGCGCGCGATCCTGGGCGACACCGAGGACGAATGGAGCCAGATCTTCGCGGCCCAGGGGGCCCGCTACGAACCACCGAAGCTCACCCTGTTCTCCGGGCGGGTCAACACCGCCTGCGGCGCGGCCACGGCCGCGGTGGGGCCGTTCTACTGCCCGGGCGACCGCCACGTGTACCTGGACCTGTCGTTCTTCCAGGAGCTGCAGGACCGCTTCCACGCCTCGGGTGATTTCGCCCGCGCCTACGTGATCGCCCACGAGGTCGGCCATCACGTGCAGAACCTGCTCGGCGTGTTCGCCAAGGTCGAGCAGGCGCGGCGGCAGGGCGCCACGCTGCATGGCGCGACCGGCCTGTCGGTGCGCCAGGAGCTGCAGGCCGACTGCCTTGCCGGCGTGTGGGCGAACCATGCCGAGCAGCGTCACCACTGGCTCGAGCCGGGCGACCTGGAAAATGCGCTCAACGCGGCCAGCCAGATCGGCGACGACACCCTGCAGCGCGAGTCGCGCGGTGAGGTGATGCCCGACTCGTTCACCCACGGCACCTCGGCCCAGCGCGTGCACTGGTTCAAGGCCGGCTTCGACAGCGGCCAGGTGGGTCGCTGCAACACGTTTGTCGGGCCAATCTGAAGGAGCGGTGATGTCGAGCATGGTGTTGGGGATCCCCATGGGCATGGTGATCGGCATGGGCAGCGGCATCGCCATCGGCGCCCGTTCCGGTCGCCAGCAGGCCCGCAAGGACGTGGCGGCCTGGCTGGCCCGCGAAGGGGTCCGGCTGACGGGGCCGGATGGCCAGCCGCTGGATCCGGACGCGCTGCTGGCGATCGTCGCCGGCCCGGAGCGCGGGCGCTCGGGCAACCGCCGCTAAACGTGGCAGCCAGGAGCATGCGGACCGCGCTGCCAAACGATCGCCGTCGGCCCTAGAATCCGCGCGCTGCGCGCCGAGGGGTGCGCCTCCCGGTCCGTTCCATGGTCCATCCCTGCCTGACCTGCGGCGCGTGCTGCGCCTACTTCCGCGTGGCCTTCCACTGGTCGGAGGCCGAGTCCTTCCTCGGCGGCGCTGTGCCGGAAGCGCTCACCGCCAGGCTGGACCCGCACCGGCTGGTGATGCGCGGCACCGAGGCCAAGCCGGTGCGTTGCGTGGCGCTGCAGGGCGAGGTCGGCGTGCAGGCGCGTTGCGGCATCTATCCGCAGCGCCCGTCGGTCTGCCGCGAGGTCGCGCCGTCGTGGGAGTTCGGGCAGGCCAGCGCGCAGTGCGACAAGGCGCGGATCGCGCATGGCCTCGCACCGCTGACGCCGGAAGACTGGATCGACCCCAGCGGTGCAGGCGTGCCGCCGCTGCCGCGCATCGCCTGAGCCGGCAAGCGGTCGGTCCCGCGGGCCGCCGCGGTGTGCTTGTGATCGATGGATTACATGTGTAATCTTCAGACTTCCGAGCTCGAAGAACGGATCCGGATGATGCCGAAAGCCCGTCTTCATCGTGTCCCGCGCGCAGCCTGCCTCGCGCCGGCCGCGTTGGCCGCCGCCCTGGCCGGCTGCGCCTCGACGGCCGTGCAGTCTGCCGCGTCACCGCACCAGGGCCATGCCTCGTGGCGGGCGGTGGAAACGCCGGACACCGTGCACTACGCGCTGGCGCTGGGCGAGGTGTCCAGCGGCGCCACCGTGCTGGCGCGGGTGACGCCGGACTATCCGCCATCCGAGCTGGCGGCCTGTCCGCCGGCGGTCGAGGTGATCGTCAAGCTCATTGTCGATATCCGTGGCCGCGTCACCGAGGTGAGGCCGGACAGCGCGGAGGCGGCGGCACCGGAGGGGCGGCCGTTCCTGGAGGCGACCCGGTCCGCAGCGATGCAGTGGCGCTTCGATCCGCTGCAGATCAACCACTGGTCGGCCGACGCCAACGGCGAAAGCCACGTGGTGGACAGCCGCACCGAGCCCTTCAGCCTCGACTACGCGTTCCGCTTCACCTGCCAGGCCGGCCGGGCCCGGGTGAGCACCGGCGACAAGGTCGCGGCGCGCTGATCAGGCCGCCGCGCCGAAGCGGTAGATGTCCATGGCGAGGAAGCCCAGGTCGACGCCGGCGTCCAGCCGCTGCGACCGCGCGGCGTCGCCCGCGGCACCCAGGGCGACGAACAGCGGCAGCAGGTGCTCGTCGGTGGGATGGGCACGCGCGGCGAACGGCGCCTGCCGGCGATAGTCGAGCAGGGCGGCGGTGTCGCCCGCCGCGAGCCGCTGCTCGATCCAGCCGATGAAGGGGCGCACGTACGGCGCCTCGTGGTCGGCGTCGTGGCCGGCGCGGAAGTCGTGCAGGTTATGGGTGATCGAGCCGGAGCCGATCACCAGCACGCCGTCGTCGCGCAGGGGCGCCAGCGCCCGGCCCAGGGCGAGGTGATGCGCCGGTCCGTGCATCGGCTGGATCGACAGCGGCACCACCGGGATGTCGGCGTCGGGGTACATCAGCCGCAGCGGCACCCAGATGCCGTGGTCGAAGCCCCGCTCCGGCTCGACCACCGCCGGCATGCCGGCCGTCTCCAGCAACCCGGCCACCCGCGAGGCCAGCGCCGGATCGCCCGGCGCCCGGTACTGCAACTGGTAAAGCGCCTGCGGGAAGCCGCCGAAGTCGTGCACGGTGTCCGGCCGCGACGCGCCGCCCACCCGGGGCGAACGCGCCAGGTAGTGCGCACTGGCCACCACGATGGCGCGCGGGCGCGGCAGCGCTGCGGCCAGTTCCGCCAGCCGGACGCCGGTCGGGCCGGGTTCGAGGGCGGTCATCGGAGAGCCATGGGAGACGTAGAGGGTGGGCAAGGAATCCATGGCTCACATCATGGGGGCGACTCGGGCGGGACGCGCGACCGGCCCGGCGCACAGACCGTTGCCCGTCGCGAACGACCGGATCAGCCGTGCCCGGCCGATGCTGCCAGCGCCTGCCGCAGCGGGTCCAGCAGCGCACCGTAGTGCGCCGCCCGCGCGGTGTCGCGGCGCAGCGGCTGGCGCACCTGCGAGGCGCTCGGCGTACGCACGCTGCGCATGGCGCGGTGGTAGTGGAGGCAGGCCGGGTCGAACGGCAGGCCGCAGAACCCGAGCAGGGCGCGGATCTCGTCCTCCGGCCGCTCCAGCAGCGCCTCGTAGCGCTGCACCCGCACGCGCTGCGGACGGGCCGCCTGCCAGGCGGCCATCGCGCGCTCGTAGTCGCGGGTGTAGGCGGCGATGTCGGCCAGATCACAGGCGAAGTGCGGCAGCCGGTAGAACTGCTGCTTGAAGCACGACCAGCCCGCTTCCAGTGCGTCGCGCCGCGCATCGACGACGCGTGCACCCGGCAGCATCGCGGCCAGCAGGCCGGTGTGCAGCCAGTTCTCCGGCAGCTTGTCGGTGTGCCGCGGGCGACGCGTGCGCCAGCGCGCGGTGCGTTCGAGGTAGCGCCGGCCCAGCCGCGCCCAGTCCTCGGCGCTTGCCGCCGGCAGCCACGCCGGCAAGGACTGCCGGCGTCGGTGCGACTCCTCGGCGATCACCGCGTCCAGATCGTCCAGCTCGCTGGCACCCTCGACCTCGGGGTGCGCGGCGAGGATCTGCTCGAGCAGCGTGGAGCCCGAACGCGGCAGTCCGACGATGAAGATCACTTCGTCGCCCAGCGCCGGACCGACGGGCGCGGGCAGGTGGCGCGTGGCCTCGACCAGCCGCGCCACGTGCGCGCTGAAGGCCGCGGCCTGCCACGGCGCGAGCCGGCGCGTGCGGGCGTTGGCCCCGGCCAGCGCGGCGAACGCCTCGGGATGGCGTCCGTGGTCCTCCAGCGCCTTGCCCAGCGCGAAGCCCATCGCGATGCGGTCGCTGTCCACGAGGTCCGGCCGCGCCAGCTGCGCCTGCAGCGCCGCGATGTCCGCGGCGGTGAGCGGCCGGGTCTTGATGTTGCCCAGCCCGCGCCAGGCGTCGCCGCAGGCCGGGTGCACGGCGAGCGCGGCGCGGTAATGCGCGGCGGCGTCCGCGAAGCGGCCCAGGTGCACCAGCGCGTCGCCGGCCAGGATGTGTGCCGGCAGCAGGTCCGGCGCCAGCGCGGCGGCGCGTTCCAGCGCGCGCACGGCGTCCTCGCTGTCGCCGAGCTGCTGCAGGTTGCGGCCGAGGTTGAACCAGGCCATCGGGTAGTCCGGGGCGGCGACGCAGGCCTGTTGCCAGGTCGCCAGGGCCTCGTCCAGCTCGCCGCGCTGCGCCAGCGCGCTGGCCAGGTCGTTCATCACCAGCGCGTCGCCCGGGGCCAGTGCCAGCGCCCGGCGCAGGATGGTGGCGGCCTCGTCGATGCGGCCGCGACGGGTCGCGGCGATGCCTTTCAGCCGCAGTACCTCGGCCTGCCGCGGCACCAGCCGTTGCAACTGGTCGAGCAGGCGGTCGGCGGCATCGAGCTGGCCGTCGCGGATCGCTCGGGCGGCGGCGTGCAGCCGGTCGCGTTCCGAGGCGGACAGGCCGTGCATGCGGGGATCGGGGGCGGCGGTCATGCAGACAGGCGTCGACAGGTCATCGCATGATGTTACGTGCCGCCTGTCGTTGCCGGCGAGTCCCCCGCCCCTAAAAAAGACACCGCGCCGTGGCGCGGTGTCGGGAACTCAGGAATGGCGGCGCGGCGGCTTGCCGTGCCCGCCCGGCCGGGGCTTGCCCTTGAAGCCGCCCGGACGCGGACCGCTGCGGCGCGGCGGCGGCCGGTCGGCGGCGCCGTCGTCCTGGCCGTCCCACTCGTGGATGCGCAGCTGGCGCTGCACCACCCACACCTTCTTCAGGTGCTCGAAGATCTCCTTGGGCATGCCGTCGGGCAGGTCGACCAGGCTGTAGTCGCCGCGGATGCTCAGGCGGCCGATGTGACTGCTCTCCAGCCCGGCCTCGTTGGCGATGGCGCCGACGATGTTGCCCGGCTTCACGCCGTGCTCGTGGCCCACTTCGATGCGGTAGGTGCGCTTGCCCGGCTCGGTGGCGTGGGCGCGCACGGTGGGGCGGAAGCCCTCGCGCGGGGCGCTGTCGCGGCCGCCACCGTCGCGCGCGTCCCGCGGCTCGCGCTCGGTGCGGGCCGGCCGCTCGCGCGGTTCGAACTCGCGCTTGGGCGGCGGCGTCAGCAGCAGCGGCTGGTCGCCCTGGGCGATGCGCGCCAGCGCCGCGGCGATCTCGATGGCCGGCACGTCGTGCTCGGATTCGTATTGCTCGATCAGCTGCTGGAAAAGCTCAAGCGAGCCCTGCGCCAGGGTGTCGCTGATGCGCTGCTTGAACTTGGCGATGCGCACGTCGTTGACCGCCTCGACGGTGGGCAGCTTCATCTCCTCGATCGG
The DNA here is from genome assembly GCA_018970895.1 of Lysobacteraceae bacterium. Lineage (GTDB taxonomy): Bacteria > Pseudomonadota > Gammaproteobacteria > Xanthomonadales > Rhodanobacteraceae > Dyella_A. The sequence continues at coordinate 18,155 of JAGWVM010000013.1, read as the reverse complement.
CTGGCGGGTGGCGCGCTCGATCGCCCGCAGCATGCCCTTTTCGCGAGGGGTGACGAACAGGATCGCCTCCCCGTTGCGACCCGCGCGGCCGGTGCGGCCGATGCGGTGCACATAGCTTTCAGTGTCGTAGGGGATGTCGTAGTTCATCACGTGGGTGATGCGTTCCACGTCCAGTCCCCGTGCGGCCACGTCGGTGGCCACCAGGATGTCGAGCTTGCCGTCCTTGAGCTGCTGGATCACCCGCTCGCGCTGCGGCTGCGCGATGTCGCCGTTGATCGCGGCGGCGGCGAAGCCGCGCGCGGACAGCTTCTCTGCCAGCTCCTCGGTGGCCTGCTTGGTGCGCGCGAAGATGATCATCGCGTCGAACGGCTCGGCCTCCAGGATGCGCGTCATCGCGTCCAGCTTGTGCAGGCCGGAGACGAACCAGTAGCGCTGGCGGATGTTGGCCGCGGTGGTGGTGGAGGACTTGATGGTGACCTCGACCGGATCCTTCAGGTGCTGCTGGGCGATCTTGCGGATCACCGTGGGCATGGTGGCCGAGAACAGCGCCACCTGGCGGGTCGGCGGCGTCGCCTCCAGCACCTTGGTGACGTCGTCGATGAAGCCCATGCGCAGCATCTCGTCGGCCTCGTCGAGGACCAGGTACTTCAGCTCCGAGAGGTCGAGCGTGCCCTTGTCCAGATGGTCGATCACGCGGCCGGGGGTGCCCACCACCACCTGCACGCCACGGCGCAGCGCCTGCAGCTGCGGGCCGTAGCTCTGCCCACCGTAGATCGGCAGCACCTGCAGCCCGGGCATGTGCGTGGCGTAGCGCTGGAACGCCTCGGCGACCTGGATCGCCAGCTCGCGCGTCGGTGCCAGCACCAGCGCCTGCGGCTTGCCGGACCTGAGCTCGATGCGCGAGAGGATCGGCAGCGCGAAGGCCGCGGTCTTGCCGGTGCCGGTCTGTGCCTGGCCGAGCACGTCGCGGCCCTCCATCAGCGGCGGGATGGTGGCGGCCTGGATCGGCGAGGGGGACTCGTAGCCCACCCCGGACAGCGCCTGCAGCAGGGCGGGCGAAAGGCCAAGCGCGGAGAAGCCGGCAGCAGCCGGAGCGGAGTCGGAAGACGGGGATGACATCGTGGAACCTCGGGGTGGCACGCCGGTCGGCATGCGGGAGAATGACGGCTATTGTAGCAGTCCGCGGGCACTCGGCCCGCGTCGTAATGCATTCAGGCCACAGGAGATTTGCAGCATGACGAAGCGTCTGGTGGGCAAGGTCGCGCTGGTGACCGGGGCCTCTTCGGGGATCGGCGAGGCAACCGCGATCGCGCTGGCCGAAGAGGGGGCGCGGGTGGCAGTGACCGCCCGCCGCCGCGAGCGACTGGACAAGCTGGCCGCCACCCTTGCCGGGCTCGGTGCCGAGCCGCTGGTGCTGGCGGCAGACCTCGCCGACGAGGCCACGGCACAGCGCGTGGTGCGCGAGGCCGAGGCGCACTATGGACGTCTGGACGTCCTGGTCAACAACGCCGGCGTGATGTACCTCGAGCCGGTGGCCGAGGCCGACCTCGGCCGCTGGCGGCACATGATGGAGCTCAACGTGCTGGGCCTGATCGCCGCGACCCAGGCCGCGCTGCCCGGCATGACCGCGCGCGGCGACGGCCACATCGTCAACGTGTCCTCCACCGCCGGGCGCATCGCCAATCCGAACGCGGCCGCCTACTCGGCAACCAAGTTCGGCGTGGTGGCGTTCTCCGAGGCGCTGCGTCGCGAGGTCTGCGCGCATGGCATCCGGGTTACCGTGATCGAGCCGGGCGTGGTGGAGACCGAGCTGCGCGACCACATCGGCCACGCCGCGACGAAGGACGCGATCAACGCCTGGGCCGACTCGATGCGCCAGCTGCAGTCGCGCGACGTGGCCGAGGCGATTGCGTTCTGCGTGACGCGGCCGCCGCACGTCAACATCAACGAGGTGCTGATGCGGCCGACCGACCAGGAGCGCTGAGGCGCCGGCGCTATCATCGCGGGCTCGTCCCACCCCAGGAGTCACGCATGAGCGATATCGAGACCCTCTCCGAGCAGGCCTGTTTCGGTGGCGTGCAGGGCTTCTACCGGCACGACTCGACTGCTTGCGCGGGGCTGATGCGCTTCGCCGTGTACCAGCCGCCGCAGGCGGTGCAGGGGCCGTGCCCGGTGCTGTACTACCTCGCCGGACTCACCTGCACCGAGGAGACCGCCACCATCAAGGCCGGCATGCAGCGAGTGGCGGCGCGGTACGGCATGGTGCTGGTGATGCCGGACACCAGCCCGCGCGGCACCGGGATCGAGGGCGCCACCGGCGACTGGGAGTTCGGCGAGGGGGCGGGCTTCTATGTCGACGCCACGCAGGCGCCGTATGCCGCACGATTCCGCATGCACAGCTACGTGATCGACGAGCTGCCGGCGCTGGTCGCGCGACACTTCCCGGTCGACCCGTCGCGCAGCTCCATCGCCGGCCACTCGATGGGCGGCCACGGCGCACTGACCCTGGCCCTGCGCCATCCGCAGCGCTTTCGCTCGGTGTCGGCCTTCGCACCGATCGTGGCGCCCAGCCAGGTGCCGTGGGGGCAGAAGGCCTTGCCGCGCTACCTGGGCGAGGATCGCCGGGCCTGGGCGAACTACGACGCCTGCGAACTGGTGCGGCGCCAGACCTTCCCCGGCACGATCCTGGTCGACCAGGGCGAGGCCGATGCCTTTCTGGAGCGCCAGCTCAAGCCCGAGCTGTTCGACCAGGCCTGTGCCGAGGCCGGGCAGGCGCTGCTGCTGCGCCGGCACCCCGGCTACGACCACAGCTACTGGTTCATCAGCACCTTCATCGAGGACCACCTGCGCCACCACGCGCAGGCGCTCGGGCTGGCATGAGCGGGGCGATCGCCTGGCGCACGCCGCGGCTGTGCTGCCGGCTCGCCAAACCGGACGATGCCGAGGCGCTCTGGCGCTACCGCACCGCCAACCGCGAGCATCTGGCGCCGTGGGAGCCGCTGCGAGACGCGGCGTACTACACGCAGGCCCACGCGCTTCGCTCGCTGGAGGAGTGGATGGTCGGCGTCGCCCGCGACCAGGCCTACCCGATCCTGATCTTCGATCCCGACGAGCGCGAAGTGTGTGGCAGCTTCACGTTCTCCAACGTGGTGCGCGGCCCGTTCCAGGCCTGCCAGCTCGGCTACGGCCTGGCCGCGGACCGGCAGGGGCAGGGACTGATGCGCGAGGCGCTGGCACCGGCGCTGGACTGGGCATTCGGCCCGCTGGGCCTGCATCGGGTGATGGCCAACTACCTGCCGCGCAATGCGCGCAGTGGCCGGCTGCTGGCCGTGCTCGGCTTCGAGCGCGAGGGGCTGGCGCGGAGTTACCTGCAGATCGCCGGCACGTGGGAGGACCACGTGCTCACGGCAAAGATCGCCCCGGGTTGAGCGGCGTGGCGGCGGGGCGCCGCCACGTCTCCGGGATCAGGCGTTGGCCGCCGGACGGCCGCGCCGGCGGCGCGAACGGTTGCCGGCGGCATGGTCGCCGCCGCCGGCCTGCACGTGGCCGTGCGGACGGTGGTTCGGGTTGGTCTTGCCCTGTCCGGCCGGACGGTTGCCGGGGCGGCCCTGGCGTTGGTTGCCCTGCACCGGCTTGGGCGCGCCCGGATCCAGCCGCAGCGGCGCGGAGGGCTCGAAGCCGGCGACCGGATCGATCGCGATCTCCTGCTTGACCAGCTTCAGGATGTCGCGCAGCAGACCCGACTCGTCATGGCTGACCAGCGATATCGCGAGGCCGGTGGAGCCGGCGCGCCCGGTGCGGCCGATGCGGTGCACGTAGTCCTCGGCGACCATCGGCAGATCGAAGTTGATCACCATCGGCAGCTGGTCGATGTCGATGCCGCGGGCGGCGATGTCGGTGGCCACCAGCACGGTGGTGCGGCCACTCTTGAAGTCGCTGAGCGCGCGGGTGCGTGCGTTCTGGCTCTTGTTGCCGTGGATCGCCGCGGCGCGCACGCCGGACACTTCCAGGAACGTCACCAGCTTGTCGGCGCCGTGCTTGGTGCGGCTGAACACCAGGGTCTGCCGGCGGCTGTCGGCGGCCAGCACGTGCAGCAGAAGGTCGCGCTTGCGCGCCGCGTCCACCGGGTGCACGTGGTGGCTGACCAGCGGCGCCACGGTGTTGGCCGGGGTCACCGAGACCTCCTTCGGGTCGCGCATGAACTGCATCGCCAGCGCCTTGATCGCCGGCGCGAAGGTGGCCGAGAACAGCAGCGTCTGGCGCTGCTTCGGCAGGGCCGAAAGCACGCGCTTGAGCGCCGGCAGGAAGCCCATGTCGAGCATGCGGTCGGCCTCGTCCAGCACCAGCGTGTCGATGCCGCCGAGGTCGATCGTGCGCTGCTGCATGTGGTCGATCAGCCGGCCCGGGGTGGCGATCACCACGTCCACGCCGCGACGCAGGGCGTTGATCTGCGGCCCCATGCCCACACCGCCGAAGATGGTGGTGGTGGCCACGCGCACGTATCTGGCGTAGTCGCGGAAGTTGTCGTTGACCTGGGCGGCCAGTTCGCGGGTCGGGGTCAGCACCAGCACGCGCGGGCGACGGGTCTGCGGGGCGCCGGCGTCGATCAGCTTGTGGATCACCGGCAGGGCGAACGCCGCGGTCTTGCCGGTGCCGGTCTGGGCGGCAGCCAGCAGGTCGTGGCCGGCGATCACCAGCGGGATGGAGCCGGCCTGCACCGGCGTGGGTTCGGCGTAGCCCTGGTCGGTCAGCGCACGCAGCAACGCGGGCGCAAGGCCCAGCGATTCGAAGGACATGGAAACTCCTGAGGTGGCCCTTCGCGCTCCCTGATACCGCGCGCCAGGCAATGATCAACGGCGGCCGCGCACCGGGGAAGGTGGGCTGGCCGGGTGTCGCGCGCGCTACCGGGGTGGGGAAATGGGCAAGGGTTCAACCCTCGCCGAGATCTCCGCTAGGGAGTCGGAGGCGTCTACGAGCCGGGCCAGTGTAGCGGAATCGCACCGGCGCTGCTTGCGGTGCAGCAATCGGGTTCTCAGGGTGGGAGTACGGGCCGGGAACGAAGAAGGCCGGCCCTCGCGGGCCGGCCTCCGGGTGCTGCCTTGCGTGCCGAATTACTGGCAGGTCACGCCGACGGCGGTGAAGGCCGCCGCCACGTCGCTGCCGGAGTAGCCCAGGTCCGCTGCCGCGCTCTCGACGCCGCAGGCGCCGGAGTTGAAGGTCGCGGTCGAGGTCCAGTACAGCGCGTTGGCCCGCTCGAATACTTCGAACGCCTTGCGGGTGTTCCACGTCGAGGTCTTCGCCAGCGTGCAGAAGGCCTTGTTGTAGACGCCGCTGGAGTAGTGCACGTCGAGGGTCGAGGTGTAGTCGGCGGCGTTGTCGATCGAGGCGCCGTCCAGCGTGGGCGTGCACATCCAGCGCAGTGCCGTGCCGTTCTTGATGATCTCCGCTCCCACCAGCCAGTCGTTGCTGCCGCGGTCGTAGTATTCGGCCGCTTCGCCGGCCATGTCCGAGAACGCCTCGTTCATGCCGCCGGACTGTCCGGAGTAGGCGAGGTTGGAGTGCTGCTCGGTGAAGCCGTGGCTGATCTCGTGGCTGGTCACGTCCAGCGACACGAGCGGGTAGAAATAGCTGGCGCCGTCGCCGAAGTTCATCGACGAGCCGTTCCAGAACGCGTTCTCGTAGTTGCGGTTGTAGTGGACGTTCATCACCAGCTGGAACGCCAGCGGCGGTGCGCCGAACCAGTTCTTGTACATGTCGTGCACGACGCCGCCGAAGTGGTGCGCGTCGTTGATCGGCGAGTAGGCGCCGTTGATGCCGTCACCGCTGCTGGTGGGGCAGGTGAACGTCCACAGCGAGCCGCCGGTGCGTTTCTGATTGAGGTTGTAGGTGGCCACGTCCGGGTTCTGCATGGTGCAGGTGCTGCCGGACTGCTGCACGCTGAGCGCCGCGTAGTCGGTACCGTAGAAGTACTGTCCGGTCTTCTGGTTTCCGCCCGGGCCCGTGGCGGTCGCCGGGGTGGTGGTGCCGCCACCGCCGCCGCCGCCGGGCCTGCCCTTGGTGGTGAGGCCTTCCCAGCTCTGGATCACCTCGCCGGTGTCAGCATCGATCAGTGCGGTCGGGCGGGTCGGCTTGCCCTGGGCATCGGTGAAGAACGAGGTCAGGTAGGCCAGGCGGGCCTTGCCGCCGTCGGCATAGACGAACAGGTCGTGCCTGACGTTCTGCAGGCTGGATGGCGCCACCGCGTCCGCGCCCACGCCGAACGGCAGCAGGCCGGCATGCTGGCGCAGTGTCTGCACGGCCTGGTCGCCGCTCAGGACGGGCGTGGTGGAGGCGAGGTCGAAACCGAGGCCGTGGGCCAGGCGGCCTTCGACGCTCAGCACGCTGCCCGCACCGTCACGCTCGACCACCACCGCGCGACCGTACACCGGCACGTTGCCGAACATCTGCTGTTCGCGGGTCTTGAGAGTTCCCCGAAGGGTGCGTCCTTGCGCCTGTGCGGCGAGCGATCCGTGCGAATCCAGCCCGAGGCGGTTGGCCAGGGCGGCCGGTGCGAGCTTGCCCAGCGCGCCGGCATGGATGGAGGCAGGCGTGGCGGCCTGGGCCGCGGACAGGGCCAGCAGGCCAAGCGCGCCCAGCAGCGCGCCGACAATCGGCTTTTGCGTCATCTAGAACTCTCCCCGAATGATGATGGTGATGGCGTCCCGCGTCGGGGGCGCCATGCCTGGCCGGAGCGGCCGGCCGATCCCCATCGACCGGGCGTTGGCCGTAGGAACGTACGCCCGCAAGTAATTGCGAGTCAACCGGGCCATGCGGCAAGAGGCATTGCGTGGCGGGAGGGCGGGGTCGGGCGTGCTAGCCTCGGCGGTCGCCTTCCGCCGGAGTCGTCGCCGCATGTCACTCGTCGCCGCGTTTCGCCAGCTCGACAGCCGCCAGCGGCACACGGTGCTGGCCAGCTTCCTGGGCTGGACCCTCGACGCTTTCGACTTCTTCCTGCTGGTGTTCGTGATCGGCAACATCGCGGGGGACTTCGGCACCACGCCCAAGGCGGTTGCCTTCAGCATCCTGCTGACACTGGCGGCGCGACCGATCGGCGCGCTGCTGTTCGGGCGGCTGGCCGACCGCTACGGTCGCCGCCCGGTGCTGATGGTCGACGTGCTGCTGTTTTCCGCGCTGGAGCTGGCCTGCGCTTTCGCGCCCTCGCTGAACGCGCTGCTGGTGCTGCGCTTCCTGTTCGGCATCGCGATGGGCGGCGAGTGGGGCATCGGCGCGTCGCTGGTGATGGAGTCGATCCCGGCATCGTCGCGCGGCGCCGTGTCCGGGCTGCTGCAGAGCGGGTATCCCTGCGGCTATTTCCTGGGGGCGCTGGCCTACTGGCTGGTGTTCGGCGTGTTCGGGCTGGGCTGGCGGGCGATGTTCGTGGTCGGCGCGCTGCCGGCGCTGCTGGTGCTGTACCTGCGCGCCCGGGTGCCGGAGTCGCCGGTGTGGGAGGCACACCGCCAGGCCGGCCAGCCGCGCCACGTCCTCGACGCGATGCAGGGGCACTGGAAGCGGCTGGTCTACATGATGCTGCTGATGGCCGCGTTCAACATGTTCAGCCACGGCTCGCAGGACATGTACCCGACCTTCCTGAAGGCGCAGCTGCACCTGGGTACCGGCGAGGTGACCCTGCTGACCATGCTGCTCAATGCCGGCGCGATCGTCGGCGGCCTGGCCTTCGGCGCGTGGTCGGAGCGGGTCGGGCGGCGCCGGGCGATGGTGGTGGCGGCCTTGCTGGCGCTGCCCTGCATTCCGCTGTGGGCCTTCGGCGGTTCGCTGGTGACGTTGGGCCTCGGGGCGTTCCTGATCCAGGTGATGGTGCAGGGCGCCTGGGGCGTGGTGCCCTCGTTCCTCAACGAGATGTCGCCGGACGAGGTGCGCGGCACGCTGCCCGGCTTCGCCTACCAGCTCGGCAACCTGCTGGCGGCCAGCACGGCCTACGCGCAGGCCTGGCTGGCCGAGGCAAACGGCGGCAACTACGCCGCGGTGATGGCGCCGTGGATGGCCGCGGTGGCGGTGCTGCTGGCGCTGCTGGCCTGGCTTGGGCCGGAGGTCCGGGGCGTGCGCTTCGGCGGCGGGCAGGGCTGATACAATCGCGCGCTTTGCACGATCCGAAAGAGACCGACATGAAGGCTGGCAAGGACAAGGTGATCTCGCTGCACTACACCCTCACGGTGGACGGCGAGAAGGTGGAAAGCTCGCTGGACGGCAACGAGCCGTTGTGGATCCTGCTTGGCCACGGCCAGCTGATCCCGGGGCTGGAGAAGTCGCTGGAAGAGCGCGAGGCGGGCGAGTCCTTCCAGGTCGAGGTGCCGCCGTCCGAAGGCTACGGCGAGCGCCAGGAAGGCCAGATCCAGCGCGTGCCGAAGAAGTACTTCCAGCAGGGCAACAAGCTCAAGCCGGGCATGGCCACGACGCTGGCGCTCAAGCAGGGCGGTCAACGCGTGGTGGTGGTGCACAAGGTGGGGATGACCACGGTGGACGTGGACCTGAACCACCCGATGGCCGGCAAGACCCTCGTCTTCGACGTCAGCATCAACGAGGTGCGCGAGGGGACCGAGGAAGAGATCCAGCACGGCCACGCGCACCCGCCGGGCGCCGCGGCCCACTGAGGCTGCCCTCCCGAAAGATGGAAACGGCGCCCTCGGGCGCCGTTTTTTTTGCCGTCGCAAACGTCCGCTCAGTCCAGCAGTCGCTTGCCGAACTCGAAGTGGTCGCGCCAGTAAGGACCGTCGATGTCGTCCAGCCGCACCGTGCCGCCGCTGTTGGGCGCGTGCACGAAGCGGCCCTTGCCCACGTAGACGCCGACGTGGCTGACGTCCCCGCGGCTGCCGAAGAACACCAGGTCGCCGCTGGCCAGGTCGGTCATGCGCCGGATCTTGCGCCCGTCCAGCGCCGCCATCTCGCGCGAGCTGTGCGGCAGCAGGATGTCGGCCGCATGGCGGTAGATGTAGTCGACCAGACCGCTGCAGTCGAATCCGGTTTCCGGCGTGTTGCCACCCCACTTGTACGGCGTGCCGACCAGCGCCATGGCCCGGAACAGCACGTCGTTGGCGACCTGCGCCGTGGCCGCCGAGGGCGCGCGCGCGGGCAGGTCGGCGAGGTCGGAATGGGAGGCCTTGAACGTCGGCTCGCGGCGGTGCGGGGCGCTGGAGCAGGCGGCCAGTGCAAGACATGCGAGCGCGCCGAGTGCCCAGCGACCGGATGGCCGTGCGGGGTGATCTGGCGAGGCGGTGGTGAGCGGCATCATGCGGTCGGCCCGTACTCGGATGGCGTGAGCCTACCAAACGCATCAAAACACTTTCAAATCAGCGATTTTTTGCATATTCCGAAGCTTTTTTCTCGGCTTCGGCCTTGCTGACGGGCGTGGGTGATTCGTCCAGCGAAAAGGTGACCGGGACCCGGGCGTAGCTCTCGATGGCGTGGCCGCCGCGCATGGCCGGGTTGAAGTGCCATTGCATCGCCGCCTCGCTGGCGGCGGCGATCAGGTTGCCGGACGTGGTGCTGCTGCCCTTGGGGTCGTAGTCGACCTGTTTCACCGAGCCGTCTGGGTTGACCAGGATCTTTAGCACCACCGTGCCTTGCTCCTTGTTCGCGATGGAGGCTTTGGGATAGTGCGGCTGCACGCGGGCATTGAAGGCGATGTCCTGTGAGGCGCCTGCCGGTGCCTGGGGCATGGTGCGTGCTGCCAGGGCGAGACCGGTGCCGGCCAATGCCAGGCCGAGCGTGCCGGCGATGCGAAGCGGGGTGCGGGTGCGATGGCGTCGGATCATGGTCAGTCGTTCCTTCAGCTGCGGCTCGGCGAGCCAGGGGATCAGCACCGGCGAAACGTCCATGCCGGTGCTGGAAAGCAGGGTGCGTGCGTACGCCGCGGCATCGGTATCGCCCGAGCGAAGGGTGCGCTCGTCGCAGGCCAGTTCCTGGTCGAGGCGGAACCGCGGCAGGGCCAGCCAGGCCAGCGGGTGGAACCAAAGGAGGGCGGCGGCGATCTCCGCCAGCAGGGACCACAGCGGATCGTGGCGGCGCAGGTGGGTGCATTCGTGGGCGAGCACCATCCGCATGCGCGCCGGGTCGCTGTCGCGGGCGAACCCGGCCGGAAGCAGCACCAGGCTGCGTGGTGCCCACAGCACGGCCGGCCCCTGCGGGTGGAGGCGCAGCCGACGCGGATCCAGCCCGGGCGCCACCTCGGCCACCTGCGCCTGCAGCACCGTCGGTACAGGCCGGGCCGCACGTCGCAGCCGGACGTAGGCGATGGCGAGTCGCAGCAGTGCGACGACGGCGCCTGCGCTCCACAGCAGCAGCCAGATGTCGTGGATGCGGGGCGTTGTCGCGAACGCGGCGGCAGCGCTTGCACGGGCCTGCGCCAGCACCGGCGGCAGCGCATACGCCGGCATCGCCCGCATCGGCAGCCATGGCACGAAGGCAAGCAGCAACGGCCACAGCCACAGCGTGAAGGCCGGGCCGGCGCCCAGCAGGCGCCGTACCGGGCGGCGCAGGGCGAGCGCGACGGCCAGTCCCAGGGTGACGTCGAGCAGGACGGCGGCCATCTCAGTGCTCCTTGCGGTCGATCGCGTCGATCAGTGCGCGCAGCTCGGCGATGTCCTTGTCGCTGAGTTTCTCGTGGCGGCTGAAGTGCGCCAGCAGCGGTGCCACGCGCCCGCCGAACACGCGGTCGAGCAGGCTGCGGCTCTCCTGCGACTGCCACTGCTCGCGGCTGAGCAGCGGCCGGTACTGGTAGCGGCGACCGTCGCGGTCCGCGGCCACCGCCCGCTTGCCGAGCAGGCGGTTGAGCAGGGTACGGATGGTCTTTTCGTGCCAGCCGGTGTCGGCTAGCGCGGCCACGATCTCTTCCGAGCTGCGCGGGGCCTGGTCCCACAGCACGGTCATGACCTGGCTCTCGGCGTCGGTGATGCTGGGCGGCGACTCGGTCATCGTGGGCTCCCAAGGATTACGAATGTAATTCGTATCGAGATTACGACCGTAATCCGTGTGGCGCAAGCGGCGGGTACCCCTGCATGGGATGAATCGTTGCGTGCCTGTCGGGCCGGCCCGCCCTCGTGCCGGATCGCGCGCGCCGGCGCGCCGCTACACTGTGCCGATGGAGCACCCGATCTTCACCCTCGAGCACGGCACGGCGCCGCTGCTGATCAGCCTCCCGCACGACGGCAGCACGATTCCCGACGACATCGCCGCGCGCATGCTTCCGGCGGCCCGGCGTTCGGTGGATACCGACTGGCATGTCGGCCGGCTCTACGCGCCGCTGGCCGAAGCGCTGGGCGCCAGCGTGCTGCGTCCGTTGATGTCGCGCTATGTGGTGGACCTCAACCGGCCGGCCGACGGCCAGGCGCTGTATCCCGGGCGCCGCGAGACCGGGCTGGTACCGACCATCGGCTTCGACGGTACGCCGCTGTATGCCGACGGGGCCGAACCCGACGCGCAGGACATCGCACGCCGCGTCGAGGCCTTCTGGCGCCCCTATCACCTTGCGCTGCGGGACGAGCTGGTGCGCCTGAAGGCCGTGCACGGGCGGGCCGTGCTGTGGGAGGGCCATTCCATCCGCAGCGTGGTGCCCTTGCTGTTCGACGGTCGCCTGCCCGACTTCAACCTCGGCACGGCCGATGGCGCGAGCTGCAGCGGCGGGCTGCGGCAGCGCCTGGCCGACCGGCTGGCCGCCCAGACGACGCATACCCACGTGGTGGACGGGCGCTTCAAGGGGGGCTACATCACCCGCCACTACGGTCGGCCGGACGACGGCGTGCAGGCGGTGCAGCTCGAACTGGCGCAGTGCAACTACATGGACGAGTCCACGCTGGACTACCGCGCCGACCGCGCCGCTGCGGTGCAGACGCTGATCGGCGAACTGCTGCGCTGCTGCCTGCAGCCCTGAAGCGCGCCACCCGGGCGCGGCGGAGTCAGTCCGGTTCGCCGACCCGGCGCGTGAGGCGCTCGAGCGCCTCGCGGTAGGTCGGCCAGATCGCCTCGTGGCTGCGCACGTGCATGCCGAGGTCGTTCATGTGGCCGTTGGTGAGGCTGTAGCACCAGGCGTGCACGTTGAGCTCCTGGCCACGCTCCCAGGCATCCATCACCATCGTCGTGTGGCACACGTTGACCGCCTGCTCCAGCGCGTTGAGTTCGCACAGGCGCACGTTGCGGTCGGTCATGTCCTGCAGCCCCGACAGCATGCCGTGGTGCTTCTGCGCCACGTCGCCGACATGGCGCAGCCAGTTGTCGACCAGTCCCATCCGGCGCTGGTCGAGCACCGCCTGCACGCCGCCGCAGCCGTAATGACCGACCACGATGATGTGCTCCACCTTGAGCACGTCGACGGCGAACTGGATGGTGCTCAGGCAGTTCAGGTCGGTGTGCGAGACCACGTTGGCCACGTTGCGCTGCACGAAGATCTCGCCCGGCGGCAGGTCGACGATCTGCGTGGCGGGCACGCGCGAGTCGGAACAGCCGATCCACAGGTAGCGGGGCGATTGCTGCTGGGCGAGCCGCTGGAAGAAAGCCGGATCGGCCTCGCGGACCTGGGCAGACCAGCGCCGGTTGCTGTCGATCAGGTCCTGCAGCGGGTTGTAACTCATCGGAGTCCTCGGCGGGCGCGCCGTCAGGCGACGGGACGCCCTGCGCTTGGGGCCGCCATGGTAACCGAGGCAGTGAGCCTCAGCGCTGGCAGCGCGGGCAGGCGTAGAACGGCCGGCTCGCCACCATCGACTTCTCGATCGGCGTGAGGCAGCGCTCGCAGGGTTCGCCCGCGCGCTCGTACGCGCGGAAGCGGAACGGGGTGTCCTGCAGGTGACCGGCGCCGCGCCGGCCGCGGGTGCGATAGGACCGGCGTGGCAGGTCCAGGATGGCCTCGGCCAGCAGGGCGCGCTCGGTGTCGTCCAGGTCGCACGGGCGGCGATCGTGGTCCAGCCCGGCTTCCCACAGGATCTCCACCCGCAGGTAGTTGCCCAGGCCGGCGACGAAGGCCTGGTCCAGCAGCAGCGCGCCGAGCCGGCGTCGCGTGAAGAGGGGATCCCGCAGCCGCGACTCGACAGCAGCCGCATCGAGCGCGGGATCGAGCGCATCCGGTCCGATCCGCTGCAGGAACGGATGCTCGTGCACCTGCGCGGTCGGCCACATCTCGATGTCGGTGGCGCTGTACAGCAGGATCGCCTTGCGCGCCGTCTCCAGTGCCACCCGCAGGCTGCGCCCGGTGGCCGGACGCTCGCCGGCGTTTGCCACGCGCCAGACGCCGTAGAGCTGGTTGTGCGAGTAAAGCGTCAGCCCGTTGTCGAAGCGGGTGAGCAGCGCCTTGCCGTGAGGGGTGATCGCCTCGATGTGGTGGCCGGCCAGCTTTTTCCCGTAGCGCTGAAGTGCCGGCGGCGCGAACCATGCCTGCACAAGTGGCTCACCGACGACAGCCCTGGCGAGGGCATCGGCAGCGCGGCGGATCTCGGGACCTTCGGGCATGGCGTCAGCTGAGCGCGCGGGTGCGGCCGCCGTCGACCGGAATGCTGGTGCCGGTGACGTAGGCGGCGGCCGGGGTGCAGAGGAAGGCCACCACCGCGGCTACCTCCGCGGCGTCGCCGAAGCGGCGTGCGGGGATCGTGGCGGCCAGTTCATCGGCGATCGCATCAACCGGGCGGCCGGACGCAGCGGCCTGCGCCGCGAGCAGGCCGTCCAGGCGCGCCGTGCGCGTGTAACCCGGCAACACGTTGTTCACCGTGATGCCGTCGGGGGCGAGCTCGGCGGCCAGGGTCTTGGCCCAGCCGGCCATCGCCGCGCGGATCGTGTTGGACACGCCGAGCCCGGGGATCGGTTCCTTGACCGAGGTGGAGATCACGTTGACCAGTCGTCCGAAGCCGTCCGCACGCATGCCTGGCAGCACGGCCTGCAGCAGGGTCTGCGCCGCCAGCAGGTGCTGTCGGAACGCGGCCTCGTAGGCGGCCGGAGCTGCCTCGTGCGCCGTGCCGGCGGCGGGACCGCCGGTGTTGTTCACCAGCATGTGCACCGGTCCGCCCGCGACCAGGTCGCGCGCGAACGCAGCCAGCGCGGTGGTGTCGGCCATGTCCACCGCGCGCCAGTCGTGCGCCTGGTCGTGCGGTCGGGGCAGGGCCTGCGCTTCGGCCTCGAGCACGTCGGCCGAGCGCGCCAGCAGGGTGACGCGGGCACCCAGACGGGCCAGTTCAATCGCCGAAGCGCGCCCGATGCCCTGCGAGGCGCCGCAGACCAGGGCGTGTCGTCCTTCCAGGCTCAGTTGCATCGAGTGATTTCTCCGGTCCGGATCAGCGGGCGATCCATCGCAGCGCGAAGGCCGCGATCAGGAACGCCCAGGCGAGCAGGGGAAAGATCCGCCACAACCGTCGCCAGCGGTTGAGCACCGGATCCTCCAGCGCGGGCAGCACCGGCGAACGCAGCGCGTTCTGCAGGCGGATCCAGCGCATCGGCGTGCTGACGGCGAGACCGCGCTCGTCCTGCGCGATGATCTTCCACTTGTCCGGGTGCTGCTGCCGCAGCCGGCTGGCCAGCCGGCCCAGCGCCAGGTAGTGCAGCAGGAAGCTGGCCACGCCGCCCAGCAGCAGGCCCAGGTAGACCAGACCCAGCGACATCAGTTGGTGCTCCCGATCCAGTGGCTGGGCAGCGTGCTCAGCGTCTTGAGCAGGCCGTCGCCTTTCGGCGCCTCGCCGCAGACGGCCTGGTCAACGGCGGTCTTGTAGCTGTCGTTCATCAGGCCGACCCAGATCTTGCCGTCGGGCCCGTGCGGAATCTTGAAGCTGCCTTTGGAGGTCATGTTCACCGGCGCCTCGGCCGAGAACGCGGCGGGCGACTGCTCCCAGTAGGTGTCGCTCGATTGCTGGTCGCCGGAGGAGTAGATCACCAGATACCGCGCCTTGGGGTTGTCGATGGTGGCGCTGCCGAACGCGCCGGTGCTGGACTTGCTCCAGCCCATGTATTCGCACAGCGGGATGTCCTTGCCGTCGATCGGCTGGAACGCGTCATCGAGGACCACCGTGGTCGGTGCGAACAGGTAGGCCGAGTGCAGCCAGCGCCCGTTCAATTCGGACTTGATCGCCACGCGGTAGGGCATCTTCAGGTCCGGCGGGAGCTTGAACGCGAGGAAGTGGCTGCGCACGCCGTTGAGGTTGGCGACCGGGCTGTTGGGGCCCAGTTCGAATTTCTTCGGCCGCCACGGCAGCAGGGTGCGGTAGGAGAAGTCCGCGAAGCTGGTGCAGCACGGCGTGGCGTCCTGCAGGCGTTGCCGGGCGGTTTTCAGCGCGTCGCCGCTGTCGGACGGCGGGCGCAGGTTCGGCGGGACGAACACCTTGGCGCTGTGGCAGGCGCCCAGCGCCAGGCACAGGGCCAGGGCGATGAGCAGGGCAGGGAGCTTGGACAGCAGGCGCATGCGTCGGGGACTCGCGAAGGTCAGAACTCGGCCGAACCGGCCACGCGGGGGTAGGGAATGGCGTCGCGGATGTTGGACAGGCCGCAGACGTAGACCAGCAGGCGCTCGAAGCCCAGGCCGAAGCCGGCGTGCGGCACGGTGCCGTAACGGCGCAGGTCGCGGTACCAGCCGTACGTTTCGGCATCCAGGCCGAACTTGGCCATGCGGGTGTCGAGGTAGTCCAGGCGTTCCTCGCGCTGGCTGCCGCCGATGATCTCGCCGATGCCGGGGGCGAGGACGTCCATCGCCGCCACCGTCTTCTCGTCGTCGTTCAGGCGCATGTAGAAGGCCTTGATCGCCTCGGGGTAGTTCATTACGACCACGGGACGGCCGACATGTTTCTCGGCCAGGTAGCGCTCGTGTTCGGTCTGCAGGTCGACGCCCCAGGCGACCGGGAATTCGAACTTCTGGCCGCAGTTCCTCAGGATGTCGATGGCGTCGGTGTAGTCGATGCGTTCGAACGGCTGGGCAATGAAGTTCTCCAGGCGCGAGACGGCCTCCGGCAGCACGCGCTCGGCGAAGAACGCCATGTCGTCGGCGCGCTCTTCCAGCACCGACTTGAAGATCGCCTTGAGGAAGCCCTCGGCGCAGTCGGCGTCGGCGTTGAGGTCGGCGAAGGCGATTTCCGGCTCCACCATCCAGAACTCGGCCAGGTGGCGCGGGGTGTTGGAGTTCTCGGCGCGGAAGGTCGGACCGAAGGTGTAGACCTTGCTCATCGCCAGGCAGTAGGCCTCGACGTTGAGCTGGCCGGACACGGTGAGGAAGGCCTCGCGGCCGAAGAAGTCCTTGCGGAAATCGATCTTGCCCTCGGGCGTACGCGGCAGGTTGGCCAGGTCCAGCGTGGACAGGCGGAACATGTCGCCGGCGCCTTCCGCATCGGAGGTGGTGATGATCGGGGTATTGATCCAGAAGAAGCCCTGCTCGGTGAGCCAGCGATGGATCGCCGTCATCATCGTGTGGCGCACGCGGGTGACCGCGCCGAACAGGTTGGTGCGCGGGCGCAGGTGGGCGACCTCGCGCAGGAACTCCATGGTGTGCGGCTTGGGCTGGATCGGGTAGGTCAGCGGGTCGTCGACGAAGCCGGTGACCTCCACCGTCTCGGCCTGGATCTCGAAGCGCTGGCCCTTGCCCTGCGACGGCACCAGGGTCCCGGTGACGATCACGCCGGCACCGGTGGTCAGGCGCTTCACCTCGCTCTCGTAGTTGGCCACCTGGTCGGTGACCACGGCCTGGATCGGGTCGAAGCAGGAGCCGTCGGTCACGTTGACGAACGACAACCCGCCCTTGGACTCGCGGATGGTCCGCACCCAGCCGCGCACGGTCACCTTCCGGCCGGCCTCGACCTGGCCGGAAAGGGCCTGCTTCACGCTGCACACCGTCGCGCTGACCAACGCCATGGATTGAAACTCCTGCTGCGGCGCCGCATCTGGACGCCTGGATTGTGGGAAGTGATGACCGGGTGGGATCTCGACGAGGGTCGGAACCGGCCAATCCCGCATGATAATGTAGGTTCCGACGGACCCGCGAGCCTGCGCCGGTCGCCACGTAAACGGTTGCACGCCATGACGATTTCGATCACCCCTGCCGCCAGCCAGCGGATGCGCCACTTCCTTGACCAGACGCCCACGGCGCCCGGCGTGCGCTTCGGCGTGAAGCGCACCGGCTGCTCGGGCTTCGCCTACGTGGTGGACCTGGCCGACGAGCTGGCCGCCGACGACCGGGTGATCGAGATCGACGGCCTGCCGGTGGTGGTCGACGCCAAGAGCCTGCCGCTGGTCGACGGCACCGTGATCGACTTCCAGCGGCAGGGGCTCAACGCCAGCTTCGTGTTCCACAATCCCAACGCCACCGGTGAGTGCGGCTGCGGCGAGAGCTTCACGGTCGGCTGAACGGTCCCGGCGGATTGCCGCCGTTTTCCCTCGAATCAATCGCTTGCGGTCGCCGCCGGGCGCACCGTACAATTCCGCTTCTGTCCAGAGCGAAAGGCTCCGGGCGGAACCTTGCCTCACCGCACCGACGGGAGGCTGCCAGGCCCGAAAAAGGCCGCATCCACAAGGAGTTACCCAACAATGACCCTGCGTCATTACGAAGTCGTGTTCCTGGTCCACCCTGACCAGAGCGAGCAGGTGCCGGCAATGATCGAGCGCTACAAGGCGCTGATCGAGGCCGACGGCGGCAAGATCCACCGCCTCGAGGACTGGGGTCGCCGCCAGCTGGCGTACCCGATCGTCGACCTGGCCAAGGCGCACTATGTGCTGCTGAACATCGAGGTCACCCAGAACGCGCTGAACGAGCTCGAGTCGGGCTTCCGTTTCAACGATGCCGTGCTGCGCCATCTGTGCATCCGCCGCGACGAGGCCGACACCGAGCCGTCCTTCATCCTCAAGTCGAAGGAAAAGGACGACGCCAAGGGTTCGCGTCGCCGTGACGACGACAATGAAGGCGACGACCGTCGCGGCAGCCGCGACAACGATCGCGACAGCGACGACTGATCAGGAGCACACCAGCCATGTCCAAGTTCTTCCGCCGCCGCAAGTTCTGCCGCTTCACCGCCGAAAAGGTGAAGGAGATCGACTACAAGGATCTCAACACGCTGCGCCAGTACGTCACCGAGAACGGCAAGATCGTGCCGAGCCGCATCACCGGCACCAAGGCGCGCTACCAGCGCCAGCTGGCGACCGCGATCAAGCGC
>JAGWVM010000127.1 GCA_018970895.1 Lysobacteraceae bacterium | reverse complement strand
GGCGAAGCCGTGGTAGCCGCGGCCGGTCTTGCGCTCGGTGCGCGCCAGCGCGTACTCCTCGCCGCTGTCCGGGTGCAGGAAGACCGGGAAGTCCTTGCCGACCGGGCGGTAGCCGCGGGCGACCAGGTCTTCCGGCCGCGCGCCGACCACCACGTGGTCGCGATCGACCACGGGCCGGCCAAGCAGGCGATCGCGGACGGCGCCGCCGACGAGATAGATGTGCATCGGGGCATTCTGCCACCTCGGCCCCTTCACGACCCCGGCACGGCATCGCCGGACCCCGGAGGGTTATCCTCGGGCGGTTCGTCCGCCACCCGAGGGAACGCCGTGAAGCGTCGCTGTCTCCGTCCCGTCCTCGCCGTGGTGCTGCTGCTGGCCAGCACCGCCACGCTTGCCGCCCAGGCCGATCCGGCCGCCACCCGCGCGTACATCGACAGGGCCTGGTCCACACTCACCCGGTCCACCGACGACTGCGCGTCGCTGGTCGATCCGAAGGTCGCCACCGCGCCGGTGCTGTACCTGCCGTCCGACGCGCCGATGCCGCCCTCGCTCGAGGCCACGCGCCATCGCTGCAAGGTCGACGTGCGCCGGCTGCCGCGGGTGATCACCGCGCTGGGCCAGATCGACGCGCGCACGCTGCCGGTGCAGGGCCTGCTCTACCTGCCGCACCCGTACGTGGTGCCCGGCGGCATGTTCAACGAGATGTACGGCTGGGACAGCTACTTCATCGCGCTCGGCCTCATCGCCGACCACCGCGAGGCGCTGGCGCGCGGCATGGTCGACAACTTCCTCTACGAGGTCGCGCACTACGGCGGCGTGCTCAACGCGAACCGCAGCTACTACTTCAGCCGCTCGCAGCCGCCGTTCCTCGGCGAGATGATCCGCGCGGTGCTGGACGACCCGGCCAGCTTCGCCGACGCCGATGCCGCCACCGCCTGGCTGCGCCGGGCCTACCCGCTGGCGGTGAAGGACCACGCCATCTGGCTGAGCAAGCCGCATCGGGCCGGCGATACCGGTCTGGCGCGTTACATGGACCTCGGCACCGGCCCGGTGCTTGAGATGCGCAACGCCGACTACCTCAAGGGCGTGATCCGCTACCTGGTGAAGCATCCGGCAAAGTACCGCGCTTATCTGGTGAAGGCCGCGGAGCATCCCGGTGCGGCCGAGGCTGCCCGGCTGAAGCATGTCAGTTGCGATATCGCCGCCTCGCGCGTGTGCGCCGATGCCTGGGCCGACGGCTACCGGCTCAGCGCCGACTACTACGCCGGCGACCGTGCGATGCGCGAGTCCGGCTTCGACACCAATTTCCACTTCGGGCCCTACGGCGCGGCCACCCACCACTACGCCGCGGTGGGCCTCAACAGCCTGCTGTTCCGCTACGAGCGCGACCTGCATGACTTCGCGCTGCGGCTGGGCAAGCCGGCCGAGGCGGCACATTGGGCGGCGCTGGCGGCGCAGCGCAAGGCGGCGATGAACAGGTACCTGTGGCGCGCCGATCGCGGTCTGTTCATGGACTACGACACCACCACGGGCAAGTCCTCGGACGATCCCTACCTGACCACGTTCTATCCGCTGTGGGCCGGGCTGGCGACGCCGGCACAGGCCCGGGCGATACGCGACCACCTGGCGCTGTTCGAGCGCAAGGGCGGCCTGGCGATGAGCGATGACGCCAGCGGTGCGCAGTGGGACCAGCCGTTCGGCTGGGCGCCGACGAACTGGCTGGCGGTGAAGGGCCTGGAGGACTACGGCTTCCACGACGACGCGCGGCGCATTGCCGCGAAGTTCGCCGGCACCGTGGACCGCAGCCTGGCCGCCGACGGCACCATCCGCGAGAAGTACAACATGGTCAGCGGCAACGCCGACGTGACCATCACCGCCGGTTACACCGAGAACGTGATCGGCTTCGGCTGGACCAACGGCGTGTGGCTGAAGCTGCACCAGCTGCTCGACCGCGCGCCGTCGGACAAGGCCGGAACCGCCGCCGTCGCGCCCTGAGCGCGGCGGTGCTCAGCGTGCGTGGCGGCGGGCGGCATCCAGCCGCCGCTGTCGCGGCAGGCCGCCGACCAGCCGCGGCAGCCACGGCGTGAACGGCTGCGGCACGATGCCCAGCGCCGCGTAGCCGTCGGTCCTGGCCACCGAGTCGGTGCGCAGCGAGAGGAAGTTGTCGCGCGAGAACGGCTTGCCCGGCAGCCGTTCGGCGAACTGCGCCTGCAGCCGTCCCAGCGCATCGGGCAGCGGCAGGATGCGCGTGCGCAGGCCGGCGGCATCGCGGATCGCGCCGACGATCGCGCCGAGCGTCAGCACCTCCGGGCCGGCCAGCTCGAACACCTGCCCGCTGGACTGCCCGTCGTCGGCCACGCAGCGGGCGATCGCCTCGACCACGTCGCCCACCCAGGTCGGCGCCATCTTCGCCGGCGTGCGCGCCAGCGGCAGCACCGGCGTCAGTTTCAGGATCTTCGCGAAACGTCCGACCAGGCCGTCGCCGTCGCCGAAGATCACGCTGGGCTGGTAGATCGTCCAGTCCAGCCCGGACTGGCGCACCCGCGCCTCGGCCTCGCCCCGGGTCTTCAGGTATTGGCTCAGTCCCTGGCCGGCCTTGAGCGAGCTCATCTGGTGCAGGCGCGTCACCCCTGCCGCGCGGCAGGCATCCACCACCTTGCCGGTGAGCTCCACGTGCACGCGCTGGAAGGTCTGCCGGCCCTGGTTGTTGAGGATGCCGACCAGGTTGATCACCGCATCGGCGCCGGCGAACGCGTCGCGCAGCCGCGCCGGGTCATGCACGTCGGCGTTCACCAGGCGCACCCCGGGCGTCACGGCGATGGCCCCGTGCTGCGCCTTGTTGCGGGTCAGCACGGTGATGCGGTGGCCGTCGCGGGCAAGCCGGGGCAGCAGGTGGCTGCCGACGAAACCGGTGCCACCGAGGACGACGAGGGCTTTGGCGCTCATGGAGGATTCCTTGGCAGGTCAGCTCGAACCGTGGCGCGGGGGCGTCGTTCCAGGGGTGACGCCGGCCGGGGCATCGGCCACCGGCGCCGCCGGGCAGACGACCGGCTTGCGCACGGCGCCCGGCCCCGGCGGCGCGTAGGCCTGGCCGATCGGCGTCATCCGCGCATCCAGCGGTACCGCGCGACCGGTCAGTCGCCAGTCGTAGATCACGCTGAACGCCATCACCCGCGCCACGTATTCGCGAGTCTCCTTGTACGGGATGGTGGCGGTGAACAGATCCGGCGGCAGCGTGCCGCGCTCGCCCAGCCACTGCTCCACCTTCACCGGTCCGGCGTTGTAGGCCGCGCTGGCCAGCCAGGGCGCGCCGTTGAAGCGCTGCGCCATCTGCGCGAGATAGCGCGTGCCCAGCTGCACGTTGACGGTGGGGTCGTACAGCGAGTCGCCGCCGGCCCACGGCAGGCCGTTGGCGCGGGCGACCTGCGCGCCGGTGGCCGGCAGCAGTTGCATCAGGCCGCGTGCGTCGGCGCCGGAGTGGGCGTCGGTCATCCACGCGCTCTCGGCGCGGGCGATGGCATAGGCCCAGGCCGGATCGATGCCGGCCTGCGAGGCCTGCTCGATCATGTGGTCCTGCCGCGCCAGCGGGAAGCGCAGGTCGTACAGGCGCAGCGCGTCACCGCTGGAAAAGGTGAACACGGCGCGGTCGTACCAGCCGCGCTGGTTGGCCAGCAGTGCCGCCTCGTTGCGTGTGGCCGGGTCGCTGCCGGCCAGCGCGCGCGCCCATTCGCGCCGCGCGTCGCGCGCGAGGCCCACGGCGTGCAGCTCGAAGGCGCGCTGCATGCCCGGGTCGGCCAGCAGCCGGGCGGCGATCGCCGGGTCGTCGCCGATCGAGTCCGGGCAGATCGCATAGGGGCGTTGGCGACGGTCGGCGGCAAGGAAGCCGAAATAGGTGGGCTCGCCGGCCAGCTCGTCGTACAGCGCATCCGCCTGCGTGGTGCGGCCCAGCGCGGCCAGCGCGCGCGCCTTGAAGTAGTCCCACTCGCCATCCTCGCGCTGGTCGGGTGCGAGGGCCTCGATCGCCTGCAGCACGGCGCGCCAGTCCTGCCGGGCCAGCGCCACGCGCACGCGCCACTCGCGGGTGGCGTCGGTCTGCGCCTCGGCGGGCAGCTCGCGCAGGCGCTGCAGGGCGTGGTCGTCGAAGTCGGTGGCGTGGAACAGCGCCAGCGAGGCCAGCACGCCGTCGCGCTGCGTCGCGCTGAAGCGGAAGCGCCGGTGCAGGTGCAGCCAGCCGGCGTCGGCGGCGTCGACGTCGCGCCTTGCCAGCCGGCGCAGGGCGAGCGCGGCCACTTCGCGATGACGCGGCGTGTCCGGCCAGTGCGCGGCCTGTTTCACCGCCTTGGCCGGATCGTCGAGGGCAAGCGCCAGACGCTGCGCCACGGTGGCATCACGCGGCGGCAGCCATGCCGCCAGCGCGGCGACGGTGCCGCTGGCGCCGGCCGCGGCCGCGCGGTCGATGCGCGCCCAAAGCCGGGTCGGCGTGAGCAGGCCGGCGTCGTGGGCGGCCTGCTGCACCGGGTCGCAGGCGTTGGGCAGCGAGGGCTTCTGCCACAGCGCGGCGAGGTCCTTGTCGAAGTCCAGCCGGTGTCCCTGCGCCATCCGCGCCTGCAGCTCGTCGCACGCCAGCGCATCGCCGAGGCCGTCGCGGTACAGCGCCATGAAGCCGGTCCAGTCCTGCCGCCGCGCCAGTTCGGCAAGGAAATCGCGACGCAGGTCCTCGGCGGGAATCAGCCCGGGGTAGCGCTTGAGGAAATCCTGCACGCGCGGAAGGTCGATCTGGGGCAGGTCGTGTTCCAGCGAGGCCGCCTCGAGATACGGATACAGCACGTAGTCCTTGAGTCCGGCCGCCTGCGCCCGCCAGGCGTCGCCGCCCTGCTGCGCGGTGGCATAGGCCTGCCGGAATGCGGCCCGCCGGGCGTCGGTGCCTGCCGCCGCATCGACGCGGCCGGCGGCGGCCAGCAGCAGCACCAGCGAGGCGAGCCGGGCGAGTTGGCGCAGCGGGTGCGAGGGGGTGGGGGCGGGGTGCATCGAATCTCCTGCGCAAGGCGTTTCCAGTGTAGTGGAGCGCCCACTAACGGCGGCCAACAGGGTGACCGTGCGGCCGCGATGGGCGCGTAAAGCGCGCTGATACACTCCCGCGCTCGGCCTACGACCCGGATCCCCATGAGCTCCGCAAATCCGCTCTCGACGCGTCCGCACTGGCCGGTCTGGCTGGGGCTTTGGTTCGCGGCCGTGGCCGGACTGGCGTGGTGGTGGGCGGCCGGTCGGCCGGTGGACCTGCCGGATGCGCCGTCCGCGCGGATCGCCTGCGTGTCGTACTCGCCGTATCGGCGCGAGGGTCAGACGCCGTATGACCCGGCGACCTTCATTTCGCCGGCGCAGATCGACGCCGACCTGCGCGCGCTGTCGCGTCGCTTCGACTGCGTGCGCACCTACTCGGAGGGCCAGGGCCTGGACGCCGTGCCGGCGATCGCCGCGCGCTACGGCATGAAGGTGCTGCTGGGCGTGTGGATCGGTCGCGATCCGGTGGCCAACCAGCGGGAGATCGCGCTCGCCGCGGCCGCCGCGCGTGCCCACCCCGGCGTGCTGCGCGGGGTGATCGTGGGCAACGAGGTGCTGCTGCGCGGCGAGCAGACATCGGCCGCGCTGGCCGGCTATCTGCGCCAGGCACGGGCGGTGCTGCCGCCGTCGGTGCCGGTGACCTATGCCGACGTCTGGGAGTTCTGGCTGCGTCACCCCGAGCTGGCCGGCTCGGTGGATTTCGTGACGATCCACGTGCTGCCCTATTGGGAGGACGATCCGGTACCGCCGGAACGCGCGGTGCAGCACGTGGCCGAGGTCTACGCGCGGGTGCGCGCCACCTTCCCCGGCAAGCCGGTGATGATCGGCGAGACCGGCTGGCCCAGCGCCGGTCGGCCGCGTCAGGCGGCGACCGCGAGCCTGGTCAACGAGGCGCGCTACTTGCGCGAATTCCTGCGTTACGCGGACGCCGTGCACATGCCGTACAACGTCATCGAGGCGTTCGACCAGGCCTGGAAGCGCGAACAGGAAGGCACGGTAGGCGGCTACTGGGGCATCTTCGATGCGCACGCCGAGCCCAAATTCCCGATGCAGGGACCGGTGGTGGAGATTCCGCGCTGGTGGCTGGGTCCGCTCGCCGCGCTGGCGATGGCGGGGCTGTTCGTGATGGTCGGCGGCTGGCGCCGCCGCTGGCGCGGCGCGCGCGGATGGCTGGCCTTGATCGTCGCGGGGGTCGGCTGTGGAACCGCGCTGGCCTGGCAGGTCCGCCAGATGCTCTATGCCTGTGGCCCGTGGTGGGAATGGGCGGTCAGCCTCGGTGCCTGCCTGATCGCGCTGGGCACGGCCCTCGCATTGGCGCGAGCACTTGCGTCCTGGCTGGCCGGCGCACCGTCGCTTCCGGCCGGTGCCCGCCTGCGTTCCAGCTGGCTCTTCGTGCTGGCCTACTATGGTCTGTTGATGGTGTTCGACGGCCGCTATCGCGACTTCCCGCTCGGGCTGTTCGCCCTGCCTGCAGTGGGCTACGCGCTGCTGGCGCTGCTCGATCGCGCGGCGCTGGCTCCTTCCTCGCGCGAAGAACGCTTCCTTGCCGGATGGTTGCCGGTGCTGGGGGCGATCGTGGTGGTGCAGGAGATGGGGCTGAACCCGGTGGCCTGGCTATGGCTGGGCCTGAATGTCCTGCTCGCCGTGCCGGCGTGGCGGTCGCGTCCGCGCCGGATCGTCCTCGCGCACCAGTAGCAGGCTGCCGGCGAGCAGGGCCAGCGCGCCGGTCTCGTAGCAGTACAGCACGGTTGCGGCCAGCCCCAGCCCGGCGGCGAGCGTCGCGGTCCAGCGCCGCGGACGCAGCATGGCCAGGGCGGTGGCGACCAGCGCGGCGACGCCGTAGGCATCGTGCAGGAAGCCCTGCACGACCAGTTCGCGCCACGCACACCAGTCCGGCAGGTACGTTGCGCCCGCCGCGCATCGCTCGCCGAGGGCCGGCGGTTCGATGAAGCCGTAGCGCACCGCGGCCGCCGCCGC
This sequence comes from Lysobacteraceae bacterium, assembly GCA_018970895.1. Lineage (GTDB taxonomy): Bacteria > Pseudomonadota > Gammaproteobacteria > Xanthomonadales > Rhodanobacteraceae > Dyella_A. The sequence continues at coordinate 2,460 of JAGWVM010000127.1, read as the reverse complement.
GCCGGCGGCCAGCACGGATGTCCAGGCCAGCACCTGCCTGCCGCGCAGCCCGCGCATCAGCGATGCACCGGATGCAGCTGCGGTGCCACGTGTGCGGGCAGGCGCACTTCGGCCGCAATCGGCAGGTGGTCGGAAAAGGCCTGGGGCAGGGTCCACAGCTTTTCCAGGTGGATGTCGGAGGAGGTGAGGATGTGGTCGAGCGCCCGCCGCGGTTTCCAGCTCGGGAAGGTCGGTGTGGACTGGTCCGGCGGCTGCAGCCGGCACTTGGCGAACAGGTGCTTCATCTCGGCACTGTGCGCTTCGGTGTTGAGGTCGCCCATCAGCACCGCGTGCGGGAAATCGGCCAGCAGCTCGCCGATGAAGGCCAGCTGCCGGGCGCGCGCGGGGGCACTCAGCGACAGGTGGGCGATCATCACCGCCAGCGCGTCCTCGCCCTCGCCGAACCGCGCCAGCATCGCACCGCGGCCGGGAATGCGGCTGGGCAGCGGGTAGTCGAACACGCTGTGCGGCTCCATCCGGCTGATCAGCCCGTTGGCCGAGTGCGCAAGATTGGCGACGGGCCGGTTCGGCTGGTGGCTCCAGAACGGCATGCCGGCGGTCTCGGCCAGGTAGCGGGTCTGGTTGAGAAAGCCGGAGCGCAGGCTGCCGGCGTCGGCTTCCTGCAGGGCCACCACGTCGAACTGCGGCAGCAGCTCGGCGAGGCGGTCGAGGTTGTCCAGCTTGCTGCGCCCGGGCAGCACCGCGGTGATGCTTCGGGTGACGTAGTCGCGGTACTTCTGCACGCTGCCGCCCGCAAGGATGTTGCAGCTGAGCAACCGCAGGCGACGCTCGGGGGCAGGGGTGGCGGGTCCGGTCATGGCGGGGTCGGGCTGTGCAACGGGGGAGACACCGGGCGACAGCATGCCGCGCGCCGCATGAACGTGGCGGCTGCCGTCCACCGGCAGCCGCCGCGAGGGATCACTTGGCGTCGAGCTCGCGCCTGGCCAGCCACTGGGTCAGTGCCGACAGCTGGTCGAAGTTGCGCACGTCGGCGCTGCGGTACTTGCCGTCCACCACGATGGTCGGCGTGCCGGTGACACCCCATTTCTGGATCAGCGCCAGGTCGCTCTTCATCTGCCGGGTGACCTCCTCGGAGGTCGCAATGCGCAGGAACTCGTCCCGGTTCACGCCCTCGCGCGCGTAGAAGTCGGCGAGTTCGTCGAGCGTGTTCATCGGGTAGTGCTGGTCGAACTTCTCGCGGAACAGCTCCAGGTGGGTCCGGTCGACGACGCCCAGCTTCTTGGCCGCGTAGTAGGCGCGGGCGAACGGCAGCCACTCGGCGTTGAACGGCGCCGGCACCAGCTTGAACACCACGCCCTTGGGCAGGCTCTTGCGAAGCTTCTCCGCGTACGGCGCGAAGTGGTCGCAGTGGATGCAGCCGTAGGAAAACACCTCGACCACCTCGACCTTGCCCGCCGGGCTGTAGCGCTGCGCCGGGCCTGGAATGGTCGCGTACTCGATGCCGTTGGTGTACGGCGCCGACGGATCGTGACCGGAGCCGGCCGAGCAGGCGGTGGCCATCAACAGGCCGCCGACCAGGGCAAACAGACGAAGACGCGAGATGTGCTTGAGCATGGATCGACTCCGCTAGGGGACGGGAACAGGCGAGACCGCGGCGCGCACGAAAGGTGCCACGTGCCGGTTACTTCCCTGCCGCTTCCTTGGCCACCAGGTACTTGGCCAGCTCGACCATCTGCGCATAGCCACCGGCCGCGCGCAGGTCGATGCGGTACTTGCCATCCACCACCAGTGTCGGCGTGCCTTCCACGCCATACGCCTTCACCAGCTCGTCGGCACGCTTGACCTGGGTGTTGATGCTGAAGGACTTGGCCACGGCCAGGAACTCCTTGGGATCGACCCCGTAGTGCGCGTAGAACTTCGCCGCGTCCGCCAGCGTGGGCAGCTCGGACATCGGCTTCAGGCCCTGGCCGTCGGCACGCTCGGAGCTCAGCACCTTGCTTTTCCACACCGCGTCGTACATCGCGTCGTTGGCCTTGCCGGCCACGCCGAGCGCCTGCGCGGTGAGGAACGCGCGCTGGAACATCGGGAAGTTCTCCTGCGGCATGAACGATACCGGCAGGTAGGCCATCACCGCATCGGAGGGCAGGCTCTTGGCCAGCTGGTCGACCATCGGGTGGAAGGCGTTGCACGAGGGGCAGGCGTAGGAGAACACCTCGGCCACCTCGATCTTGTCGGTGTTGCTGACCTTCGGCTGCGCCGGCTCGATGCGGAAGTAGTTCTTGCCTTCGACCCACTTCGGATCCTCGACGAACGGCGTGGCCGTGGCCGGGGCTGCCGGGGCAGCCGCGACGGTGGCTGCAGCTGCCGGCGTGGTCGCGCTGGTCGCGGTTGCCGGTGCCGATGCGGGGGCCGTGCCGGCGGTGGCCGGTGTCGGCGCCGGGGTCGCGCTGGCCGGCGCGG
>JAGWVM010000126.1 GCA_018970895.1 Lysobacteraceae bacterium | reverse complement strand
TTGGCCGGGTTCTGCGTGGGCGTGGTCGGCGTGGTGCCGACGGTGATGGTGGCCGAGTTCCCGCCGCCGGTGCGCTTCAGCGGTCTGTCGTTTTCCTACAACGTGGCCTACGCGGTGTTCGGCGGGATCACGCCGCCGCTGATCGGCGCAATGGTGAAGGCTTTCGGCCCGCTTGCGCCCGCCTGCTACGTCGCGCTTACCGCGCTGGCGGCGCTTCCGGTTGCCGTCATCTGGCGGCGTCGGGCGGCCGGCTAGAAATCCAGCTCCTGCGCGGCGCAGAGGTAGTCGTTCAGCGGCGCGAGATGGCGATAGATGTCCACCAGCGTAGGCAGCAATTGCGGCGAGCAGGCCAGCGCCTCGTCGAAGCCCTGGCCGGCGGCGAAGTCCTTGCGCTTGAGGTCGTCGATCAGCTCGTGGGCCGGATCGAAGCCGCGCGGCGGGCGGCTCAGCGACTCGCCCCAGAATGTGAAGCGGTCACGGAACGCCTTGCTCCGGGTGGCTTTCTTCCACGCCGCCGGGTTGTCGGCGATGAAGCCGCGGATGCGCTTGAGGTCGTCCGGCTCCGGGTGCCACATGCCGCCGCCGGCGAAGCAGTCGCCGGGCTGGATATGCACGTAGAACGAGGGCGCGGCGATCTGGTGCCGTCGCTCGTGGAAGAACCGCGCACCCTGCCAGGGTTTGTAGGGCAGCTTGTTGTTCGAGAAGCGCGTGTCGCGGTGAATGCGGAACAGCGAGCCGCCGTTCTTCCGTGCGTCGGCACGGTAGTGCGGGCTGATCTTCGTCAGCGGTGCCTGCATGTCGGCGATCAGGGCGAGGAAAGGCTCGCGCACGTGCTGCTCGTAGTCCGGCTTGTGGTCGAGGAACCACTCGCGGCTGTTGTGGCGGTCCAGGGCCTTGAGGAAGCGGAACGTGGCGGGCGAGAAATAGGTGGCGGGCATCGGCGAAGGATCAGGCGAGCGGTTGGAGTTCGGCGGCGAGCTGGTGGCCCCAGGCTTCGAGCTGGTCGAGCATCGGGGCGCGCGCGGCCAGGGCGGGATCGTGCCGCATCTGGTCGAGGCGGGTGAAGTAGTCGTCCAGGGTGAGACCGGTCAGCGGCGTGTGGCGGGTCAGCCGGTCGCGACGGAAGACCTCCCAGCGGTCCCGTTCCTCTACGCTCAGCGTTTGCGGCCAGTTGCGCGCGCGGTAGCGGAACAGCAGCTCGGCATAGCGCGCATCGCGGAACGTGATACCCGCCGCGGCCAGCGCTTCGGGTGGGGTGCCGCGTACCTCGGCAAGGCGGCGCTTGTCCGCATCCGGCAGGAAACCGTCGTACAGCGCCAGCTCGGGATCCTGTGCCGGCGGCATCGCCGCGGCCTGGCTGAACAAGCGCTGCACCTTGTCACGCAGGTCGGTGACTCCGCGCAGCGTGGCGGCGTGGGCGAGACAGCGGTCCACGTCCAGCTGCAGGCGTTCCATGTCCGCGCCCTTCAGCACCGACAGCGGCGCGAGGGCCGGTGCGCGGTTGGCGCGCACGGTGCGCAGGGCGATGCGCTCGACACCCTCGGGCAAGTCGGCGCGCGAGGTGAACACGCGGTCGGCGATGTCCTCCACGTCCAGCGCGATCAGGTCGGCTGGATCGTGGCGCAGGTCGTAGACGATCACCTCGCCCGGTCGCGCAGGGTGCAGCGCCAGCGGGGCGATCAGGGTCAGGCAGTGCTGGCTGGCCGGATAGCGTGACGACACGTGCACCAGCGGCGTCATGCCGCCGACGTCGAGCAGTTCGAATACGCGCTGCTTGCGACGCAGGGCGAAGTGCCAGTCCCACAGCCTGGGTTGCCGCACGCGGATGAGGCGGGCCAGGTCGATCAGCGCGTGCACGTCGGAGAGTGCATCGTGGGCACGCTCCTGCTGCAGGTGATTGGCCGTTGCCAGGTGCTCCAGCTTGAAACTGGGCGAGCCGTCGTCGCGGGTCGGCCAGGCGATGCCTTCAGGGCGGAGCGCCTCGCACATGCGCACCAGGTCGATCAGGTCCCAGCGCGAGTTGCCGTTTTCCCACTCGCGGCCGTAGGGATCGTAGAAATTGCGGTACAGCAGCTGCCGCGTGACCTCGTCGTCGAAGCGCAGCGAGTTGTAGCCCACGCCGCAGGTGCCCGGCTCGGCCAGCTGCTCGTGCACGCGGGCCGCGAATTCGGCCTCGATCACGCCTTCGCGCTCGGCCTGCTGCGGCGTGATGCCGGTGATCAGGCAGGCCTCGGGGTGGGGCAGGGCATCGCCGGGTGGCTTGCCGAAGAACATCACCGGCTCGCCGACGATCTCCAGTTCCATGGTGGTGCGGATGCCGGCGAACTGCACCGGCCGGTCCCGCCGGCTGTCCGCGCCGAAGGTTTCGTAGTCGTGCCAGAAGAAGGTCTGCATGCGGGCGATCATCGCATGCGGCAGCGCCCGGGACGCCCGCTTGGTAGACTGCGCGCCCCGGGAGGACGCATGAGCCAAGACAACGACAACCTGATCTGGATCGATCTGGAGATGACCGGCCTGGACACGGACGCCGACTCGATCCTGGAAATCGCCACCGTCGTCACCGACAAGGATCTCAACATCCTCGCCGAAGGGCCGGTGTTCGCCATCCGCCACGAGCTCGATCGGCTCGAATCGATGGACAGCTGGAACCGCAACCAGCACAGCCGCTCCGGACTCTGGCAGCAGGTGCTCGAATCCAACGCCGACCACGCCAAGGCCGAGCAGGCGACGGTGGAATTCCTCAAGGCCTGGGTGCCGGCCGGCAAGTCGCCGATGTGCGGCAACTCGATCTGCCAGGATCGCCGGTTCCTGCACCGCCAGATGCCGCAGCTGGAGCGCTACTTCCACTACCGCAACCTCGACGTGTCCACGCTGAAGGAGCTGGTCCGACGCTGGGCGCCGTCCGTGGGCAAGGGCTTCAGCAAGGACTCGGCGCACACCGCGCTGTCGGACATCCGCGACTCCATCGACGAGCTGCGCTACTACCGCCAGCACATGGGCGCGCTGGGCGGCGCGGGCTGATTCCGGCCATGTCCGCCGCCGACCTGTTCGCCACCGTGCTCGACTGCAACGGCCGTCCGCTGACGCTGGACCGGCCGCGCGTGGTCGGCATCCTCAACGTCACGCCCGATTCGTTTTCCGACGGCGGCCTTTACGCCGACCTCGATGCCGCCGTGGCGCACGGCCTGGCGATGCTGGCGCAGGGCGCCGACATGCTCGACGTGGGCGGCGAATCGACCCGGCCGGGTGCGGCCGACGTGTCGGAGCAGGACGAACTGGCGCGCGTGATTCCGGTGATCGAGGCGCTGGCCGCGCGCACCGGCACGCCGATCTCGATCGACACCTCCAAACCGGCGGTGATGCGTGCCGCCGTGGCCGCCGGCGCCGGCATGATCAACGACGTGTATGCGCTGCGCCGCGAGGGCGCACTCGATGCCGCCGCCGCGCTGGGCGTGCCGGTGTGCCTCATGCACATGCAGGGCGAGCCGCGAGGCATGCAGGTCGATCCGCACTATGACGACGTGGTCGGCGAGGTGCACCGCTTCCTTGCCGATCGCCTGTTTGCCTGCGAACTGGCGGGGATCGACAAGCGCAAGGTACTGGTCGATCCGGGCTTCGGCTTCGGCAAGACGCTGGAACACAACCTCGAGCTGCTGCGCGACCTGCAGCGCTTCACCGACCTGGGCAGTGGCGTGTACGCCGGGCTCTCGCGCAAGTCGATGATCGGCACGATCACCGGTCGCACCTACCCGGCGGACCGCGCCGCCGGGTCGGTCGCCGCGGCGCTCATTGCCGTGCAGCAGGGCGCGAAGCTGGTGCGCGTGCACGACGTGCAGGCCACCGTCGATGCGCTGGCGGTATGGCACGCCGTGGATGCGAACCGCCCGGCGCGGCGTCGGGACCCGGCCCCGTCGATGCCGCGCTGGCCGGACGACGAGTGAACTTTTCCCGCCGCCGGGCGATGGCGGCACGACTCCACTTCAAGGCTTCAGGGACATCCGCATGACCCAGCGCAAGTACTTCGGTACCGACGGCATACGCGGTCGGGCCGGGCAGTGGCCGATCAGTGCCGACTTCATGCTGCGCCTCGGCCGTGCCGCCGGCACCGTGCTCGCTGCGCGGGCCAGGCCAAGTGTTCCCGGTGGGCAGGTGCCGAAGCATCCGGCCGTGGTGATCGGCAAGGACACGCGCATCTCCGGCTACATGTTCGAGTCCGCGTTGGAGGCCGGGCTGGTGGCGGCCGGCGTGGACGTCCGCCTGCTCGGACCCTTGCCGACTCCGGCGGTGGCCTTCCTGACCCGTTCGTTGCGCGCGGTGGCCGGGATCGTGATCAGCGCTTCGCACAATCCGTTCGATGACAACGGCATCAAGTTCTTCTCGGCGACCGGCGAAAAGCTGCCCGACGAGGTCGAGCTGGCGATCGAGGCCGAGCTGGAGCGCGAGTTCACCACCGTGCCGTCGGAACAGCTGGGCAAGGCCACCCGCATCGACAACGCCGTGGCCCGCTACGCCGAATCCTGCAAGGCGACGGTGCCGGAAGAGCTCAGCCTGCACGGCATGAAGATCGTGCTCGACTGCGCGCATGGCGCCACCTACCAGGTCGCGCCGAAGGTGTTCGCCGAGCTCGGGGCCGAGGTGGTCACCCTGGGGGATGCCCCGGATGGCTTCAACATCAACCGTGGCGTCGGTTCCACGCATCCCGAGGCGCTGCAGAAGGCGGTGGTCGAACGGGGGGCGGACCTAGGCATCGCCTTCGACGGCGACGGCGATCGCGTCCTGCTGGTGGACCGCACCGGGGCCCTTGCCGATGGCGACGACATCCTCTACGTGCTCGCCCGGGCCTGGCATGCCAAGGGCGAGCTCAAGGGGCCGGTGGTCGGCACCCTGATGAGCAACTACGGGCTGGAGCAGGCGCTCGCCGCGATGGGTGTGCCGCTGGTGCGCGCCAACGTGGGCGACCGCTACGTGCTGCAGCAGCTGCGCGCCCACGACGGCGTGCTCGGCGGCGAGACCTCCGGCCACGTGCTCTGCCTGGATCGCGCCACCACCGGCGACGGCATCGTCGCCGCGCTCGCCGTGCTCGAGGCGCTGGCCGAGTCGGGCCAGGATCTGGTGCAGGCCCGCGCCGGGCTGGCGAAGTTGCCCCAGGTAATGCTCAACGTGCGCTTCAGCGGCAACGCCAGGGCCGTGCTGGACGATGCGGAGGTGGCGGCGGCCGTCGACGCAGCCCAGCAGCAGATGGCGGGCCGCGGTCGGGTGTTCCTGCGCGCCTCGGGCACCGAGCCGGTGGTGCGCATCACCGTCGAGGGCGCTGATGCCGATGAAGTGAAGGCTTTGGCACAGAGCCTGGCGGACATCGTAAAATCCGTCGCAGAACGCTCGTGAGCCTGCTCCAGCTGAATCCAGGTCGCCATGGAATGGCCCGACGTGCCCCGCCCATGCGGTGGCGGATGAAACCGACCGCATGCCTACCTGGAGCCAGACTGAAGTGAAGAACGTTCCCACCCTCGACATCCGCCGCTACGACACCGACCGCGACGCCTTCGTCGCCGAGCTGGGCGACGCCTACCGTGAATTCGGCTTCTGCTGCATCAGCGGCCACGGCATCGATCCGGCGCTGGTCGACGGCGCCTACGACGCTTTCAGGCGCTTCTTCGCGCTGCCGGCCGAAACCAAGATGAAGTATCACGTCCCGGGCTCGGGCGGCGCGCGCGGCTATACCCCGTTCAAGGTGGAAACGGCCAAGGACAGCCGTTACCCGGACCTCAAGGAGTTCTGGCACGTCGGGCGCGAGATCCCGCGCGACTCGAAGTTCGCCGACGTGATGCCGCCGAACCTTTGGCCGGAGGAAGTGCCGGACTTCAAGGCCTGTGGCTACGGCCTGTTCGAGGCACTCGACCAGCTCGGCACGCGCGTGCTGCGCGCGCTGGCCCTGCATATCGGCCTGCCGGAGAACTACTTCGAGGACAAGACCGACCAGGGCAATTCGATCCTGCGGCCGATCCACTATCCGCCGATCACCGAGGACAACGTCCCCAACGTGCGCGCCGGTGCCCACGAGGACATCAACTTCATCACCCTGCTGGTGGGGGCGAGCGCCGAAGGGCTGGAAGTGCTGACCCGCGAGGGCCAGTGGCTGCCGATCACCACCCGGGGCGACGCCATCGTGGTGAACATCGGCGACATGCTGCAGCGGCTGACCAACCACGTGTATCCGTCCACCACCCACAGGGTGGTCAACCCGCCGAACGAGAACGCGCGCAAGCCGCGCTACTCGGTGCCGTTCTTCCTGCACCCGAACCCGGACGTGGTGCTCGACCCGCTGCCGCAGTGCGTGACGCCGGACAACCCGAGCCGTTACGACACCTCGATGACCTCGCACGAGTACCTGATGCAGCGCCTGCGCGAGATCAAGCTGATCTGATCCGTCCGCGCGTGGTTGGTGCGTACGGGACGGGGAGCGCAGGCTCCCCGTCCTGCGTTCAGGCCATCCAGAAAAACAGCGCGGTCATCCGTTTCGACGCGGCATCCTCCATGCCCCAGTAGCCGCTGGCGCCGTGGATGATGTTGGACTTGTACAGCAGCAGGCGGTTGTAGCGGTGCGGCACGCGCACGTCCTCGACGAAGGCCGTGGGTGCGACGAAGCGATGGCCCAGCGCGTCGACCAGGTTGCGATGCGGTGGCATCACCATGTTGCCGGCCAGCTGGCCGTTCGGCATGCGCTGGCGGAAGAAGCTGGTGCCGCAGCGTTCCGGGACGTCGGGGTTGAGGTAGATCACCGCGGCGTAGCGGCACAGGTCGAGCGAATCGGTGTGCGGCTTGACCGCGCCCTCCAGCGAGCCCACCACCTGCACCACGTTGTGGTTGAGCCTGAGGCCGGCTTCGGTCTGGCCCACCCACAGGCGTCTGGCGCCGGTGAGCTGGCGGACCCGCGCCTCCAGCGCCTCCAGCTCGGCCGGCAACAGCGCGTCGTTCGCACGCATGCCCGGCCAGACCTCGCCCGTGGTCGGGTAGCCGTATTCCCAATCGGTCTTGGCCAGGCAGCGCTGGCGGATCTCGTCCGGGTTCACCAGCACGTCGTCCACGACCCAGTAGTCGCGTCCTTCGGTCGGCTTGCGGTAGGGCAGTGGACGCATCGCCGGATGCTGGGGGAACAGGGACATGCGGATGTCTCGCGACGGCCTGGCGGAGCCCGCACGTTAACGCACGGTGCTCAGTCGTGCAGGTTGCGGTAGCGCGCCGATTGCCGGTGCGACAGCCACAGCGCCAGGCGGTCGGGCAACAGCTCGGTGACCGCCTTGATCGTCCGGTTGACCCGGCCGGGAACGTGGACGACCCGACCGCGCTCGACCGCGTCGATGCCCTCGCGTGCCACCTCGTCGGCAGTCAGCCACATGAAGCCCGGCATGGAGTTCATCTTTTCCCTCGTGCCGGTCACGTCGTGGAACTCGGACCAGGTGAAGCCCGGGCAGAGCGCGCTGACGTGCACGCCGGCATCGCGGTTTTCCAGCGCCAGCGACTGGGACAGCTTCACCAGGTAGGCCTTGGACGCCGCGTAGAGCGTGTGGCCGGCAGTGCCGGGCACGAACCCGGCCAGCGAGGCGACGTTGACGATACGTCCGTGCTTTCGCTCCCGCATGCCCGGCAGCAGTCGCCACGCCAGTTCGGTCGGGGCGGTCATCATCACCTGCACGAAGTCGGCGTGGGCTTGCCAGGGGTTGGCCACCAGCGTGCCGGGCAGGCCATAGCCGGCGTTGTTCACCAGCCAGTCCACGCGCAGGCCCCGCGCCTCGAGGGTTTCGCAGATCCGGGCCGGCGCCTGCGGATCGGCCAGATCGGCATCGAGCACCACGCAGTCACTGCCGTGGCGTGCACGCAGGGCCTCGGCCAGCGCGTGCAGGCGCTCGGCGCGGCGCGCCACCAGTACGAGGTCGTGCCCACGCGCCGCCAGCGCGCGGGCGAACGCCTCGCCGATGCCGGCGGAGGCGCCGGTGACCAGGCTGCGGGGACGCGGGTCGGACATCGCTTTTTCCTTTCTCGCCGGAGCAGGGGTGGCGGCCGCCCATCTTCGCGTCTGGCCGTGCATCCCGCCAGCGGCATTGTCCGCGGCCGGGGCCATCGCTAAGCTCGCTTTTTTTTGCGGAATCCACCATGCGCAAGAAGCTGGTCGCAGGCAACTGGAAGATGCACGGCAGTCGCTCGATGGCGACCGCGCTCGTCGCCGAACTGGCCGCCCACCCGGATCCCGGCGTCGACATGCTGGTGATTCCGCCATTTCCGTATCTGTCGCTGGTGGCCGATGCGTGCGCCGAGGCAGGCATCGGCCTGGGCGGACAGGACGTGAGCGAACACGAAGGGCAGGGCGCCTACACCGGCGAGGTGTCGGCGGCGATGCTGGCCGACGCGGGCGCGGGCTGGGTGCTGGTCGGTCATTCCGAGCGTCGCCAGTATCACGGCGAGAGCGATGCGCTGGTGGCGCGCAAGTTTGCCGCTGCACTTGGCGCCGGGTTGACGCCTGTTCTCTGCGTGGGCGAGACGCTGGTCCAGCGCGAGGCCGGTGAAACCGGGCAGGTGGTGCATCGGCAGATCCGGGCGGTGCTCGACCAGGTCGGCGTGCAGCCGTTCGACACGGCAGTCATCGCCTATGAGCCGGTATGGGCGATCGGCACAGGGCGCACCGCCACACCGGAGCAGGCGCAGGAGGTGCATGCCCTGATTCGTAGCCAACTTGCGAACGAGGATGCTATGATCAGCGGTCTGACCCGGCTGCTTTACGGCGGTAGCGTGAAGCCGGCCAACGCTGCGCAGCTGTTCGCGCAGCCCGATGTCGACGGCGGTCTGGTGGGCGGTGCCTGCCTGCAGTCCGGCGACTTCCTCGCGATCTGTGCAGCCGCTCGTTGAGTGCAACGGAAAAACTAAACGTCATGTTCGTCCTTTTCAGCGTGTTCTACATCCTGGTCGCCGCGGCGATGATCGTGCTGATCCTCATGCAGCGCGGCGCGGGCGCCGATGCGGGTTCCGGATTCGGTGGTGGCGCATCGGCGACCGTTTTCGGCGCGCGCGGGTCCTCCAACTTCATGAGTCGCACCACCGGCATCCTCGCTGGCGTGTTTTTCGTGCTGAGCCTGGGCATGGGCATGTATCTCAGCCACAGCGGTACGCCGAAGGCCTCGGATACCGATCTGGGCGTGATGGCGGGGCTTGCCAAGTCGGCTCCGGCCTCCCAGAATGCGCAGCCCGCCGCGGCAACGAACAGCGACGTGCCGCAGGCGGCCAAGCCTGCCGCCAAGACCGACGTCCCGGCGGCGCCGGCTACCGCGGCCAGCAGCAAGAAGTAAGCACACCTGCCCAGGTGGCGGAATTGGTAGACGCACTACCTTGAGGTGGTAGCGCCGAGAGGCGTGGGGGTTCGAGTCCCCCCTTGGGCACCATGACCTGATTCTGAACAGTTCAACATCGTCCAGAATCGTATCTAACCCCGCGATTTGCGGGGTTTTTTATTGT
>JAGWVM010000012.1 GCA_018970895.1 Lysobacteraceae bacterium | reverse complement strand
ACCGTGCCGTCCGGTTGCGGGTACTGCACGTTCTGCAGCGAATAGACCGCCGAGATGCCGAAGGAGCGATCGGGGTTGCGCGGAAAGCCGAAATCCTGGCGGAGTTTCTTCCTGATCAGGCTGAACATCGCGTCGTGCTCGGTGCGGGACAGGTCGCGCACGCGGATCTGGGTGGGGTCGGTGCGACCGCCGGCCGAACCGACGGTGACCATCGGCAGCTTGCGGCGACGGCACCAGGCGATCGCCTCCAGCTTCACCCGGAACGCGTCGCAGGCATCCAGCACCACGTCGTAGCCGCGGTCCAGCAGCTCGTCGAGCGTGGACGGGGTGAGGAAGCGCTCGATCGCCTCCAGCCGGAGCGACGGATTGATCGCATGCAGGCGGTCGGCCATCACGCCGACCTTGGGCCGGCCGTACTCGCCGTCCAGCGCGTGCAGCTGGCGGTTGGTGTTGGACACGCAGACGTCGTCGGCGTCGATCAGCGTCAGCCGTCCCACCGCGCTGCGCGCCAGCGCCTCGGCCGCCCACGAGCCGACGCCGCCGATGCCGACCACGGCAACGTGGCTGTCGGCCAGCCGCGCCAGACTGCCCACGCCGTACAGGCGCTCGACGCCGGCAAAGCGCTCGCGCAACGCGGCCTGCGACGCACCACTCATCGGCGGCCTCCGGATGCGCCCGGGCGGGTGTTACGAGGCATGCAGGACAACTCCGACAGGATCAACGGCTCATTCTAGCGGCGGCCGCGCGCGGGCCGGCGGATGGCAGCCGGGCCCGGCTCGGCTATGCTCCCCGCACCTCACGAACCGACAGGAATCCGGACACATGCGGTCTGCCCTACTCATCGCGCTCGGCCTGGCCATCGGCATCCTCGGCACCGCCTTCGCGATCAGTGCGCTGCACCAGCGCACGCCCCTGCCCAAGGCGGTGATGACGGTGATGGCGTATCACATGAGCCAGCTCGAGCACTCGGTCAAGGCGCAGCAATGCGACGCCGCCTCGATCCGCAGCAACCTCGAGCGTCTGCAGTCGGCCGCGCTGGACATTCCCGGCGCCTTCAAGGGGGCGGAAGATCCCTTCATGCAGGCCTCCAACCAGCTGCAGGGCGCGCTGAAGGATGCCGTCGCCGCGGCCCCGACCGCATGCCCCGCGCTGGCCACCGCCCTGCAGCCGGTCGACAACGCCTGCGACAACTGCCACAAGCGGTTCCGCTGAGCCTGACCGGTCCTCGCGCGATGCCGTCACCGCCCCGTCTCTGGATCCGCTTGCGCCAGGGGCTGATGCGGCTGGACGACACGCTGTTCGAACACACCCGCCCCAGCCAGCCGAGTCTGGCGGCCATAGGACTGATTGGCGCGCTCTGCATGCTGGCGTACTTCCCGGTGTGGAAGTACGCGCTGCCCCAGCCCTACGAGAGCCTGTGGCTGCGCGTGGCCGGATGCATCGTGCTGCTGCCGCTGGCGATGCAGCGCTGGTGGCCGCGGCGCCTGCGTTCGCTGCTCCCGGCCTACTGGCATGCGGCGGTGACTTTCGTGCTGCCGTTCTTCGCCGGCTACATGCTGCTGCGCAACGATGGCAGCACGCCCTGGCTGCTGATCCACCTCGCGTCCATGTACCTGACCATGATGATGTTCGACGTGGTCGCGTTCGGCGCCATCTTCGCCGTCGGCAGCCTGCTTGCCTGGCTGGCGTGGGTCCTGGGGCCCCACGATCCGATGCCGCTGGAGCGGCTGCAGCTCTACCTGCCGCTGCTGGCCATGGCGCTGGCGCTGGGGCCGCTGGCCAGCCTGTCGCAGAAGCACGCCGACAAGACCCGCATCCAGGCGCTGACACGCGCGTCCAACAACATCGCCCACGAACTGCGCACGCCGCTGGGCGCGCTGCACATCGCGGGTCAGGCCTTCCGGCGCTACCTGCCGGACCTGCTGGTCAGCCACCGCCTGGCCAAGGACGCCGGCCTTCCGGTCGCCGAACTGCGCGACGCGCACCTGGAAGCACTCGAACGGGGCATGGACACCATCGAGCACGAGGTGGCCCACGCCCATACGGTCATCGACATGCTGCTCATGGCGGCCCGCCCGCTTGATCGCCAGCAGCTCGGACCGCTGCGCGTGCGCGCGCTGCTGCAGGAGGCGATCACCCGCTTTCCCTACGCCGCCCGCATCGAACAGGAACGTGTCCACCTGCTTGCGGGAGAGGATTTCGCCATGCTGGGCAGCGAGCCGCTGCTCACCCACGTGGTGTTCAACCTGCTGCGCAATGCACTTCATCACACTGGCCGTGCGGGCAAGGGCGACATCGTGCTGAGCGTCGAGCGCGAGGGGCCGTGGGGACGCATCCGCGTGCGCGATACTGGCCCCGGCATACCGCCGGACGTGCTGCCGCGGATCTTCAACCGCTTCTACACCTACAGCGAAGACCGCGGCGGCGTGGCCGGCCTCGGCATCGGTCTGGCGTTCTGCAGGGAGGCGGTCGAACGCATGGATGGCACGATCGGCTGCCGCTCCCGCTGGGGCGAGTACACCGAATTCCTGATCTCGTTTCCCGCCCGCGACGCCGGCGCCCGCGCATGACCCTGACCTTCGACCACGGCCTGACGCCCTTCCGCTTCCCCACCACCACGGTGATGGTGGACGACCACGAGACCTATCTGGGCGTCGTCCCGCTCATGCTCGACCCGCTGCAACGGATCCGCAGCTACAGCTCGCCGCGCCAGGCCCTGGCGGACCTGCAGCGCGCCGATACCCGCGCCGTGCCCGGTGGCGGCTGGCTCTACCGCTGGCACGAGCATCCCTCGCCCAGCCGCGAGCTGATGGCACTGGACGTGGATGCGATCGTCCGCACCATGTTCGACCCGACGCGATTCGCCGAGGTCTCGGTGGTGGTGGTCGACCAGGCGATGCCGGAAATGGACGGCCTGGAATTCTGCAGCCGGATCGACAACCCGTACATCGGCAAGGTGCTGCTGACCGGACGCGCCGACGATGCGACGGCGATCGAGGCGTTCAACTCCGGCCTGATCGACCGCTTCATCCGCAAGAACGACCCGCGGGCGATGGAAAAGCTGCAGCAGGCGATCGCGGCCCTGCAGGAGCGCTACTTCGATCGCGCCAGCCGCGTCGTCGCCGAAGCGATGGCATTGGGCGACGTGCATTTCCTGCGCGATCCGGTGTTCCTGCCGGTCGTGCGCGACGTGCTGCGTCGGTTCCCGGCGGTCGAATGCTACCTGCACGTCAATCCGACCGGCCTGCTGCTGATCGATGCCGACGGCAACGGACGGTTCCTGCTGGTGCAGACAGACGATGACCTGCGCACCCACTACGAGATCGCCAGCGACCTCGGTGCGCCGATCGAGGTGCTGGCCGCCCTGCGCGATGCCACCGCGCTGCCGTGGTTCGCCAGTCGTGACGGCTACTACAGCGACGATCCGGCGGTGGCGCCGGTGCAGATGCTTCCGGCCACCACCGTCCGCGGCGAGCACTGGTACCACTTCGCGCTGGTCGAGGATGTCGCCGAACGCTTCGAGCTGGACCGGATCGTCAGCTATCGCCGCTGGCTGCGGACCCAGGACGACGAGCGCCGCGGCTGAGACTATCGGCGCAGTGCCAGCAGCGAGGACTTGCCGCTAGGATGGAGCGGCTTTCCACACTCCAGGGGCTCCGATAGTGAAACGACTGCTTGCCTGTTCCATCGCCGCCGCGTTCGCCTGCGCAGCGTCGGCCGCCCATGCGCCGAAGACCCCCCATTTCGATCCGCACTTCCTGTCCGCACAGGTCAAGACGCTGTCCTCGGATGCCTTCGAGGGCCGCGGTCCGGCGACCGAGGGCGAGAAGCGCACCGTCGCCTACGTGATCAGCCAGATGAAGGCCGCCGGCCTGCAACCCGCCGGCGTGGTCAAGGACGGCAAGCGCACGTGGACCCAGCCGGTGCCGCTCGGCCGCTTCGAGATCACCGGCACGCCGGCGTTCAACCTCATGCTCGACGGCAAGGATATGCCGCTGACGCAGGGCGACCAGATCGCGGTGCGCGCCGCGCAGGACGGCTCCACCCACGTGGACATCCGCAACGCGCCGCTGGTGTTCGTCGGCTACGGCGTGAAGGCACCGGAGCGGAACTGGGACGACTTCAAGGGGGTGGACCTGCACGGCAAGATCGCCGTGGCGCTGATCAACGACCCGGATTTCGAGACCGGCCACGGCGACTTCGGCGGCAAGGCGATGACCTACTACGGCCGCTGGACCTACAAGTACGAGGAAATCGCCCGCCAGGGCGCGCTGGGCCTGCTGATCATCCACGAGACCGCACCGGCCTCCTACGGCTGGCCGACCGTGAAGAATTCCAACATCAACGCCCAGTTCGACATCGTGCGCGAGCACCCGGCCGAGGTGCACTCCAAGGTCGAGGGCTGGATCCAGCGCGACCTCGCGGTGACGATGTTCAAGGATGCCGGACTCGACTTCGACGCGTTGAAGAAGCTGGCGCAGACCCGCGACTTCAAACCGGTCACGCTCAAGGGTGAATCCTTTTCGGCGAAGTTCGACGTCGACGCCAAGGTGATCACCTCGCAGAACATCCTGGGCATGGTCAAGGGCAGCAAGTATCCCGACGAGACGGTGATCTACAGCGCCCACTGGGACCACCTCGGCGTCGGCGCGCCCGATGCCAAGGGTGACCGCATCTACAACGGCGCGGTGGACAACGCCACCGGCACCGCCGCCCTGCTCGCCCTCGGCCGCGCTTTCGCACACGCGCCGAAACCGGAGCGCTCGGTGGTGTTCCTCAACGTCACCGCCGAGGAAAAGGGCCTGCTCGGCTCCGAGTACTACGCCAGCCACCCGGTGTTCCCGCTGGCCAGGACGGTAGGCGTGATCAACATGGACGCGCTCGATCCGCACGGGCTGACCCGCAACTTCACGATCTCCGGCACCGCCAAGCTCGGCCTGCTCGACGACCTGATCAAGGTGGCCAGGCAGTTCGGCGAGACCTACTCGCCTGACCCGCACCCGGAGGCGGGTTATTTCTTCCGCTCCGACCACTTCTCGTTCGCCAAGCGCGGCGTGCCGGCGATCTCGTTCGGTTCCGGCGACGACTGGGTGGACGGCGGCATCGCGGCCGGCGAGGCGGCGGAGAAGGCCTATACCCGCGACCACTACCACCAGCCCTCGGACGAGTGGCAGGCCGACTGGTCGTTCACCGGCATGGCGCACGACATGGGCATGCTCTACACGCTGGGCCGCGACCTGGCGGACTCCCGCCAGTGGCCGGACTGGAGCAAGGACTCCGAGTTCCGCGCCGCGCGCGACGCCACGGACAACCAGCGCAAGTAGGCGCTGGGCGGTACCGCAAACGCAGAGGGCGGCCAGCTGGCCGCCCTCCCTGTTTTCGCGGGATGGCTCGTTCCCTACAGACGGACCTTGCCGCGCAACACGTCGAAGAACATGACCCAGTCGCCAGCCAGGCTGTAGAGGGGATGCTTGAACGTGGCCGGACGATTCTTCTCGAACACGAAGTGACCGACCCAGGCGAAGCCGTAGCCGGCCACCGGCGCCAGCCACAGCCAGGCGAGCCGGCCGCTGGCGATGGCCATCGCGATGATCGCCAGCACGCAGAGGCTGCCCGCGAAGTGCAGGCGCCGGCACACCGGGTGGCGGTGCTCGCCCAGATAGAACGGATAGAACTCGCGGAAACTGGAGAAACCGGCCATGTGCCCTCCCGGGTGACCGACGCAGCCTACGCGCGCGCCGCGGCGAATGCACGACGCAGCCGCGATCGGCGAGTCAGTGTTCCGGCAACGGGATGCGCTCGAGCTCGTCGCCGGGCACGGTGTCGAAACGACCGTCGCGCCAGTCCGTCTTCGCCTGCTCGATCCGCTCGC
Organism: Lysobacteraceae bacterium; assembly: GCA_018970895.1. Lineage (GTDB taxonomy): Bacteria > Pseudomonadota > Gammaproteobacteria > Xanthomonadales > Rhodanobacteraceae > Dyella_A. The sequence goes on along the minus strand of JAGWVM010000012.1, from coordinate 37,547 downwards.
GGCGGGTGGAGACGAAGTTCCACCACAGGTGGCGTTCGCCATCCAGCGGCGCGCCGCCGAACAGCATGACGCGGCTGGCGCGGCCCGCGGTGAGCGGCGGTGCCGTCTCTCCCGCCTGCACCGCCATCAACCCGGGCGGCACCTCCAGTTCGTTCCAGCGGACCTCGCCCTCGATCACGTGCACGCCGCGCTCGGTGTGCTCGGGCGGCCAGTCCAGCGTCGCGCCGGCCGCCAGCCGTGCCTCGACGAAGAACATCGGCGCGAACACCTTCACCGGCGAGCGCTCGCCCCACGCGGTGCCGGCGATGAGGGTCAGCGAGGCGCCCTCGCGCTCGATCCGCGGCAGCGCGTCCGCCTCGTGGTGGTGGAACTCAGGCGCGACCTCTTCGTCGGCGGCTGGCAGCGCCACCCATACCTGCACGCCGTGCAGGGCGTGGCCGGCCTCGCGCTCGGCCGGCGGCGTGCGCTCGGAGTGCACGATGCCGCGACCGGCGGTCATCCAGTTCACCGCGCCGGGACGGATGTCGGCGAGGCTGCCGAGGCTGTCGCGATGGCGGATGGCTCCGTCGAAGAGCCACGTCACCGTCGCCAGGCCGATGTGCGGGTGCGGGCGCACGTCGATGCCGTGACCGGCCGGCAGTGTCGCCGGCCCCATGTGGTCGAAGAACACGAACGGCCCGACGTGGCGCGCATGCAGGTCCGGCAACAGGCGGCGCACCCGGAATCCGCTGCCCAGGTCGTGCACGCGGCCATCGATCAGCAAGGGGGTGGCATCCATCGCTCGCACTCCTCGGCTCGGGCCGTCGACTACATCACCAGGCACGCTGGTACTGCAACGGTGCATCGATCGAGGCGCCCAGCGCCTTGGCCGCCCGACGCGGAAAGTAGGGATCGCGCAGACTCTCGCGCGCCTGCAGCACCACGTCCGCGTCGCCGCGATCGATGACCGCGGCCGCCAGTTCGGGCGTATCGATCAGACCCACTGCTCCGGTGGCAATGCCGGCTTCGGCACGGATGCGGCGGGCGAACGGAACCTGGTATCCCGGTTCCACCGGAATGCGTACGCGTGGCACCAGACCGCCACTGGACACATCGACCAGGTCCACGCCGAGCGGTCCGACCTGGCGGGCCAGCTCGATGCTCTGCTCGATGTCCCAGCCACCCTCGACCCAGTCGGTGGCGGAAATCCGCAGCCATACCGGCAGGTTTTCCGGCCACACCTCGCGGACCGCCGCGAGCACCTCCCGCAACAGGCGCGTGCGGTTGACGAAGCTGCCGCCGTAGGCGTCGGTGCGCCGGTTGCTCAAAGGCGACAGGAACTGGTGCAGCAGGTAACCGTGGGCCGCATGCAGTTCGACAAGCTGGAATCCGGCCTGCAGGGCCCGTCTGGCGGCGGACCGGAAATCGTCGACCACCCCCGCGATGCCCGCCTCATCGAGCGCCGCAGGCACATGCCAACCCGCGTCGAACGGCAGCGCGGACGGTGCGAAGGTCGGCCAGGCACCTTCCTCGGCAGCGAGCGGGCCACCCCCTTCCCAGGGCCGCTGCGCGCTGGCCTTGCGCCCGGCGTGGGCCAGCTGCACCCCGGCAATGGCGCCCTGCGAGCGGATGAATTCGGTGATCGGCGCCCACGCCTGCTGCTGGACCTCGTTCCAAAGCCCCACGTCACCGGGCGAGATCCGCCCATCGGCCGAGACGGCGGTGGCCTCGCTGATCACCAGCCCGGCGCCGCCGACCGCACGGCTGCCCAGGTGCACCAGATGCCAGCTGTCGGGAAGCCCGTCGGTGGCGCTGTACTGGCACATGGGCGCGATGGCCAGGCGATTGCGCAGGGTCAGCGAACGCTGCGACAGCGGCGTGAACAGGGACATCGGGCAGCTCCGGATAAGTTCGATCAGATCAGTTGCAGGCGCATCGACGGCGCTTCAAGCATCGGGTTGGGGCGCTCTGGCGAACGCGCCGTTTCCCGCACGCGACCAGCCAGTGATCGATTGCGCGACCGCCCCCGGTGCCCTCATCCAGGCAAAGTGATCCGGCGGCTGGCCGGCCAGGTCCGCGGACCCGAGCACCAGCCGGGTCACCGGCGCACACGGAAACTTGCCGAGCAGCCAGTCCAGCGAGGCCGCGGGCACCAGCCAGTCGTCGACGAAACGGATGCCCAGCACCGGCATCGCCAATCGAGCCAGCGCCTGCTCCAGGTCGACGGGCATGCCGGAGGCGGCATAGCGGCCGGTCCGCCCGGTGCGCGCCCAGTCGGCGATCACGCCGCGCGCTTCGTTGCCCGCGAATCCGAGCCGCCGGCCGGGGAGATGACCGCGCAGCGTCGCCAGCATCGGCGCCAACGCGTACGCGGCACGGATCAGCCGGCCACGCGGAAAGGTGCGCCAGAACGGCGCGCCGCTGGCCACCAGCACCAATCCGGTGAAGGCTTCCGGATGGATGGCCGCGAGCAGCGCCGCAAGTTGTCCGCCGAGGCTGTGGCCGCCGACCCGTATCGGCACGCCCGGCCACTGGCCGCGGGCCAGGGCGAAGCTTGCGCCCAGATCACCCTCGAGCAGTTCCCGATAGCCCCAGTTGCATTGCCGGCCGGCACGCCGGTCGCTCGATCCGATGCCCCGCCATTCGTGGATCGCGGTGGCCATACCGAGACGCGCCAGCGCCTCGGCGAGGGGAAGATAATGCCGCGCAGGCACGCCCATGGCAGGAAGCCAGAGCAGCACGGCGGCCGGTTCGCCGCCGGACGCCGGAGCAGTCACCATCAGCTCGGCATGCGCACCGTCGCCGGAAACAACCGGCAGCACGCGCAGCGCGACGTTCGGCGAATCCGGCGATGCCGCGCTCACGCCAAGGTCCGGAGACGCGCACGCCACACCGCGCCAGCCGGACGGCGACGGGCGGGCGGTGTGCTCGACGGGTTGGGCGGGAGCCGGCGCAGGCCGGTCCCCGGCTCGGGATGGCGGACCGTCCGGCGGTCGATCAGGCGGGGGCCACTTCCTCGGCCTGCAGGCCCTTCTGCCCCTGCACCACCTTGAACGTCACCTTCTGGCCTTCCTTCAGGCTCTTGAAGCCGGTACCGGTGATCGCACGGAAATGCACGAACACGTCCGGGCCGCTCTCGCGGCTGATGAAGCCGAAACCCTTGGCGTCGTTGAACCACTTGACAGTGCCACTCTCTCGATCCGACATGACTCGCTCCGATTACGCCCCATGTGACCGGCTGTCCGCCCGCCCGGGCGGCAGTCGACTGGGTCATGCGCAACGCGGGTGGCACGCGTGGGCCGGGTGGCGACGCGGGCCCACACCGGGCCTGGGCTGACGCAGTGAAAAAAGCATAGCGGATTTTCGCGTGGCGCAAGCCCCCCGGGATTCCCCCTGGAACGGAAAAAGCCGGGCATCGCTGCCCGGCTTTCCGGATTGCGGGAAGCAGTCCGCCCGCTCAGGCCGGGGACACTTCCTCGGCCTGCAGGCCCTTCTGGCCCTGTACGACCTTGAAGGTCACCTGCTGGCCTTCCTGCAGGCTCTTGAAGCCGTTGCCGGTGATCGCGCGGAAATGCACGAACACGTCCGGGCCATTGTCGCGGCTGATGAAGCCGAAGCCCTTGGCATCGTTGAACCACTTGACGGTACCGGTCTGACGATCGGACATGGGTTTTCACTCCGTAGGTTTCTGGAATCGGTATCCCTCCGGCACGATGGCCGGCGGGAGCACTGGATTGCGCGGAAATCCTAGGGGTGAAGCGATGAAGCGGATAGGGATCAGCGGCATCGGGTCACGAGACTCAGGTGACCCCGGCAAACACAGCGTGGCGATTATAACCACAGCTTTTCGGCCTCCGCGACGGTCTCCACCGGACCGGAATCGTCACCGCCAGATGGACAGGTATCTCGCATTCAGCTTGGCTTGACCGCCGGTGCCGTCTGGTGCGCAATGGCACGATGACGAATCACCGCATGCATTTCCTCCGTCCATCCACCCTGCTGCTCGCCGTTGCCGCCCTGCTCGGCGGATGCGCCAGCCAGCCGGGGCGGGCGCCCGATGCGCGGCCCGCCGCGGCGACAGCCGCGCATGCGGCCCGATCGCATCGCCCGCAGCCGCCGCCTTCCCGCACGGGCATCGTGGCCTGTGACGAGTACCTGGCCAGCTACCGCGCCTGCCACCGCGCGGCCGCGATCTTTCCCCCGGACCAGATCGAGACGCGCTATCGGGAGATGCGCCAGAGCCTGCTGCGCGACGCGGCGGATCCTCGCGTTCGCCCGCAACTGGCCGCCCGCTGCAACGCCCTGGCGCGCAGCCTGCGCGAGGCCCTGCACGGGAAGTCATGCGGCGCCGTTGCGGCGCCGACGCTGGGGAGCGGCACCTGACCGGGTCACCCGGCAGGCGACAAGCGAGGCACGCAGCAGCGCCGCAAAGTCGGCCGGCCGCACCGTCCGGCCCAGCCTGACGGCCGCAGTACCGTGCCAGTCGGCGAGATGGAGCAGCGCCACGGCGAGTGCGTCGGCCAGTGCGGCGTCGCGTCGAACACCGGGTTCCAGGAACAGCGCACGGATCTCGAACTCGCCGTGTGCCCGATGTGCCTTGGCGTCGAGCCTGCCGACCAGGGCGCCGCGGTGCAGGATCGGCAGGACGAAATACCCATGCTGGCGCTTCGATGCCGGGAGGTAGCACTCCAGCGCATAGTCGAAGCCGAACATCCCACGCAGCCGCTGCCGATCCCATACCAGCGGATCGAACGGCGACAGCACGGCGGTGTGGGTGGCGCGCAATCGACCGGCGCGGACCCGCTGCAGGGCACCGGCATGCTCGGCGTGCACGTAGCCTGGCTCGCTCCAGCCGGCGACCTGCACCGCGAAGATCCCGTCATCGGCAAGCAACGGCTGCATCTCGCGGTCCGTGACCTGCGGACGCAACCGGTAGTAGTCAGCGATCCAGCGTGCCGGCACGACGCCCAGCGCACGCACCGTGTCGACGATGAAGCGCCGGCGCGCCGCCGCTCGATCGATCCCGGCCGGCGCAACGGCAGGAGGCGGATCCAGGCGAGTGCGCACGTTCGCGGCGAGGTCGTAGACGCGGGCGAAGTTCTCCCGGCGCAGCACCATCAGCTCGCCGAGCGCGAACCATGCCTCGAGCCAGCGCTTTTCCGGCTTCCAGGCCCACCATCCGCCGGCGCCGCGATCCTGGCGCGCGAAGTCGGACGAACGCACCGGTCCCTCGCGGGCGACCTGCTCCAGCAGGGCGTGCATCTCCGCCGGATGCTCGTGCAGCATGCGCCGGGCATGACGATGTGCCCAGTGATGCTCCCGACACGGTCGCCAGGCCTCATGCCACGGGAAGTCGGCCGCCGGAACGAAACACGCCTCGTGGGCCCAGGCCTCGGCGAGGTGCCCATCGGCCAGCGCGTGGTCCAGCCACTGCAACGGAAAGTCACCCAGCCTGGAAAACAGCACCAGGTAAGGACTGCGCGCGACGACCTGGATGGTGTCGATCTGCAGCAGCCGCATGCGCTCGACGGCGCCCACGAGGTCCGCCGGCCGCGCCCGGCGGCGGGGCCGGGACAGCAGCCCCTGGGCATGCAACTGGAGCCGTCGTGCCTGGTCCAAGCTGAGCGCTGGCGCGGAATCTTGCGGCCATCCGGCGGCAACGCTTTGAGATGGCATTGACACATCCGTTGCTAGCGTGAGTGGGCGCTCCCCAGCGACCGAACCGACGTGGTCCAGCCGCCGATGCGCCTTCCCCATCGATTCTGGCATGGAGTACCGAACATGACATTCCGCACATCCTGGATTTCCCTCCTCGGTGCCGCCGCGCTGCTGGCCGGCGGCCAGGCCTTCGCCGCCCAGGCCGAGCCCATGGCCAACCCGGCATCCGCCGGCAGCGCGCCCGCCAGCGCGGTGTTCCAGACGCCGCAGGGCGAGGTGACCATCCGCAGCACCCTGCCGCCCGCACCGACCCATGCCACGCCGCCGTCGTTCGCGCAGCTGGCCGGCAAGGGCAAGTCGATCACGCCCGCGCAGGCTGCCGCCTACCCGCTGCTGGCCAATGATTTCGACTACGCCGACAGCAACCGCGACGGGCGGATCAGCGAGGCCGAATACGCGCGCTGGGTCAAGGGCAAGTAAGTCGCTGTCGCCCCGATCGGCCGGCCGCAGTACCCTGCGGCCGGCCTTTGTTTTGCCCGCCTACGCACTCCGGAGACAACCCGCGTCATGAAGACACCCCTGCGCCGCGGCCTTGCCCTGCCCCTTGCCGGTGTAATCGCCGCGGTCGCGCCGACGGCCCGCGCGCAGAATCCGGATCCGATGGACATCCGTGCATGCACGGCGATCGAGAGCGACTCGCAGCGGCTGGCCTGCTACGACAAGGCCACCGGACGCGACCAGTTGCCGGTCGCCAGAAAGCGCACCAACCCCGACGACATCACCCTGTTCGCGCGCGATACGGCCAGGCACGCCGGTGCCGACTCGCCGGCGCCGACGCCGACGCCGCTGTCGCTCCTGGATTCGCGCTGGGAGCTGTCGCCGGAGGCCAAGCTCGGCACCTTCAACATCCGCGGCTACAAGCCGGTATACGTGCTGCCGCTGTTCGTCACGAGCAACCAGAACGAACGCCCCACCAGCCCGAATCCGGTCAATACGGTGGCCACGCGGCAGGAACTGCAGAACGCCGAAAGCAAGTTCCAGCTCAGCCTGAAGACCAAAGTCGCGCAGGACGTGTTCGGCGACGCGGGCGGCGACATCTGGGTGGGCTACACCCAGTCCTCGCGCTGGCAGGTCTACAACAAGCAGCTGTCGCGGCCGTTCCGGGAAACCAATTACGAGCCGGAGGCGATGCTCGTGTTCGACACGCACTACCGCGTGCTCGGCTGGGAAGGACGGCTGCTCGGCATCGGCGTCGACCACCAGTCCAACGGCCGCTCCAATCCGCTGTCACGCAGCTGGAACCGGGTGATCGCCGACTTCGGTTTCGAGCGCCCCGGCTGGACGGTGATGATCCGGCCTTGGTGGCGCATCCCGGAGAACGCACCGGACGACAACAATCCGGACATCAGCAACTACATGGGCCGCGCCGAAGCGCAGATCGTGCACGAGTGGCACGGCCAGGAATTCGGCCTGCTCCTGCGCCATTCACTGCGCGGCGGAAGCCAGAGCCACGGCGCCGGCCAGTTCACCTGGAGCTTCCCGGTCGCCGGCAACCTGCGCGGCTACATGGAGCTGTTCAAGGGTTACGGCGAGAGCATGATCGACTACAACCACAACGCCACCTACCTGGGCCTGGGTCTGTCGCTGCTCGACTGGTACTGATCGCGGTCGCCCGCCGCCAAGGAAAACGCCGCCCGGTGGGGCGGCGCGTTTTCTGCTCCAGGCGGTCGCAGGCCTCAGTGGTGATGGCCACCCGGACCGTGCACGTGACCGTGCTGGCGCTCCTCGTCGGTCGCCTCGCGCACCTCGGTCACCTGCACGTCGAAATGCAGCGTCTGGCCGGCCAGCGGATGGTTGCCGTCGATGTGCACCACGCCGTCCTCGACCTTGGTCACGGTGACGTTGATCACGCCCTGCGGGCCACGGCCCTGGAACTGCATGCCCGGCTGGATGTCCTCCACGCCCTGGAACGCATCGCGCGGGACCTGCTGCTCGAGCTCGGCATGGCGAACCCCGTAGCCTTCTTCCGGCGCCACGTCGACCTTGAACTGGTCACCGGCAGCGCGCCCGGCCATCTCCTTCTCCAGTCCCGGCACGATCTGGCCGACGCCATGCAGGTAGGTCAGCGGCTCGCGGCCTGCGGAGCTGTCGATCACCGTCCCCTGGTCATCGGTCAACGTGTAATGGAAGGAAACGACGGATTGGTCGGCAATCTGCATGAGGCTCTCGCGATGAAAGGGAAAAACGCCGCCTGGACGGTGGCAAGAGGGCTCAAGCCTAACAGATCGGCCCGATCTGCCCTGTACAGCGCGGGCGCGATGCCCATACTGGCAGGCATGCATTCCTCCCTGTGCCGGCTTGCCGCCCTGCTCTGCCTCGCCCTCGGCCCGCTCTCTGCGCTCGCCGCGGATGTTCCGCCGACGTCCGGGGCCACCACGCCCGCGGCGCTGGCGCGCCGCATCGACGCACTGATCGACGCTCCCCGCTTCACCGGGGCCGACTGGGGCATCGAAGTCGTCTCGCTGGACACTGGCCGGACGCTCTATGCACGCCGGACCGAACGCCTGCTGGAACCGGCGTCCACCGCCAAGCTGTTCACTGCGGCACTGGTGCTGGAGACGCTCGGCGCCAGCGGGCACACGAGCACCCGACTGCTCGGCCGCGGACCGATCATCCACGGGCGCCTGCGCGGCTCGCTGGTGCTTTACGGCATGGGCGATCCGACGCTCGGCACGGGCGACAGCGCCGACTGGGCCGACCGGCTGGCGAAGCAACTGGCTGACCGGGGCATCCGCCGCATCGATGGCGACCTCGTCGCCGACGACACCTACTTCGAAGGTCCGCCGATCGGCGCCGGCTGGGAGGTCGGCGACCTGCTCGGGGCCTTCGCGGTGCCTGCCACGGCGCTCGTGGTGCAGGAGAATGCGGCGTGGCTGACCATCACGCCCGGCCAGGCTGCCGGCGATGCCGCCGACGTGCTGCTCGATCCGCCGATCGCGATTCCGGACCTGAGCAGCCGCCTGCTCACGGCCGCCGCCGGCAGCGCGCCCGACATCAACCTGTACCGCGCACCAGGCGGCGACACCTTGTACGCCTTCGGCACCGTACCGGCCGGCGGTGCACCGACCCGCTACCACCTGGCCATGACCGACCCGGCACGGGTAGCCGGCGAACTGCTGCACGAAGCGCTGGAGCGCCAGGGTATCGCCCTGCACGGTCATGTGCGGGTGCTGCACTGGCCGCAGGAAGACGGCGGCTACCTCGCCCAGGCCGTGGAACTTGGCGCGGTGGCGTCACCGGCATTCGGCACGATCCTCGAACGCGGACTCAAGCGCTCGCAGAACCTCTACCTGCAGAACCTGCTGCAACTGGCCGGCGTGCAGGCGCGAACCCGGGCTGAAGCCGACGGCACCGCGCCGGCGGGCTTCATCGGCACCGGCGCATGGGGACTGCGCGCGCTCGACGCGCTGATGGCGCAGATCGGCATCGCCCCGACGCAGGCACGCCTGACCGAGGGCAGCGGCCTGTCGCGGCAGAACCTGGTGACCGCCTCGGCGATGGTCCGCCTGCTGCAGTACATGGCCGCGCGCCCCTACGCCGCCGCGCTGCGCGACGACCTGCCGGTGGCCGGCGTGGACGGCTCGCTGATCGCGCGGATGCGCGGCACGCCGGCCGAGGGCGACGTGCACGCCAAGACCGGTTCGATGACCGGCGTGAGCGCGCTGGCCGGCTACGTCACCAGCGCGGGGGGCGAGCACCTGGCGTTCGCCGTCCTCCTCAACCACGACGTGCCGCCCGAGGGCGCGCCGCCACCGAGCCGCACGCTCGACGCCATTGCCGAACTGCTGGCGACCTACCGCGGGCGGCCCTGATCGCTCACGGCAGTCGCGGCTCGATGTCCTTCGCGATCTTCTCCGGCGTGTCGGTCGGCGCGTAGCGTCGGACCACCTGCCCTTCGGCGTCGACCAGGAACTTGGTGAAGTTCCATTTGATCGCCTCGCTGCCCAGGATGCCCTTGCCCTCCTGCTTCAGCCACTGGTAAAGCGGATGGGCGCCGTCGCCGTTCACCTCGATCTTGGCGAACATCGGGAAGCTGACCTCGTAGCGGGTGCTGCAGAACCGGCGGATCTCCGCCTCGTCGCCCGGCTCCTGGTGGCCGAACTGGTCGCAGGGGAAGCCGAGCACCACCAGGCCACGGTCGCGCAGCCGCCGCCACACCGCCTCCAGCCCCTGGTACTGCGGGGTGAATCCGCAGCGCGAGGCGACGTTCACCACCAGCAGCGTCTTGCCGCGAAACTCGTCGAGCGAGCGCTCGTTGCCGTCGATATCGCGTGCGGCGAAGTCGTAGATCGTGGTCATGGGCGGATCCGGCCGGAAAGTGGGACGGCAAGCGTGCGCCGCGTGCCGGTGACACGCAAGCGGCGGCATATGGATATGAGCAATCGCCAGAGGGATGAGCGCCGCGCGCGGGCTATCGTGGGGCTTCCTTTGTCGAGATCGCTACCGATGTCCCTGCTGCTCTCCGGCCTGCTGGCCCTGGCGACGCTGCTGCTGCTGGCCTGGCCCGGTCTACGACGCACGCCGGTGCCCGGTGGCGAAGAGAACGACGACGCTCAAGCGGCCGACTCGGCGGGGATCTCGAACACCTGCCGCAGATAGGCCACATAGGCCGGGTCGTCGCACATGTTCTTGCCGGGCGTGTCGCTGAGCTTGGCCACCGGCTGGCCGTTGCAGCGGACCATCTTGATCACGATCTGCAGCGGCACGGGTCCGACGTCGTTGGTGAGGTTGGTACCGACACCGAAGGCGAGCTGGCAGCGCCCCTGGAAGTGTGCATAGAGCTTCATCACGCGGGGGATGTCCAGGCCGTCACTGAACACCAGCACCTTGCTGCGCGGATCCACCCGGTTCGCGCGGTAATGCGCCAGCACCCGCTCGCCCCAGGCGAACGGATCGCCCGAGTCGTGGCGGGTGCCGTCGAACAGCTTGCAGAAGTACATGTCGAAGTCGCGCAGGAAGGCGCTGAGTCCGTACACGTCCGACAGCGCGATACCCAGATCGCCGCGGTACTCGCGCGCCCAGGCCTCCAGCGCGGCCACCTGGGAATCGCGAAGGCGCGGCCCCAGTGCCTGGTGTGCCTGCAGGTATTCGTGCGCCAGCGTGCCCAGCGGGACCAGCCCCAGTTCGCGCGCCAGCGCCACGTTGCTGGTGCCGGCCAGCTGCGGTCCCAGCCGGTCGCGCAGCGTGGTCACCACCTCGCGGTGCCACTCGCGCGAGAAGCGCCGGCGCGTGCCGTAGTCGGCGATCCGGCAGTCGGCATAGCCGGGGGTGTCGCGCAACCGTTCGATCTTGGCCGCCAGTCGCTGGCGGCCGGTCGACAGGTCGATGCCCGGCCGGGTGTTGCGGAAGTACACCTCGTTGACGATCGCCAGCAGCGGCACCTCGAACAGGATGGTGTGCAGCCACGGTCCGCGGATGTGGATCTCGATCTCGCCCGGCGCGGTCGGCGACGGCCCGATATCCACGTACTTGGTGTTGAGCTGGAACAACCCGAGGAAGTCCACGAAATCGCTCTTGATGTAGCGCTGGTCACCCAGGTAGGCGAGCTCGTCCTCGGTGAAGCGCAGCCGGCACAGCGACTCCAGCTCGCTGCGGATCTCGTCCAGGTACGGCACCAGATCCACGCCCGGCGTGCGGCACTTGAAGCGGTACTCGACGTGCGCGCCCGGGTACTGGTGCAGCACCACCTGCATCATCGAGAACTTGTACAGGTCGGTGTCGAGCAGCGAGCGGATGATCATCGCCAGATCCGTGGGAGGGGTCCGGGCATTATCGTTGCGAAGTGCGACGCGCCGCGAACCGCGCCCGGAAGACAGGCATAAAAAAACCCCGGGGCGCCAGGGGAGGGGCGGGCCGGGGTTTGTCAGGTCGGCGATCCGGGGGAGGAAGGGGCCGACCCCTCAGCGGTCCGGTGTTCTGGCCCGCCTCTTGTCGCCGTCTCGGCGATACGAACCCTTAGTGCGGATCGCTGCGCTGGAGTTCAAGGCGGGTCGGACACGAACAAGGCATTCGTTCAGCTTGGCCGGCGCGATCCACGGAACACCCTCCGGATCAGCCGCTTGGGTCAGCCCGATGATCCGGTCGTGGCCGCTTCGCCGGCATCCGCCCCCTTCCCGGCCAGTGCCTGCAGTGCAGCTAGACGCTGCGCCGACGGCAGCTGCCCGATACCGGCCGCGGCCCGGTAGAACGCCGGCCATTGCCGGTCCACCTGCGCGAAGAGCGCCGCGAATGCACCGGTCCACTGATCGTAGAGGCCGAACGGCAGCAGCCGGGCGTTGTTGATCGGGGCCGCCACCCAGGCGTCGTAGCGATGGTCGCCGGGGAAGTCGCGGTCGCGCCACGCCGCATAGTCGTGCCGGAACGTCACGATGTCGTCCTGCTTGCGTCGCGCCATCGCCTCCGCGTCGCCCGGCCGGGCGTAGTCCCGCCGCAGGCGTTCGCGCAGGGCCAGCACCCGGGCGGTGAAGCCATGCTCGATCGCCTGGTCGCGGCCATCCGGCGGAGGCAGGCCGCGCGAGGCGCGCCACTCGCGCAGTCCCTCGCGCTCGACGAAGCTGGCGAACGACTCGTTGAACGCGGTGTCGCCCTTCACGTACACCTGCTGGTGCGCCAGCTCGTGGAACAGCGTGCCGGCCAGCTCGTCATCGTCCCAGCGCATCATCGAGCTGAGGATCGGGTCGGCGAACCAGCCCAGCGTCGAGTAGGCCGGCACCGGCGACACCCACACGTCCAGCCCCCGTTTGCGCAGGGACTCGGCGCGCTGCCTCGCCAGCGATTCGCGGAAGTAGCCGCGATACGCCACGCAGCCGGCGATCGGGAAGCACTGCGGCACCGCCTCCACCGAGAAACGCGGTGCGGCGAAAACGTTCCAGGCAACGTAAGGCCGGTCCAGCGCCACGTAACTGGTGTAGCTGCGGTTGTCCGGCAGATCGAGTCGCGCCGAGGCAAAGCGGCGCGCCTGCTCGGCCAGGGCCAGCCGCCGCGCCAGCGCCGGCGGTGTGCGCGAATCGTCCAGAACCTCGGGGATCGGGCGTCGCGCCAGCAGCAGCGAAGCCTCGCCGTGCACCACGTGCCCGTAGTAGCGGACGGAGGCACAGCCGCTCAGAAGCAACGCGAATCCGGGGCCCGCGACGAAGCGGCAGATCCGCGACCAGCGCCTCCCCGGCGCAGGCAAGCCGGCCGCTCGCGCGACCGGCCTCACCCCGTAGCGCCCCGAGGCATCGGCGCAGGCCTAGCGGTGATGCTCATCCCGGTTCCGCCGGGGATCGTGGCGATCGCGCGAATCGTCGCGCTGTGGCGGCTGCCGGTAGCCGGATCCGTCGTCCCGGCGTGGCGTGTCACGGTGACGGTCGGCGTCGCGATCCCAGTGGCCCCGATGGTCATCGCCGCGCCAGCGGCGGTCATCGTCGCGGTCGTACCGGCGGTAGTGGGAACCCCCGTACCAGGTGGTGCCGATACCGACCGTCACCCCGCCGGGATAGTCATAGGGATAGCCGGCATAGCCGTATCCGTAAGGTGCGTAGTAGCCGTCGTCGTACACCGTGGTGGCGCGGCCGTAATAGGCGCCACCACCATCGGGACCGCGCACGTAGCTGTAGTCGGGGGCGATATAGCAGCCGCCCAGCAGCGAGGTTGCACCCGCCAGCAGCAGGCTACCCAACAGCAACTTTTTCATGATTCGTCTCCCGCGCCGGCCATGGCGATCGCCTGGAAGCGACACGCTAGCCGGCTGCGATGAACGCGCCCTGATCCCTGCCGGCCCGCGCCGGAGCGCTGCCGAGGGCTCACATGCCGCCGGGACGCAGCAATGCCCCGATGAAGTGCGACAGCACGCGCGGTTCGATGATCAGCGTGAAGGCCACGCCGTACGCCGCACCCCACAGATGCGCGCTGTGGTTGACGTTGTCCTGCCCGCGCCGGTCCATGTAGATCGAGTAGGCCGTGTAGAGCACGCCGTAGATGATCGCCGGCATCGGGATCACGAACACGTAGATGCGCGCCCAGGGGGCAAGCAGGATGAAGGCGAACAGGACGGCCGAGACCGCGCCCGAAGCGCCCAGGCTGCGGTAGCGGGCGTTGCCGCGGTTCTTCAGGTAGGTCGGCAGGATCGAGACCACCAGACCGCCCATGTAGAACAGCAGGAATCCCAGCGAGCCGAGCCGGGCCGCAAAAAACTGCTCCATCAGCCGCCCGAAGAAGAACAGCGTCATCATGTTGAACAGCAGGTGCCCGAAGTCCGCGTGCACCAGGCCGTAAGTGACCAGACGGTAGTACTCGCGGCTGCGCTGGATCGCCGGCGGCCACAGCAGCAGGTCGTCCATCAGCTTGCCGTTGTTGAGCGCCATGAACGAGACCACGCAGGTCACGGCGAGGATGATGAGGGTGATCGTCATGGGTTCCGTCTGCGGATGAAGCGACTCGCCATCTTGGCCGGAGCGACGGCGGCTGTCGACCGCCCGCTATCATCGGCGACCACCGCCTCTTCTTGCGCCGACGCCGATGACCGCATTCCGCTACCTGCACCTGGACGTGTTCGCCGCCCGCCGCGGCGGCGGCAACCACCTCGGCGTGGTGATCGACGCGCGCGGCTGGACCGACGCGGCCATGCAGGCTTTTGCCCGCTGGACCCACCTGGTCGAGACCACGTTCCTGCTGCCGCCGGGCGATCCGCAGGCGAGCTACCGGGTGCGGATGTTCACGCCGACCCGCGAGATCGACTTCGCCGGCCACCCCAGCGTGGGCAGCGCGCATGCCGCGCTGGCCTGCGGCCTGATCGAACCCCGCGATGGCCTGCTGTGGCAGGAATGCCGCGCCGGGGTCCTGCCGATCCGGGTCGAGGGCGACGGCGAGGAGAGCCAGCTGCTGCTGCGCTCGCCCGCCGCGACGGTGCTGGACACCGGGCTCGACGCCCACCCTCTGCTGCGTCCGGCCCTGGCCGGCGTGGCCACCGGCACCCTCGCCCCCGCGCTGGTCGACGGTGGACGGCGCTGGTGGGTGGTCGAATGCGCCGACGAGGCGGCGCTGCGCGGCTGGCATCCCGACCACGCGGCGATCGGCGCACTGGGCAAGGCCACGGCCAGCATGGGCGTGTGCGCGTTCGCGCCCGGCACGGCCGCCGATCACCAGCTGGTGGTGCGCGCGCTGGCCTCCGGCGCCGGCATCACCGAAGACCCCGCCTCCGGCGCCGCCAACGGCCTGCTCGCGGCGTATCTGGTGCAGGCCGGGGCGCACGGCCCGCTGGCCCGCGGCTACGCGGTGAGCCAGGGTCGCGAGATCGGCTTTGATGCGCGGCTGGTCGTACGCATCGATGCCGACGGAGCGGTGTGGGTCGGCGGCCGCACGAACACCATCGTCGACGGCACGCTGCAGTGGGAGGCCGGCGCATGAGCGCGCCGCAGATCTGGGTCGATGCCGACGCCTGCCCGGTGCCGGTGAAGGAGATCCTGTTCCGCGCCGCCGAGCGCGCGCAGGTGCAGGTCACCCTGGTCGCCAACCAGGCGCTGCGCACGCCGCCCTCGCGCTTCGTGCGCAGCCTGCAGGTGGCCGGCGGCTTCGACGTGGCGGACAACGAGATCGTGGCGCGGGTGGCCATCGGCGACCTGGTGGTCACCCAGGACATCCCGCTCGCCGCGCAGGTGCTCGACAAGGGCGCGCAGGCGGTGAATCCGCGCGGCGTGCCCTACACCGCCGACACCATCGCCCAGCAACTCACCATGCGCAATTTCATGGACGAGCTGCGCGGCGCCGGCATCGACACCGGCGGCCCGGCCGCGTTCCATCCGCGCGACCGCCAGGCATTCGCCAACCAGCTCGACATCTGGCTCAATCGGCGGTCCCGGTCCGGGTAGGAGCCCGCTCGCGGGCGATGCTCGGGCGTCTGATGCAGACCAAAAGCGAAAGACATCGCCCGCGAGCGGGCTCCTGCAGGTCGGCGCCGATCAGGCGGCATCGCCCCCGTCGAGCCCCGCGCGGCGCGCGGCGACCAGCGCCAGCGCCGACCAGTCCAGCGACTCGCCCCCGTGGGCCAGCGCGTCGAGGAAGTTCTCGCGCAGCACGCCGGCAAACGGCAGCGGCACCCGCCTGCCCTCGCCCGCGACCAGCGCCAGCCCCACGTCCTTCAGGCCCAGCGGCATGGCGAAGCCGGCCGGGCTGTAGCGCTGCTCGGCGATCAGCTTGCCGTAGCCCTGGTAGGCCGGCGCGGCGAACAGCGTCGAGGTCATCACCTGGAGAAAATCCGCCGCCTCCACGCCGTAGGCACGGGTCAACGTGGACGCCTCGGCCATCGCCTCGATCGCCGAGGCAAGCATGAAGTTGCCGGCGATCTTCACCACGCTGGCCCGCACCGGGTCGTCGCCCATCGGCCAGGTCTGCGCGCCCATCGCCTCGAGCAGCGGACGCACCTTTTCCAGTGCGCCGGGCCGGCCGGCGGCGACGATGTTGAGCTTTGCCGCGGCCGCGGCATCCGGCCGCCCGAACACCGGTGCCGCCACGTAGTCGATGCCGTGCGCCGCGTGCGCCTCGGCCAGCTCCCGCGCCAGTGCCACCGAGATCGTGGCGTGGTTGAGGTGCACCGTGCCCGGGTCCATCGCGTCGAGCAGGCCGCCGTCGAGGAAGACATCGCGCACCGCCTGGTCGTTGGCCAGCATCGAGCACACCGCCTCGCCGAGCACGGCGCGGTCGGGGGTCTTGGCCAGCTTCGCGCCCAGAGACACCAGCGGCTCGGCCGCCGCCTCCGAACGGTTCCACACCGTCACGGCATGACCCGCAGCCACGAGATTGCCGGCCATGGCGCTGCCCATGGAACCCAGCCCGATGAATCCGACCTTCATGCGATGTACTCCCGATCGTTTTGCAGACGCGAATGAGACCACCCGGATCGTTCAGCGGACGCGAAATCCGGGGGGCTGCGAACGGTGGCGGACGGAGCGCTGCGTGCCTCAGCCGACCACTTCGCCGGCGGCATGACCGGAGGCCCAGGCCCACTGGAAGTTGTAGCCGCCCAGCCAGCCGGTGACGTCGACCACCTCGCCGATGAAGTACAGCCCCGGCACGCGCTTCGACTCCATCGTGGACGACGACAGCTCGTGCGTGTCCACCCCGCCCAGCGTGACCTCGGCGGTGCGGTAGCCCTCGGTGCCGCTGGCAACCAGCGGCCAGTCGTGCAGCTGGCGGCCGATGTCGACCAGCTCCGCCTCGCGGAACTGGCGCATCGGACGACTGGGAAACCACCGCTCGCACAGCCGTTGCGCCAGCCGCTTGGGCAGCAGGTCGCCCAGCACGTTCTTCAGCTCGGCCGCCGGGCGCTCGGCGCGCTGTGCCACCAGCCAGTCGCCGGCATCGGCCTCCGGCGACAGGTCGAGCCGAAGATCGTCGCCCGGCTGCCAGTAGCTGGATATCTGCAGGATCGCCGGACCGCTCACGCCGCGATGGGTGAACAGCAGGCCGGCGCGGAAGCTCTGCCGGCCCACGCGTGCCTCGCTCACCGGCAGCGCCACGCCGGCCAGGTCCTGGTATCGCTCCTGATGCTTGCCGCTGAGCGTCAGCGGCACCAGGCCCGCCCGCGTGGGCAGCACGGCGTGGCCGAACTGGCGCGCCAGCTCGTAACCGAAGCCGGTAGCGCCCAGGCTGGGTATCGACAGGCCGCCGGTGGCGACCACCAGCGACGTGGCCTGCACCGGTCCCTCGGCGGTCTGCACGAGGAAGCCCCCGTCCACCTTCGCCACCTGCGTCACCGCGCAGCTGGTGCGCACCTCCACCCCGGCCGCCATGCACTCCTCCAGCAGCATGCGCACGATCAGCTTGGAGGACTCGTCGCAGAACAGTTGGCCGAGCTCCTTCTCGTGGTAGCGGATGCCGTGCTTCTCGACCAGCGCGATGAAGTCCCACGGCGTGTAGCGCGCCAGCGCGGACTTGGCGAAGTGCGGGTTGGCCGACAGGAAATTGGCCGGCGTCACGCCGAGGTTGGTGAAATTGCAGCGCCCGCCGCCGGACATCAGGATCTTCTTGCCCGCCCGGTTGGCGTGATCGACCACCCGCACGCGCTTGCCGCGCTGCCCGGCGGTGATGGCACACATCAGGCCGGCCGCGCCGGCGCCGATCACCAGCACGTCGACCTTCATGCGCGGGAAGCCGGATTCGATGACCACGGAGCGAACGACTGGGGCATGGCGAGAGGCATGAAGGCGCTGGGTTCCGGCTGGCGCCGGAATGACGCGTGCAAGGATGAAGGTCGGTGATTATCCCATGCCCGCACTGGCTTACACTGGCATTCGTTTCCAGCCAGCCGGGACGCCGCCATGCCCTCGTTCGACGTGGTCTCCGAAGTCGACAAGCACGAACTCACCAACGCCGTGGACCAGGCCAGCCGCGAGCTGACCACGCGCTTCGACTTCAAGGGCACGAACGCGAAGTTCGAGCTGGAGGACTTCGTGATCACCGCCACCGGTGCCAGCGAGTTCCAGCTCAAGCAGATGCGCGACATCCTCACCACCCGGCTGGCCACCCGCAAGATCGACCTGCGTGCGCTGGAGACGGGCGATCCGGAAACCAACGTCGCCGGCTCGCGGCAGAAGATCACCGTCAAGCAGGGCATCGAGCAGGCGGCGGCCAAGAAGCTGATCGCCGCGATCAAGGCCGCCAAGCTCAAGGTGGAAGCGCAGATCAACGGCGAGAAGCTGCGCGTGACCGGCAAGAAGCGCGACGACCTGCAGGCCGCCATCGCCCTGCTGCGGCAGACCGACGTCGGCGTGCCCCTGCAGTTCGACAATTTCCGCGACTGAACCGTCCGCTCAGCCGAGGCCGCGCCGGCGCAGCACGTGCCGGCTGATCCACGGTGCGAGAGCAAAGCCCAGGCAGGCCAGGGTGGCGACCCACAGCAGACCTTCCCACGGTCCCGACGGCCGGGGATGGTCGCAGCGGATCCAGCCGTCGAGCACGCTGGACATGGCCGAGAACGAGAACACCAGGTCGATCCAGTACTGCGGCCGAAGCGGCACGAAACGCAGCATTCCGCCGACCTGGACGCGGCGGCGCCGGAACCAGCCGGCTCCGCGCAGGAGCATCGCTGCCATCAGCATCGCGAGCAACACCGGATAGCCCACCGCGGCCAGCCGCGGACCCGCGCCGGCGTGGCGCAGGACGAGAGTCGCGACCATCACCAGCATGCTGAGCATGACGCTGCCGCGCGTGGTCCCCGCTGCGGGATAGGGAATGACCAGTACCTGGCCGTCCCTGACCTCGAACGCCTTCGGCGGCCACCAGCGGTAGCCCTGTTCTCCCCGTCGCCCCTCGATGCCGATCATGCCGCCCTGCCTCAGGCCTGCCCGGCCACGATGTTCACCGTGACCGCGATGATGAACACGTTGAAGAAGAACGCGATCACGCTGTGCAGCAACACCATGCGACGCAGTTCGCGGCTGGTGATCTGCACGTCGGAAACCTGGAAGGTCATGCCGATCACGATCGAGAAGTAGGCGAAGTCCCAGTAGTCCGGCTCGTCCTTGCCGGGGAACTCCAGCCCCTGATGCGGACTGCCGTAGTCACCGTAGAAGCCGTGCGCATAGTGCAGCGCGAACATCACGTTGATGAACAGCCACGCCAGCACGATGCAGCTCCCGGCCACCGCCAGCGCCGGCCACCCGCCGTTGCGGGCCGCATGCAGCTCGGTGCCCAGTGCCACCATCACCACCGCAGTCACCGCGATCGCACTCCACAGGATGCCCCAGCGACCGGCATCCTGCAGCCGCGCCTGGTGCCGCATGCTCTTGATCGAGGCGCGGTTGAACATCAGCAGCATGCCGCCGAGGAACACCAGCGCCCCCAGGTCGAAGCCGAGCAGCAGCGCCGGGGCCAGCAGCATGCCGGCGCCGCGCAGCACGCCCGAGGCGAGCAAGAACACCACGAAGGCCGTACTGAGCCGCGGGCGGACCCACAACGAATGCAGCGGTCGCCAGCGTCGACGACCAGCCTGGAAGGGACGATGGGGAATCTCGTTCATGCAGGAAGGCTCGGCCTCGAAGACTCAGGCAAGCAGGTCTGCGGCATCGGGATGGCGCCCGGCCCAGACAGCAGCGTAGGAGCAGCTCGGCCGCACGCGCCAGCCGCGCCGGCGCGCCTCGCCGAACGCCGCCGCGACCAGCGCACCGGCCATGCCCTTGCCACGTGCCGCCAGCGGTACGCCGGTGTGGTCGATGGTCATCACCGGCCGGCCATCTTCGGCCTGCAGCAGGTAGGTCAGGATGCCGCGATGGCCGTCCTGGCGGATTTCGAAAACGCGGGCATCCGCGTCGTGCTGGATGGCGAAATCGGTCGGCATGCGGGCTCCCGGTCGTGTGCCGCACAGCATACGACCGAAGCCGGGGGCGGATGCCCGCCAGCGCGCCATCCGCAACATATTTCGCCCGATGGCATGGCGCCGATGCGGTGAGCGGCACCGCGCCGCCTCCGGCTACGCCACCTGGCGCGCAGCCTGGCGACGTGCCCTCACGGCCTCCGCTAGCCGGTCAAGCACCGCCACCGAAGCGTCCCAGTCGATGCAGCCGTCGGTGATGCTCTGGCCGTACGCCAGCGGCTGGCCGGGGACGAGATCCTGGCGTCCGCCGACCAGGTGGCTTTCCACCATCACGCCGATGATGCGCGTCTCGCCCTGCGCGATCTGGCCGGCGACATCGTCCACCACCTTTGGCTGGTTTTCCGGCTTCTTGCTGCTGTTGGCGTGGCTGGCATCGATCATCAGCCGCGGTGCGACACCGGCCTTGCCGATCGCGGTGCAGGCGGCCTCGACGCTGGCGGCGTCATAATTCGGCGCGTTGCCGCCACGAAGGATCACGTGGCAATCGCCGTTGCCCGCGGTGGTGGCGATGGCCGTGCGCCCGTCCTTGGTCACGGCCAGGAAATGATGCGGCTGGGACGCGGCCTGCACCGCATCCACGGCGATCTTCACGTTGCCGTCGGTCCCGTTCTTGAAGCCCACCGGGCACGACAGGCCCGAAGCCAGCTCACGGTGCACCTGGCTCTCGGTGGTGCGTGCACCGATCGCGCCCCAGCTCACCAGGTCGGCGATGTACTGCGGGGTGATCATGTCCAGGAACTCGCTGCCGGCCGGCACGCCGAGCTCGTTGATGCCGATCAGCAGGCCGCGCGCCAGCCGCAGGCCGCGATCGATGCGGAAGCTGCTGTCCAGGTCCGGATCGTTGATCAAACCCTTCCAGCCCACGGTCGTGCGCGGCTTCTCGAAGTACACGCGCATGACGATCTCCAGCGCGTCGGCATGCTTCTCCCGCTCCGCGGCGAGGCGCTGCGCGTACTCGATGGCAGCGCGCGTATCGTGGATGGAGCACGGCCCGATCACCACGGCGAGGCGGTCGTCGCGGCCCTGCAGGATCGCGTGCAGCCGTTCGCGCGCGCGGGCAACGGTGCGATGGGCGGCGTCGGGATCGGCGCAGTCGCCGATCACTTCGTCGGGAGTGGACAGGCGCTTCAGCTCGCGGATGCGCAGGTCGTCGGTGGCAGTGCTCATGGTGCGGTTCCTCGGGTCGGGTTTCCGGGCGACCATGAAAAAAGCCGCCAGGGTTGGGCTGGCGGCTTTCAGGATTCGGTGGGATCGGTGTCTTGCTTACGATCGCGCCCCTGGCTCCGCCTGTGGCCTCGGATAGCCATAAAACCAGGTAAACCAGCGGGCGGTGCGGAGCGTCATGGGGTTAGGGATAACACATCCGCCGGCCGATGCAAACGTCGGAAATGGCATAAGCGTCCGCGGACGCGATGCCGGTTGTCGCAGCCGGCGGCGGGAGCCCGTCCGGACCGCTAAGATCCGCGCATGCCTTCGCCCCTGCACCTTGTCACCCGACCGGCCCAGGCGGCGATCCGCCGCTGGGTGGCGGGCGCGTTCCCGCGCGATGGCGGCGGCACGGTCGACTACGACGCCCCGGCGGGCGACCCGGGCCTGTTCGACCCGGACGGCGCCACCTGGCGCATCCACGCCGACTTTCCCGGCATGCTTGCCGGCGGGCTGGCTGCGCTGATGCTTCAGACCCTGCATCCGCTTGCACTGGCCGGCGTGTGGGACCACTCCAATTTCCGCGAGGACCTGGTTGGCCGGTTGCGCCGCACCACCACCTTCGTCGGCGGCACCACCTATGCGCCGCGCGCGGCGGCCGATGTCCTGATCGAGCGCGTCCGGGGGATCCACGCCCACGTGCACGGCCTCGCCGAGGATGGCCGCCCGTATGACGCCAACGACCCGGACCTGCTCACCTGGGTGCACGTGACCGAGGCCTACAGCTTCCTGCAGGGCTACCGTCGCTACAGCCATATCACCCTGCCGGACGGTGCGGCCGATCGGTACTTCGATGAGTCGCGCCGGATTGCCGAAGCGCTCGGCGCGCGCGATGTGCCGCGCAGCGAAGCCGAGGTGGATGCCTACTTCCGCACCGTGCGGCGGACACTCGCCTACACCGCGCGCACGCGCACCGTCCTGGAGATCCTCGGCCAGGTCCGCCTGCCGGTGCCGGTCGCCTCGCTGTCCCGCGATGTGTTCCTGCATGCCGGTGCCGCGCTGCTGCCGGAGTGGGCGGTACGGCTCTTGCGCCGCACGCCCGCGCAGCGCGCCAGTGCGCGGATGGCCGCCCACGCGCTGTGGTCGATGGCCCCGGTATTCCGCCTGGCGCTCAACGACGGCATCGCGGCGCATGCGTGCCGCCGGGTCGGCCGCGATCCGCGCAGCCTGCACCGCTGGTAGGCGGCCAACGCGGCGGGCTCAGGCCAGCGCGTCGCCGGACATCACCCGATTGCGCCCGGCCCGTTTGGCGGCGTAAAGCGCCGCGTCGGCGCGCCGGCGCAGGGCGGTCATGTCCCAGTCGCCCGGACCGGCCACGGCCGTGCCGATCGACACGGTCAGGTGCACCGGCTCGCCGTTGATCTCCAGCGGCGAGCGCTCGACCTCGGCGCGGATCCGTTCGGCCAGTGCAAGCAGGCCGGTTTCGTCGACGCCCGGCGACAGCACCAGGAACTCCTCGCCACCGACGCGTCCGACCACGTCGCCGCTGCGCAGGATCCGCTGGATGTGCCCCACCAGCGCCTGCAGCACCCGATCGCCGCCCTCGTGGCCGAAGCGGTCGTTGATGTGCTTGAAATGGTCCGCATCCAGCAGCAGCACGCCCAGCGAGCCGCGCCAGCTCTTCGCCTGCTCCAGCAACCGATCCGAGGATTCGGCCATGGCCCGACGGTTGGCCACCCCGGTGAGCGGGTCGATGCGCGCCAGTTCGTGCAGCTCGCCGCGCAGGATTTCGTTGTAGAGCAGCAGGAAGCCGATGCTCGCGAACAGCGGCTGCATGCCCAGCAGCAGCAGGTAGAAGATGTTCACCGGCGAGGGCGTGGCCATCTGGTCCGGCGGGTTGCTGGACAGCCAGAGCGCCCCGTTGCGCCACATCAGCAGCGCGAGCTCGAGCAGGTAGACCCACAGCAGCACGCAGCGCGCACGGGTTTCACGGCTGCGACAGCCCCCGCGCAGCGCTTCCAGATTGAGCAGCAGGTTGCCGACGATCGCGCATGAACCCCACAACACGCGCAGCCGGTAGTCGACGTGGACCACGCCGAACCAGGTCACGCCCGCAAGGCCCAGCAGGCCGATCACGGTGGTGGTTTTCAGCCGCAGAGGCTGGTCCAGCAGGCGGCGGATCGCCACCACCACCATGCCCTGGGCCAGCAGGTTCAGGGCATTGCTGCCGACCAGCAGCACGACCGGCGGCAGCATCGCCTGCAGCGCCAGCGGCACGTACGCAACGGCCTCGACGCCGAGCGCCGTGGCGCGAAGCCGGATGGCCGCCAGCGCACGGTCATTGCCGTTATGCGTGCCGACCCACAGCATCAGACCGAGCGCAAGCGCCTGCACCGCGTTGAGCAGCGACAACGTTTCGACTTGAACCGGCATCCCCTCTCCCTGTCCCGTCCGGCCTGCCGCGGACGCGATCGCGCCCACCGCCGGATAGTACCTGTCGCCACGGCCGGCGGTGAATGGCACGGCGGGGGGCTTTGACAGGCCGCTGCGATTGGCTACTTTCGCCGCGGGGACACTTACCGGATGCCGGATGGCCACGCTCATACCCTCCCGCAACAGCTGCCTGCCGCGCATGACCGGCGGCGAGAAGCGGGTTTCCGAACGCCTGGAGCAGAAGCTCGAGGACGACTACCTGATCTGGTACGACGTGCCGGTCGGCCCGAAGCAGCGGCATCCGGATTTCATCATCGTGCACCCGCGCCGCGGGCTGCTGGTGCTGGAGGTGAAGGACTGGAAAGCCGAGACCCTGCAGCAGGTCGACGGCACCCAGGTCACCCTGCTCACCGACCGCGGCACGGTGAAGGAGAACAACCCGCTGCTGCAGGCGCGCGCTTATGCGCTGGAGATCGGCGTGACGCTGCAGAAGGATCCGGCGCTGCACTTCCCGCCGGGCCACCGCCACGCCGGCAAGCTGGTGATGCCGTGGGGCTGGGGCGTGGTGCTGGCCAACATCAGCCGCAAGCAGTTCGACGAGGGCGGGCTGGACGCCGTGCTGCCGTCGCACCTGGTGATCTGCCGCGACGAGATCTACGAGTCGGTGGAGGCCGAGGCGTTGCAGGAGCGGCTGTGGGCGATGTTCCCGCAGGTGTTCCCGGTGGCGCTCACCCTGCCCCAGCTCGACCGCGTGCGCTGGCACCTGTTTCCGGAACTGCGGGTCGACCCAGGCTCGGGCCAGTTCGGCCTGTTCCCGCCCAACGCCGGGGAAACCGGCAAGGCGATCGAGATCCCCGAGCTGGTCAGGGTGATGGACGCCCAGCAGGAGCAGCTGGCGCGTTCGCTGGGCGACGGCCACCGCCTGATCCACGGCGTGGCCGGCTCCGGCAAGACGATGATCCTCGGCTTCCGCGCGCTGCAACTGGCGCGGACCATGGCCAAGCCGATCCTGGTGCTCTGCTACAACAAGACCCTGGCCGGGCGGCTGGACCAGCTGGTCGGCGAGCGCGGCCTGTCGGACAAGGTGCAGGTGTACAACTTCCACCGCTGGTGCCGGCAGATGCTCACCGCCTACCACGTGGACCTGCCGTCGAGGGACGGCAAGCGTACCGACGATTTCTTTGCCGAGATGGTCGGGCAGGTGATCGCCGGCGTCGACCGCGGGCAGATTCCCAGCTTCCAGTACGGCGCCGTGCTGGTGGACGAGGGCCACGACTTCGAGCCGGACTGGTACAAGCTGATCGTGCAGATGGTCGACCCCAGCACCAACTCGCTGCTGGTGCTGTACGACGACGCGCAGAACATCTACGGCCGCGACGACCGCCGCAAGTTCACCTGGAAGGAACTGGGCGTGCAGGCGCAGGGCCGCACCACCATTCTCAAGCTCAACTACCGCAACACGCTGGAGATCCTCTCGGTCGCGCGCGGCTTCGCCAGCGACCTGCTGATCGAGCGGCTGGGCGAGGACGACGGCGTGCCGCTGGTGGCGCCCGAGAGCGCCGGCCGCCGCGGCCCGGTGCCCGAACTGATCCGCACCGACACCGCCGGCGCCCAGCTCGCGGTGCTGATCCAGTGCCTGCGCGACGAGGCCGCGCACGGGCGCCGGCTGTCGGACATGGCGGTGATCTTCCGCAACCAGTGGGAAGGTGAAAAGCTTCACGAGGCGCTGCAGCGCGAAGGCATCGCCAGCCGGCTGGCGGAGGGCGACGGCAAGCGCGCGCTGTTCCTGGTCGAGGACGCGGTGAAGCTGGTGACCATGCACTCCAGCAAGGGGCTGGAATTCCCGTTCGTGATCATCCCGGGGCTCGGCTCGCTGCCCAAGCCCGGCAAGGACGAAGCCGAGGAGGCCCGCCTGCTGTACGTGGCGATGACCCGCGCCACCGAGCGGCTGGTGCTGATCCACCACGAGGACTCGGTCTTCAGCGAGCGCATCCGCAACGCGATCAACGAGGTGCAGGGGCAGCTGCAGGCGCTTGCATGAGCGGGGCGGCGCCGCGGCAGGCGCCGCAATCCGGCAACTCCCCCGCCCCGAGCGCACCGCTCGACGCTTGGGCACCCCCACCGCACACCCCACCTTGTCCAGATCACCTGCTGCAGGAGCCGCCATGTCCCGCTTCGACCTCACCCCGCCCACCGACGCCCAGCGCGAGGCGATCACCGCCGCCCTGACCCAGGACGAGCGCCGCGTCCTGCTGCAGCACGGCACCGAGGCGGCGTTCTGCGGCGTCTTCCTGGACAACAAGAAAGACGGCGTCTACACCTGCCGCTTCTGCGGGCTGCCGCTGTTCCGCTCGAGCGCCAAGTTCGATTCCGGCACCGGCTGGCCGAGCTTCTTTGCCCCCTACGACGACGCCCACCTGCGCTACATCCGAGACACCAGCTACGGCATGGTGCGCACCGAGGAGGTCTGCGCCCGCTGCGGCAGCCACCTCGGCCACGTGTTCCCGGACGGCCCGCCGCCAACCGGCCAGCGGCACTGCCTCAATTCGGTGGCGCTGGGCTTCGTCGAACAGGGCGACCGGCTGCCCGATGCCCTGGGGCGCGGAGCGCCCGAGGGCGTCCCCAACATCGACATGCCCTGACCGGCCGCACGACGCCCTCGGTCACTTTTCGCCGCCACAACGGTCCATCCGCGTCACAAACTTGCGAACAGGCGGCGGCAACCGCCACGGCGCCGGGTGCAGCGATCAGGCCAGACTCGCCCGGGAGCCGCCCGACGGGTGGCACCGAGCGGGCGGATTGCCGCCTGCAAACGGTTGCAGCGACGCGGTGCAGCAATCGTCCCGGGAGGGGGGAACGCCCGCACGACAAGCCCGATCCGTGTCGACCCGGCGCGCCCGGACGGTCAGAGTGTGACCACTGGCACACTCCCTGCTTCAGCTTCCGCAACACCCCCGGTCCCCCGACCGTCACCCCCAACCCAAGCCCCTGACCCACGGCCATCCAGCGGATGACCGTGTCGGACGAAGTCATCCCCGGAACGCCCCCCATGACGCCCCTTGCCCCCATCGCCACGGATGGCGCTCAGCGCGAGAGCCACCTCGCGCTGAGCAACCCTCCGCCGGTGGTCGCCGTGGCCAGCCGTCCCGGACACCGACCCTACATGCCGGTACGCCTGAAGTTTGCCCTCACCCTGCTAGCGGGGTTCGCCTGGGCGATCTTTTCGCTGCACATGGCATCGCCCTGGATCCGCGATCTCGGCCATGTCATCGGACAAGTCGGCGCCACGCTGGTGATTTGGGGCGTAGCGATCCTGCCGGGCTTCATGAACGCCTTCCTGGTCGTCGGCCTGATGCTGGATCGCCGCCCCCCCCGCGCGTGGCAGGGCGAATTTCCCGGCATCACCGTCCTGGTCGCCGCGTACAACGAGGAGGCCTCCATTCTCTCCACCATCCAGTCGCTGGCCCGCCAGAACTATCCCGGCCCGATGCAGGTGGTGGTGATCAACGACGGATCGACCGACAGCACCATGGTCAAGCTGGCAGCGGTGGCCTACCCCTGGCTGACGGTGCTCGACCTGGAAAAGAACGGCGGCAAGGCGAATGCCCTCAACCAGGGGCTGAAGGTCGCGGCCCATCCGCTCACGATCACCCTGGACGGCGACTCCTATCTCTACAAGGACGCACTGCGCCACCTGGTCGGCCGCTTCCTCAGCGACCCGCCGAACACCGCTGCGGTGGCCGGCTCGGTGCTGGTGCGCAATTCGCGCCTCAACCTGGTGACGCGGATTCAGGAGTGGGATTACTTCCACGGCATCGCGTCGATCAAGCGCCTGCAGAGCCTGTTCCAGGGCACCCTGGTGGCCCAGGGCGCGTTCTCGCTCTACCGCACCGACGTGCTGCGCGACGTCGGCGGCTGGCCCGAGTGCGTAGGCGAGGACATCGTGCTGACCTGGGCGATCCTCAAGGCAGGCCACCGCGTCGGCTATTGCGAGGACGCGATCACCTTCACCAACGCACCGACCACCTTCCACCAGTTCATCCGTCAGCGCCAGCGCTGGTCGCGCGGACTGATCGAGGCATTCAAGGTGCATGGCAGTCTGCTTTTCAAGCCGCGCATGAGTACCGTGTTCGTGTGGTGGAACCTGCTTTTCCCCTACATGGACGTGGCCTACACCCTGTTTTTCATCCCCGGCATCGTGTTGGCGCTGTTCGGCATCTACTGGATCGCCGGGCCGATGACCCTGCTGGTGCTGCCCATGGCCGGCCTGGTCAACTACCTGATGTACTTCATCCAGTCGCACATGTTCCAGGCACAGGGTCTGCACGTGCGGCGCAACCCGTTGGGCTTCATCGTCTACGCGCTGTTCTACGGCATCGTGCTGCAGCCGGGCTGCGTGCTGGGCTACCTCTCCGAAATGCTCAACCTGCGCAAGCACTGGGGCACCAAGTGAGGTCGCTGCCCGCCACCGTGATCCTGCTGGCACTGGCGCCGGCTGTGCATGCCCAGGCCGCCGATGCCGGCCAGGCCATCCGCGCGGGCCGACATGCGCTGGAGGCAAACGATCCGGGACGCGCCCGCACGCTGTTCGTGCAGGCATTGACGCTGTCAGCTCACCGACCTGCCGACGCCTACGCCGCGGCCATCGGCCTGGGACGGGCCGAACTGTGGTTGGGCCATGCGCCGGCTGGCGAGAAAGCCTTCCGCCGGGCACTGGAGCTGGCTTCGACCGACGGTGAGCGCCGCACTTCGCGCACCGGCCTGGCGCAGGCCCTGAATGCCGAAGACCGTTACATCGAAGCCTGGAAGCTCAACGCGACGGATGCAGCCGGCGATCCGCGAGCCACGCTGGAGCTGATGCGCTCAGCGCGGGCACTTGGCTGGCAGGACCGCACCCTCCCGGCCTTGGCAGCCACCAAGGCGCCGGCCGACACCGGCTATCTCGGCACCCACTTCGGCCTGCTCGCCAACGACATGCATTACGCCACCAGTGCGCGGGTACAGGGCGACACCCGCTTCAGCCACGACAATGAAGGCCTCGATGTGTGGAGCGTCGGGGCGAGCGTGCTCACGCCGCTGCACGGCGACGACGCACTCGCTCAGCAGTATGGCGTGACCGCGGACACCATGCGCGTGATCACTCCGGGCAACTCCCGTCATCTGCATGAACTGGCCGGCGTCGGCCAGTGGCGTATCGGCGACACGCAGAGTGCGGACCTGCGTCTTGGCCTTGGCCAGGCCGGCGGCTGGCAATATCTGCAGGGCGCCGGCCACTGGACCGTGCAGCCGAACGACGACTTCGCCCTCAGTGCCGGCGCCGAGCGGGCGCCGTTGCTTACCGATGCGGCGATCACGCGGCGCATCGCCTACGCCAACTACAGCGTCGGCGCCACGCTGCGCCCGACCGATCACCTCTACCTGCTGCCGACCGTGTTCCAACAAAGGTTCACCGACGGCAACCGGCGCGACGGTGGCGTAGCACGCCTGGTGATCAGCCCCTTCGACGTTCGCGGCACCTCGGCCGCACTGGGCGGCCAGATCGGCGTGCGGGTGTTTCGCAGCAGTCAGCCGGGCGGCGGGATCTATTTCAATCCGCAGCACTACCGCTCGGTCACCGCCGGCCTGATCGGCGCGTTGCGGCTGTCGCCGAATTGGCGACTGAGGGCGACCGCCGACGGCGGCCGACAGACTACCGACGGCAACAGCGTCGGCATCTACACGCTGGACGTGTCGCTGGAAGGTCGCCTGCCGCACAACGGGCGGCTGCAGCTGCACGCCATGCGCAGCTCGGCCGCCTCGGTCAGCGGCGGCGGGAGCGGATACTGGAACAACACGCTCGCGGTCTCGGTGAGCTATCCCCTTTGACCTGCGCGGGGGCGCACGGCGGGCCGGCTACAATGCCGGCCCGCTTCCTTTTCCAGGATTGACCATGCGCCGTCTGCTCTGCCTGCTCCCGCTCCTGCTCGCCGCCTGCTCGTCGCAGCACGCCGCGCCGGCCGCCGACATTCCCGCGATGCAGAGCATCGACACCGTGATCGGCACCGGCCCGGTGGCCAAGGCCGGCGACACGGTGGAGGTGAACTACACCGGCTGGCTGTACGACCCGAAGGCGCCCGACCACCACGGCACCAAGTTCGACGCCTCGCAGGATCACGGCGGCACCTTCACCTTCCCGCTGGGCGCGGGCCAGGTAATCAAGGGCTGGGACGAGGGCGTGGCCGGGATGCACGTGGGTGGCAAGCGTACCTTGCTGATCCCGTCGTCGATGGGCTACGGCAGCCGCGGCGCGGGTGCCGCGATCCCACCGAACGCCGCACTGGTGTTCGACGTGGAGCTGGTCAGCATCAAGTGATCACACCGGTCCCGGCCGGATCGGCCGGGGCCATGACTTCCTGCACGGTTGCCGGCGGGAGCGTCCGGCTACGGTCGTGGGCTTTCCCCGCAAGGATTCCACCGTGCGCCACGCTCTCTCCTGCGCCCTGCTCGCCGCGCTCGCTGCCGGCACGCCCACCCTCGCCTTCTCCGCCGACCAGCCGGCCAAGGCCGATACCACCGCGCCCGCCGACAAGGCCTTCCACCTGCCACCGCTGCCGGCCGATGCCCATGTGGGACAGACCGCGCAGGTCGATGGCCGCACGCTGAAGTACACCGTCACCGTGGGCTCGCTGCCGGTACGCAACGAGAAAGGCGAAGTCACCGGCCAGGTGGTCTACACCGCCTACACCATGCCCGGCAAGGATCGCCCGGTGACCTTCGCGGTCAACGGCGGCCCGGGCGCCTCCTCGGTCTACCTCAATTTCGGCGCGATCGGCCCGAAGCGGGTGAACTTCGGCGTGGCCGGTGCCAACCCGTCCGACCCGGCCACCCTGCACGACAACCCCGGCACCTGGCTGGGCTTCACCGACCTGGTCTTCATCGATCCGATCGGCACCGGCTTCAGCCGCGCGCTGGTGGACGACAAGGAGGCCACCAAGCTTTTCTACAGCACCGACAACGACATCAAATACCTCTCGCGCATCGTCTACGACTGGCTGGTGAAGAACGGCCGCATGGACTCGCGCAAGTACCTGGTCGGCGAGAGCTACGGCGGCTTCCGCGGCCCGCGCATGACCGACTACCTGCAGACCCAGCTCGGCGTGGCGATGAACGGCATGGTGCTGGTCTCACCCTACCTCGACCCGGCCGCCTCGGACGACGAGAACGTCTCGCCGCTGCCGTGGATGCTCACCCTGCCCTCGATCGCCGCGGCCAACCTCGAGCGCGAGCACAAGCTCACCGCCGAGGCGATGGCGCCGATCGTGGACTACACCCGCACCACCTATGCCACCACCCTGATGCAGGGTCGCAGCAATCCGGCCGCCACCGCCGCGATGATCAAGAAGGTCACCGAACTGACCGGACTGGATCCCCTGTTCGTCCAGCGCTCCGGCGGCCGCCTCGAAACCCAGGCCTACCTGCGCGAGATCTACCGCGCCGAGGGCAAGCTGGGCAGCCGCTACGACTCCAACGTCACCGCCTGGGACCCGTTCCCGACCGCGCCGCAGCAGGAAACCGGCGACCCGATCCTCAACAGCATCGTCGCCCCGACCACCACCGCGATGGTCAACTTCGTCACCAAGACCGTGGGCTGGAAGATCGACGCGCGCTACAACGCGCTCAGCTACCAGGTGAACCGCCTGTGGCACCGGGACAAGGACGCCAACCGCGGCTCGGTCAACGAGCTGCGCGAGTCGGTGGCCAACGATCCGGGCCTGCGCGTGCTGATCGCCCACGGCTGGGATGACCTGTCGTGCCCGTTCATGGCCTCGGTGCTGATCGTCGACCAGATGCCGGCGATGGGCGACCCGACCCGCGTGCAGGTGAAGGAGTACCCCGGCGGCCACATGTTCTACGCCCGCCCGGACAGCCAGCGCGCGCTGCGCAACGACGTGGAGAAGCTCTACGGCGTGAAGTGATCCATCGCGCCGCGCCGGCATGCCGGCGCGGCGCTTCATGTCGCATCGACGCCGCCCAGGGCACGC
This sequence comes from Lysobacteraceae bacterium, assembly GCA_018970895.1. Taxonomy (GTDB): domain Bacteria; phylum Pseudomonadota; class Gammaproteobacteria; order Xanthomonadales; family Rhodanobacteraceae; genus Dyella_A. The sequence continues at coordinate 5,900 of JAGWVM010000012.1, read as the reverse complement.
TGGTCGAGAGAGGCGGCGCTTGCCGCCTAGCCCGCTCCGTCCCGGCGCGCCGCCTCCGCGGACCGCGATGCCGGACGGCCATCCACGCGGCGTGTCGACCTTCCCGCGCGACGTGCCGCCCGCCGGAGCCCGTCGCATGTGGCGCCAAGCGTTCTACGCGCTGTCCGCGCTGGCGATCCTCGCCGTCGCCGCCCTCGTCCCCTTCCATCCCGAGGCCGTCTGGGCCTTTGCGGTGATCCTGCCGCTGGTCGCGCTGGGCCTGTACGACATCGCCTCGCCGCGCAACGTGCTGGGCAACTACCCGGTCATCGGGCACCTGCGCTACCTCATGGAGTTCATCAGCCCGGAGATCCGCCAGTACTTCCTGGAGGACGACAAGAGCGGGCGCCCGTTCAACCGCCAGCAGCGCGACCTGGTGAAGGCGCGTGGCGCCGGAAGCAGCGGCACGCATCCGTTCGGCACCGAGTACGACGTGTTCGCCTCCGGCTTCGACTTCGCCGTCCACTCGATCGCGGTCAGGCAGGTGCCGAAGACCGCCGAGCGCATCACCGTGGGCGGCCCGCAGTGCCGCCAGCCCTACGACAGCTCGCGCCTGAACATCTCGGCGATGAGCTTCGGCGCGCTGTCCAGCCACGCCGTGCTGGCGATGAACAAGGGCGCGGCGATGGGCGGCTTCGCGCAGGACACAGGCGAGGGCGGTCTCACGCCCTACCACCTGGAGCACGGTGCCGACGTGATCTGGGAGATCGGCTCGGGCTACTTCGGCTGCCGCACCAGGGACGGGCGCTTCGACGACGATGACTTCTGCCGCAAGGCCGCCGATCCGCACGTGAAGATGATCGAGATCAAGCTCTCCCAGGGTGCCAAGCCCAGCCACGGCGGCATGCTGCCGGGAGCCAAGGTGAACGCCGAGATCGCGCGCATTCGCGAGGTGCCGGAGGGCAAGGACTGCCTGTCCCCGGCCGCGCATCCGGAGTTCGATACGCCGCGCGGCCTGCTGGCCTTCGTCGCCCGCCTGCGCGCGCTGTGCGACGGCAAGCCGGTGGGCTTCAAGCTGTGCATCGGCCGTCGCAGCGAGTTCCTCGGCATCTGCAAGGCGATGCTGGACACCGGAACCTTGCCGGATTTCATCACCGTGGATGGCGCCGAGGGTGGCACCGGCGCGGCACCGGTGGAACTGTCCGACCGGCTCGGCCTGACGATCAACGAGGCGCTGCCGTTCGTGCACGGCGCGCTGGTCGGCTGCGGCCTGCGCGACAGGATCCGGGTGATCGCCAGCGGCAAGGTGGTCACCGGCTTCGACATGGTGCACAAGATCGCCATCGGCGCGGACATCTGCAACGTGGCGCGGCCGATGATGTTCGCCGTCGGCTGCATCCAGGCGCTGCGCTGCCACACCAACACCTGCCCCACCGGCGTGGCGACCCAGGACAAGCGCCGCGCCCGGGCGCTGAAGATCGACGAACGCGCCGAGCACGTGCGCCGCTACCACCGTGCCACCGTCGACAGCTTCATCGAGATCACCGGCGCGATGGGCGTCGCCCACCCGGACCAGCTCGAGCCGCGGCACATCCTGCACCGCATGCCCGACCAGCAGGCGCGCGACTATGGCCAGCTGTACTGCTATCCCGCGCCGGGGGCGCTGCTGTCCGGGACCGTGCCGGAGCCGTTCGCGCAGCACTGGGCGGAGGCGTCGGCCGATCGATTCTGAGCCCGCACAGGTAACCTGACCGGCCGCTGCAGCGATGGGGGAGGGACCGCGGCCCATGCCGCCCAGCCCCGGACCGCCCATGCGACGCATCCTGCTTGGCCTGCTGCTTCTCGCCACCTCTGCCAGGACGCTGGCAGACACGCCGACTCGCGCGCCGGCGTTTACCGGAGTGACCCGCTGGATCAACTCGCCGCCGCTGACCATCGGAGGCCTGCGCGGCAAGGTGGTGCTGGTCGACTTCTGGACCTTCGAGTGCATCAACTGCCTGCATGCGCTGCCGCAGGTAAAGGCACTCGATGCAAAGTATCGCGACCAGGGACTGGTCGTCGTGGGCGTGCACACGCCGGAGCTGGATGCCGAGCGCGACACCGGCAACCTGCTTGCCGCGTTGAAGCGCCTGGACATCACCTACCCGGTGGCGCAGGACAACGACTACGCCACCTGGAACGCCTGGCACAACCAGTACTGGCCCGCGCAGTACGTGGTCGACCGCCAGGGCCGCGTGGTCTACACCCACATCGGCGAAGGCGGTTACGCAGCGATCGAACAGGCTGTGCGGCAGGCGCTGGCGGCGCGCTGAACTGCCGCAGGCGGAAATCATGGCGGGGACTTGAGCCTGCCGTCGCGGCCATCATGTTGCGGACCAGTCACCCGAATCCGGACTCGCCATGACCTCACCGCTCGCCGTTCCCTGCCCGCACTGCAGCGCGCTGAACCGCGTGCCCGCCGAGCGGCTCGACCAGCAGCCGAACTGCGGCCGCTGCCACCAGCCCTTGTTCGGTGGTCATCCGCTGGAGCTGACCACCGCCAACTTCGACGCCGTCGCCGGCCGCGGCAACCTGCCGGTGCTGGTCGATTTCTGGGCCACCTGGTGCGGCCCGTGCATGGGCTTCGCCCCGGTGTTCGCGGCCGCGGCGCGCGAGTTCGAACCACGCCTGCGCCTGGCCAAGGTGGATACCGACGCCCAGCAGGGGCTGGCCCAGCGCTTCGGCATCCGCTCCATTCCCACGCTGGTGCTGCTGCGCGACGGTCGCGAGATCGCCCGCCAGGCCGGTGCGCTCAACGCCGGCCAGCTGCGCCAGTTCGTGGCGCAATCGCTGCGCTGAGCGGTCACTCCACCGACGGATCCGCCGCGAGGTCCTGCGGGCGCAGGAAGCGCGCCGCCAGCGCGGGCAGCACCAGCAGGTTGAGCAGCGTGGAGGTGACCAGGCCGCCGAGGATCACCGCCGCCATCGCGCCCTCGATCTCGTTGCCGGGAGCGCCGGCGGTCAGCGCCAGCGGCAGCAGGCCCAGCGCGGTGATCAGCGCGGTCAGCAGGATCGGCAGCAGACGCTCGGCGGCACCCCGACGGGCGGTGGCGGCGTTCCAGGCACAGCCCTCGGACTGCACCAGCTCGCGGTAGTGCGCCAGCAGCATCAGCGCGTTGCGCACGCTGATGCCGAACAGGGTGACGAAGCCGACCAGCCCGCCCAGGCTCAAGCTGGCACCACCGAACAGGGCCACCGCCACACCGCCGACCAGCGCGAACGGCAGGTTGAGCAGCACCAGCAGCACCGGCCGGCGGCGGCGCAACGCCAGGCCCAGCAGCACCACCACGCCGGCTCCGGCCAGCGCCGCATGCGCCAGCAGCTCGCGCGTGGCCCGGGCGGCTGCCTGCGCGTCGCCGCCGAACACCGGAAACACGCCCGGCGGCCAGCGGACCTGTCGCGCCAGCGCCTTGCGCGCCTGCGCCACGAAGGCGGCGGCGCGGCTGGCCGACACGTCCACGGTCAGGGTCTGCACGCGCTGGCCCTGCTCGTGCAGGATCATGAAGCGCCCGCTGCCCATGCTTACATCGGCCACCGCCGCCAACGGCACCTCGCGGCCGTCCGGCGCGGTCAGCGGCAGCCGACCGACTTCCGAAGGATCGCGTCGCAGGTCCGGCGGCAGGATCACGCTCACCTCGAACTGGCGGCTGCCGTCGACCACGTGGCCGACCACGCGCCCGGCGTACGCGGCCTGCAGCGTCTGCTGCACGTCCGCCGGCGACAGCCCCCAGCGCGCCAGTGCGTGCGGCCGCAGCCGCACCGACAGCTGCGGCTCGCCCTGCGGTGCACGCACCTGCACGTTGCGTGCACCGGGCACCGCGGACAGCACGCGGGCGGTTTCGTTGGCGAGCTGGTCGAGCCGGTCCAGGTCGTTGCCGTAGAGACTCACCGTCACCGGCGAGGTGTAGCCGGAGAGCGTCTCGTTGATGCGCTCGGTGAGGAAGGTATTGACGCTGAAAGACGCCCCGGGGAATGCCGCCAGCGCCGTGTCGATCGCCCGCACCACGCGTTGCTGCCCGGGTCCGGACAGCGGCTTGAGATCGACCTCGAACTCGGTGGCGAACAGCGGGTCGGGATCGCCCACCCGTTCGGCGCGTCCGGTGCGCTGGCCCACGTAGCGCACGCCGGGAATGCGCAGCAGTGCCTTGCTCACCCGCTCGCCCAGCCGCTCGGATGCGTCCAGCGAGGCACCGGGCTGCAACCGCATGTGCACGATGTAATGACCCTCGCGCAGCGTCGGCAGGAAGCCGGGACGCAGCAGCGGCAGGGTGCCCAGGCCGGCCACGCACAGCACCGCCACCCCGGCCAGCAGCCACCGCGGATGGCGCTCCATCCGTTGCAGCAGCCGGTCGTAGCGTTGTCGCCAGCGCGCGTGGAAACGCGGCTCCACACGCTGCGCCTCGCGCGCCAGCAGCACGCAGCCAAGCGCCGGCGTGACCGTCATCGCGACCACCAGCGAGGCGAGGATCGCCGCGATGTAGGCGATCCCCAGCGGCGCGAACAGGCGCTGCGCCACGCCCGACAGCGTGAGCACCGGCACGAACACCAGTGCCACGATGAGCGTGGCGTAGACCACCGCGCCGCGCACTTCGGTGGAGGCGGCCAGCACCACCGCCGGCACCGGTCGCGGCATGTCGCTGGCGCGGTTCTCGCGCAGCCGGCGCAGGATGTTCTCCACGTCGATGATGGCGTCGTCCACGACCTCGCCGATGGCGATCGCCAGGCCGCCGAGGGTCATCGTGTTCAGGCCGACACCGAAATGCTCCAGGGTCGCTACTGCGGCCAGCAGCGAGAGCGGGATCGCCAGCGCCGAGATCAGTGCCGCGCGCACGTCGCGCAGCACCAGCAGCAGCACCACCAGCACCAGTGCCGCGCCCACCAGCAGCGCCTCGCGCAGGTGGCCGAGCGAGGCCTGGATGAAGTTGGCCGGCCGGAAGATCGCCGGATAAAGCGCCACGCCGCGCGCCTTCAGCTCGGGCGCCAGCTGCGCCAGGCGCGCATCCAGCGCACGGGTCACCTTCATCGTGTCGGCGCCGTACTGCTCGTTGACCACCAGCAGCACGCCGGGACGTCCCATCACGGTGGCGATACCGCTGGCCGGTGCGGCGCCGTCGGTCACCGTCGCCACGTCGGCCAACCGCAGCAGCTGGCCATCGTGCGCACGCAGCACCGTGGCGCCGACCTCGGCCGCCGTGGTGGCCGGGTTGTGCACCGCCAGCACCACGCGCTGCTCGCGGTTTTCCACGAAGCCGGAGCCGGCCGTGGACGTGGCACGGGCCGCGGCCGCGGCCACCTCGTCGAAGCCCAGCCCGTAGCGTGCCAACGCGTCCGGCCGCACCTGCACCTGCACCTGGCGCACGTCGCCGCCGAACACATTGACGTCCGACACGCCGGGCACCGCCAGCAACTGCGGCTTCAGGGTCCAGTCCGCCAGCGTGCGCAGCTCCATCAGGCTGCGCGTGTCCGAACGGATGCCCACGCTGAGCACCACCATCGCCGAGGAGGTCAGCGGCAGCAGCGTCGGCGCCTGCACGCCGCCGGGCAGTTCGGTGGCCACCTTGCCGAGGCGCTCGGACACGCTCTGGCGCACCGCGGTGAGGTCGGCGCCGGCGTCGAAGGTCAGGGTGACGATCGACAGGCCCTGCAGCGAGCGCGAGCGCATCTGCACCACGCCGCCGGCACCGGCCAGCGCGTCCTCCAGCGGCTGGGTCACCAGCGTCTCGACCTGCTCCGGCGTGAGCCCCGGCGCCTCGGTCTGCACGGCGGCCTCCGGCGGTGCGAACTCGGGGAACACATCCAGACGCGCGCGCATCGCCGCCAGCACGCCGAAGCCGGCCAGGATCACCGCCAGCGCGATCATCGCGCCGCGATGGCGCACGCTG
>JAGWVM010000011.1 GCA_018970895.1 Lysobacteraceae bacterium | reverse complement strand
GTGGTTGAGCACCTTGTAGCCCTTGCTGTTCACCGTGCTGCCGAAGGCGGCGTCCAGGCGCACCAGGCACTCATGCACCACCTCCACCGGATCGCCCGAGTCGGGGCGGATCACCACCGTGGCGCCCGAGCGGATCACCTCGTCCTTGAGGGTCTTGCCCCAGTGCTCGTCGATCGCCCGGTAGATGTCGTAGCTGTCCGATACCACGGCCAGCAGCGCGCCGGGCTTGCCGAACTGGGTCAGCATGTTGCGGAACGCGTCCACCTCGCGGTCGCGGCCCCAGCTGGTGATCGTGCTGTGCTCGGCGGCGGGGATCGAGAACCCGGCCATCGGGGCGCCGTAGTAGCGCTTCGCCGCCAGTACGCCTGACACCGTATCGCTGCCCTGGAAGTTCACCAGATGCGCCATGCCGCCCAGTGCGGCCGACTCGGCGCTGGAGACTCCGCGAGCGCCGAAGTCGTGCAGCTTGAACGGCAGCTGCTCGTCTGGCGCATCGCTGGTCTTCTCCAGGTAGGTGCGCAGGGTCTGCTTCACGTGCCAGCTGACCGTGGCGACCGTCACCGGGTACCACAGGCGAAGCAGCAGGGTTTCCAGGTAGCTCGGCAGCCAAAAGGCGTCCGGGTCGGTCGACTCGAGGGTGACGAGGGCCTGATGGGTGGGCACCACGCTGCCTTCGGGCACCGCGCGGATGCGCAGCGGCAGCCGTCCGCCATGGACGTCGACGATGCGGCGCCACCCGGCCTCGTTGAAAGGTTCGCCGTGCGCGGCGAAGAAGCCGCGCGCCTCATCCACATCGGCGTGGGTGACCGGAGCGCTGAGGTATTCCTTGAGGATGGCCTGCAGGCCGAAGAACACCGTCTTGTCGTACTCGCCGCCGCGCGACTCGACGTAGAAGAAGGTCTGGTCGGTACCGGGCGGGTACTGCAGCCAGTGGCTGGCCTTGTAGCTGTCGGTGTTGAGGAGAAGATTGTTGAAGTAGTGCATGACGGAAGCTCCTTCGCGTCAGGTGAACCGGCGGTCTATCCGCCGGCGGGAAGACGGGGGAATCAGCCCCGTCCGAGGAAGAACTCCAGGATGTAGAGGTGGTCTTCGAACAGCTGCGGGCCCATCTCCAGCGCCTCGCTGACCGGGAACCAGCGCGCTTTCTCGGCGTCGTCGCCGCCCTTCACGGGCGGCAGCTCCCCGGTGGGGAAGTCGAAGTGGAAGGCGTGGGTAATCGTGCGACCTCGCAGCGAGCGATCCGGATGGTCGAAGACGTGCTGGCTCTTGAGCGAACCACGCAGCACCGGCACCGGGATCTTCAGGCGGGTCTCCTCGCGCAGCTCGCGCAAGCAGCTGGTCAGGATCGTCTCGTCCGGCTTGATGAAGCCGCCGGGCAACGCCCACAAGCCCTTGCCGGGCTCCGAGCGGCGACGCACCAGCAGCACGTGGCCCGAGTGCACGACCACGGCATCGGTGGTGACGAAGGTCGGTGCATAGGGTGCGGCCGACCAGCCGGCACGGTAGTCCTCGATGAAGCGGTACTCGTTGAGCAACTGCTCGAACGCACCGCCGTTCTTGCGGAATGCCTCAAGCATCTCGAACACCGGCCCCGGCACATTGCTCCGGAGCATCAGCAGGCCGCCGTGGAAGTCGAGCTTGCCGGCCTCGAACAGGTAGCGGCGCAGTTCGGTGGCTGACAGCGTCTCGGTATGGCGCACATCGACCAGCGGCCACTGCGGAAACTCCTGCAGGTAGTAGCTGCTGGCGTCCTTCTCCTGACCGATCAGGCCGACCCGGCTATCCATCGAACCGCCGTCCTCGCGGATCGCCTCGTTGACCTTGCGCTGCACGGTCGCGACCCACTGCGCCTCGTTGTAGAGGTGATCGCGCAGCGGCAGGGTGATCAGGCGATCGGCGGCGTCATCCAACGCGGCACGAATCATCACCGAGCGTTCGGCGACGGTCCAGGGATTACGGATGGAGCGGGGGGTGTCAGCCGAGCCGATCAGGAAGATCAGCTTCTTCGCCTTGCTCAGCGCGTGGCGAGCGACGGCGGCATGCCCGATATGGAAGGGCTCGAAACGGCCAATGAAGACCAGGTAGTCGAAGTCCATGAGAATCCCTCACGGTTGTTGAGTCTTCCGGGTCTGTCCCAGAAGTTGAGACATAGGCTACGCCGCCCGTAGGCTAAGTCAATGGTCAGCTATGACCTGCCACAGAGCTGACTTAAAAGATCGAAACTGATCAGTAATGATAGTCGTCGCGCTGGACGTTTTCAGGCGCGGCCTATTATGTTGAAAGGTTCGGGAAGTGCTCGGGCTCTAAAGCGTCCCGTCACTCAAAGCACGAGGGGGTTGATCGTATGGCAGGAGGCGGCAACCGGTAGCCCGTTGGTGCCGTCGAGGGTGGTCCCAACCTCTAAGGGGTAGCTCAATTGAGTACATATGGCGCCTTCACCATCCCGGCTACGGGAGATCTTCACGACGATTGTTCCACGCTGCTCCACCTCACATCCGTGAAATCTGCGCTCTCCATCTTGAAGACGGGTGAGATCTACGGCAAAGACGTCGGCGGACACGCCAACTTTAGCGTCAAAAGAGGGCGCCCAGACCTCGCCCGAAGCAGCGAGGTCTGCATGACGTTCGCTTGCACTGGACCTCATCACCTGACGTGGTTTTATGACCCAGGGTTGAGTGCACCCGCAGGATTTAACCAGCAAGGCGTGCTCCACCGATTCACCGATGAATTCCCCAAGCAAGAACTGGACTCACATAAGTTCTGGACACAACATCTGTACTGGCAGTCGTTCATATACCCCGGCTGGGCCGATCTATCGTTCATTGATATCCAGTTGCAAAAGCCCCCAGCGCCCCCGAGCGCTAGCCCGTGGTCGCGGTGGGTCAGTGACAGGAAAGGATGGGCCGATCGGCAGCGGGAGTACCAAGCTGATCTCGAACGACTGAACGAACTCGAACAGGTCGCTAAGGCCCGCAAGGGCTGGACTATAAAAGTAGTTCTTCCCCCGACGGACTGCGGTGCGTAGACGGTCGCCCTGAGCAGCACCCCTGCCCTCATTTCCAGACAGCCGCTCGCCGGTCTACGCGGAGATCTTTCTGAACTCCCCGCCGCGAAGGTGCGCCTCGTCACAATCGTTCTGGATCGCGTTTAGGAAGCGCGATGCGGGCTGCTTGGGCGTCGGGCTGTATGTGATCACCAGCTTCTCCCGTGCCCGCGTCATCGCCACGTATAGTCGCGACGCTTCTCGAGGCATTTCCTCGGCCTCCTGGGTCGAGGGCAAAGCCCCTTCGACGAGACCCATGATGTAGACCGCACTGAACTCGTGCCCTTTGGCCGATTCAATCGTGCTTACCTTGACGTTGTCGCTTTCGTAGTCGACATCGTTGCGAAGCTCCGCGGTGCTCACACCACGCTCTGAGAGCGCGGCCTCGACGGCGACGCGAAGATGTTGCGCAGGTGCGATGACACAGATCTGCCCCGGCTGCTGCCCCATCGCGATCGAGGAGCAGACTTGGGAGGCGACGTACTTGGCTTCTTCCTCCGCGCTGGTACAACGAAGCAGAAGCGGTCGGGCGCCGTGGCTCTCGGCGTAATCCGGAGCTGATGGCCGGGCCAGTACCTCTTCATCGACGTCGGCAAACTCGAACTGCGACACGAGCCCAAACGCGGCCTTCAGAATTTCGTGCGTATTGCGGTAGTTTTTCTTGAGGTTGTAGCTGCGGCCGACGATATCGATGCCCACGCGTCGCAGCACGAAACCGCGCTTGTAGATACTTTGCGCCCCATCACCGGCCAAAAAGAGCCCATCGCTCGCCTTGCCGACTCGCACACCGTCCGGTGTCTTCAGCGAAGCCATAAGCCTTAGGTCCAGCTCGCAAAGATCCTGCACCTCGTCACTTAGGACGCAGCGGTAGCGCCCCCCGACATAGCCCGGCCCGTCGACGACCATGACGGCCTTGGAGACGCAAGCTTCGTGGTCGTAGGCCTGCTTCGCCTCGATCTCGCCCATATAGGCGCGCATGGCATGCAGCACAATGCGCCGGTCCGAGCCGCTTAGCGCCGACCCACGGCCACGTCGTTGGAACAGGCGAGGCTCGAGGTACTCGTCCAGCTTGTCCTCGACCAGCCGTCCGCGGACGTAAGACATTTCCGTTTTAAGAAAGTCCGTCAACTTGGGCGGCGTGAGCTCACGAAGCATGGACCGCCCAAATTCCTGATGCGCGCGTGCCTGCGCCTCGGCGTAACGGACGGCTTGGTCGATCACATCACTCTGCATCCGGCCCGCAAGCGGACGATCGCCGCTGTCGAGCAACACGTCCTTGGCGACCATACTCATGGTCTTCACATGGATCTGGGATCGCTCGACGCCACAAAGATCATCGAGAAGCCGTTCGAGCAGCTTGCGCATGCTCTCGGTCAAGGTGACGAGCAGGACGGGCTGCTGGTACTTGCGGGCCAATGCACGCGCGCGGTGCACGAGTACGCACGTCTTGCCACTGCCCGACACGCCCCTGAGCCGCGACGGCCCGCGAAGCTCCCGTTCCACAACCTGCTTCTGCTCGGGATGGAGAAAAAGCATCCACTCGGCGAGCGTGCCACGTCCGAAAACCTCGTCCCAGAGACCCGTATCGTCGAACGTAATGAAGTCTTCGCTGTTCTCCGAAGCCTGCATCGCATCGACGGCCGATTCATTTGATACCACGTCTGCGCTGCCGTGCATCAGTCGCAGCCGCTGACGCAGCTCGGGCCACTCTCCCGCGTGCGCGTGCCACATAAGATCGAAGACGAGGCTCGCCTTTTCGTAGTCGGCCGCGTCGGAAAGCCGTTCGAGCAAACTCTCGGCTTCAAGCTCGAAAGCGTCAGCGTCCACGGAGTCGACGATGGTTCGAGCTGCGGGGGGCAGCGCCAGCCGTTGCCAGTCTTTGTCTGTCAGGCGAGACAGGATCGGTTTTTCACGCTCGTCGTCCGGCGCGGTGAGATTAAGCCGGTCGAATGGGACGTGTCGCTCTTCTTTTGGCGAGACCAGGACAAAGTCGAGTGTCTTGTCCGTCCGATTCTGGACCCACTTGTAGTTCTTGTGCGTATCCAGCCAGCGTTGGGCATCGTCATGGGTGCCGGCAAACAGGAATACCCGGCTCTTTTTGACGCCATCGACGAGTTGTACGACAAGCCGGAAGCCGTTGCCGAGATCGTACTTTTCGACGTTTTCTAGACGCGTCTCGCCGTTCTTGGTTCGAGGCACGGCGTGAATCTCGCCCTCCAGTGCAGCCTCGGCCAATGCGGCGCGCACGGCCTGGACTTCCTTCTTGTGCCCGGCTGCCATCATCTTGCGCAGAGCGCTATGACACGGCTTGTAAATGATGGCGCTGTAGGACACGACCCCTCCTTGCTCGCGTGGCGTTATAGGCCGGCTCTCAAGCTCGGCCGCCGATCCGTCAACCGCTCCCCGGGACGGTAGATCGATTGTACGGCGAAATACCTGTGGAACATTGTTGCTGCCGCAGCAGAGGCTAAATGAAGGGGTTACACGAGGGTAAGCCGGCAAGCAGGCGTGCGGCCGAGTGCGCATCCAGGGTTCGTAGGCCCGCGGGGATATCCTCCAAGCCGTACCCACTCGAGACTGCCCGGCCAAACCAAGCACATAGCCCCGGGCTCGCATGTCTGCGAGATTTTGTGCGGTCTGAATTGAATCCATAAGTGTTGGCGCTCGCGACGGATTGACCATCGTGCTCGCTTTCGATTGACCACCTCCACTGACAGCGAGCCCTCGCCGCATGCCGGCTTGGACGACGCCGACCTTGGTCAATCAAATTTCGGCTATCTGGTCAAATCCCGGCGCATGCCAACAGTGGTTGGCTTGGTCGGGAATCTCCAGGGCTCGCGGATGTGACCGGTCCAGCGGGCGCCGCTTGCGAGCGCACGGCAGGTTAGTGCAGCCGAATTCTCCCGGCTCAATAAGTCTTATGTGGCTCCGCCCCGTCTCGCTAATTAGCCTGAGCCCCATGCTATTCAGCGAGTCGCCCAGCGGTAGATGCCCCAAGAACATGCCCCCAATACTAGTGCGCCGCCGATCACCCAGCCGACTACGGGAACAGCGGCCGACGTTGCGGCGGCGCTCGCGATGGTGGTCACGCCGCCCGCCATGCCAGCACCGCCCGCTGCGAGCGATCCTCCACCCGCTGCGGCGAGGGCTGCTGTCGTGCTCGCGGCGCTCGCGCTGCCGATCAGGGTGGCCGCGGCCGCAGCTTCGGCGGCGGCCCCGGCGCTTGCCACGCCGATCGCACCACCGACGCCGGCGCCGGTGGCCATACCGAAGCCGGTGGCAACAACCTCCCCCAGCTTCACAGTGCGGTCTGAGGTGTGTACTCCGTCTCGGTTGGTGTCGTGCCGGTCATCATTGCTGTGTTCAATGTTCATGTTGTCAGTTCCTCGTATGTAAAGGAGCCATGCCGCTTTTCGGCGCACAAAGCCATTCCCATCTTTGAAGGACAGGTCGGACAATCAGGGGTGTTGGCCGTCGGCCAGTTGGACTCAGGTGGTCAGCGCCACTTCGTAGAGTTGAAACAGGTCGATGAAGTCAGCGGGGTAAGTGGCGTTGAGATGTTTCAGCAGCCGATAGTAGCCATGTAGATGCTCACGGTGCTCTTGGTGCGTTGACGTATAACGCCGGTAGATCGTCTGAGCGTTCATCGTGAAACCACGGCATTTAAGAGCGCCCCTAATGTCCTCAGCATGTGACTCGCGCTCCGTATCCGATGAGAACAAGGCCTTCCCTTCGTTCTTGCGTTTCGCCCGGTCCAAAAGTGCTGCAGCGATGTCGCTCACGGCCGAAGACTGCTTTTCGAGGTTTACACGCAGCCACGGGGCATAAGCGCGGAGCCTAGAGAGTGTGGCGCGGACGTAATGCGGGTCATGCCATTTCTCGTCCAAGAGCAGGAGCAAACGAAAGCCCTCGCTCTTGACCGCCGCCCTTTGGGCGCGCTGCATCGCCTCCACCACACGCTCGAAGGCTTGGGGAGACACTGCCGTCTTTTCGAAGTTCATCACGAGACGCAGCGGGATCATTGAATCAGCGCTTTGTATCGTCTGGACAGACTGCCGCCAAGTGTCAAGTTCCCAGAGCGACATGGCGCGAAGTGACACACAGGCGTGTGATCGATCAACGGATCTAGGGCCGGTATATTTCGCGGGTTCGAGAACCTTCAGCTGCGCCAGCCATGCCAGCACATCGAGCGCAGCGTCCGGATATTCAACAGCGAGTACGCGCTCACATAGCCGATGACGTAGGGTGGCCGGAGCGCCGCCCCAGTCCTTGGCGAGCGTGTTCAAAATGCTCAGGTATATTTCGCCCTGGCGCAGCACTAATTCGGCAAAACCAAGGAAGATCCCGATGGGGAGATCCCTGTAGAACTGCCGCCCTTTCTCGAAAGTTTCCGGCGTCATGCCATCCGGAGCCGGCGGCGGCGACGCCCCCACCCTCTGAGCCATGACATCCACTTCGTCAGCCAACAAGATCTCGAGGCCTGCCAACGAGTAGTGGATCGCTCGTTCCAATCGGAGACCCTCAAGGCCTTCGGCCTCCCACATTGAGCGCGTCTGCTCGGCGATATCCTGCAGCGCCTGCCGCTCTTCGTCGGAGAACTCCAAATCCACGAGAATTTGAGTGCGGTAGACGCGGTCAAGAAGATCGAGCCCGGCAGCCGTCAAATTGGTGTGTCGCGCCATGAGAGTCGACCTTGGCTCAGGGAGGCGTGAGGTCAGCACCGCGACCGCACGACGCATCGGTCCAAATGGCGAGCGAGGGTGCACGCGAGAACTTCCAAGCAGCGAGGCCAACCACGACTGCGACCATAAGGAAGGTTGCGAAATCAGGAGAGGGGTGCTTCTGGATGAGCCTGAGCACGGTGGGCCTCCTACGGGCGCTACGCCCGAACTCTTCGAGCGCTTCAAGGTTAGGTTAGGCCGGTCGCTCTGTGGAGGAAAGGCTCAATTCAGAGCGCTCCAAAACCTCCACTAAAGACGGCGGCGGTGTGACCCATCCCCGATAACCGGGCCATCAGCTGGTAGAGATTCCATCCTTTAATTACCGAATCATTTCGGCCGACTCGGTTCGGCGGGAGCCGCGCACGCCGCTCGTGTTGACGAAGAACACCAGCTTGTCCCCATGGTATTCCGACACCTTGGGATCCGACTTCGCCGCCGTCAGCTTGCGGCTTCGAACCTCGGCGAATTCACGCGCAAGCTCGGGAAGGATCGACAGTGGCGCAAGGGGTACGTTCTGCCCGCCAAGCACGTGGCGCATTTGCGGGGCAAGGGCCGCCAGGCGATCGACGCTGCGCTGGTAAGCGGCCGGATCCGCTCCGGGACCAAAAACATAGATCGGGCCCGGGTAGTAAGTGTCACCGGTGAACAGGAGCCCGTTGCGCGCATCGAACTGGGCGATCGAGTCGGGCAAGTGACCCGGCGTGGCGAGCACCTTGAGGCTGCGACCGCCGAGATCGATCGTGTCGTCGTCATGGAGCCAGAGGGAGGTGTGCCACGGTCGCGTGGCATAGGTCGTCTTGTCGAAATCCTGGGGAAACGCGCCTCAAATCTTGCCAGGCTCGATTTCGTCACGCACGACGGACGATCCCTTCGCGCTCCGGCGGCAGTATTCGGTGTCGAGGCTGTCGATCGTGTCGAACTGCTAGTTACTGCCGACATGGTCGGGATGGGTGTGGGTATTGGCGACAACGACCGGAAGCGGCGTGAGTTCGGAAACCAGCGACCGTAGATTGCCGATATCCATGCCTGTATCCATGAGCAGCACCGGCTCTCGCCCCTCCACCAAAATGCATGACAGTTTCTTCCCACTGATGGGGCACGTAGATGGCGGGGACGTGCGGCTGAATCCTATAGACCTCGAACCAGCTTTGATGAACCGGCACGCGCTCAAGATTGGGCATATTTGCGGCGGAGCAGCTTGCGGCACCAGTTGGGTGCGACGAAGACCGGGCGGCTGGGCTGATTCCGAGCGGACGCCGCGGTGATCGATGTGGCGAAGCCCACGAAAGCCAACACAAGGAGTGGCAGCTGCGCGATCCGAAAGACGAGCCTGTTCATTCGACATGTCCGATTTGCGTCGCCCACACGGCTCCGATCATCAACAGAGCAAGCTCATTTCGGCCGCGCGAGATGCACCCATGTCGAGGCGCGCGGCTCGAGGCCATCGAAGGGTGGCCTGGTGATTCACCTACTTTGCCCGTTTCCCTGCATCTTCTTGAGTAGGTGATGAGCTGTGTAAGTCACTGAACCTAGAGTGCGCTGACGTACTATTCGCTTTTACTAGGACACAAAGTGTGGGTCGAGCCCGGGCATCCAGACCGACTATGGCTAAATTTCCGACACCAACTTTGCTACCGGGATCAATGGCGACCGGGCTGGCCCTGGTTGACGCCGAACTGCGCGTGACGTGGCTGAACCCGGCGCTGGCCGAGCGGCTGGCGCTGGGTACGCGCAGCTTGATCGGGCAGCCGGCAGCGCTGATGTTCGCCGACGATGAGGCGGTCCTGGCGCAGGCGCGGCGGGCGCTGGACGAGCAGCGGGCGCTGCAGTTGCGCGGCGTGGCGCTGACCACCCAGCGCGGCACCGAGTGGCAGGCCGACCTGAGCCTGCAACCGTTCGACGGGCAACTGCTGCTGGAAGTGCATGCGCTGGCCGAGCCGGCCGCGGCGGCCTCGCCGCTGTCGGCGACGCTGCGCGGCTTCGCGCACGAGGTGAAGAATCCGCTGGCCGGCCTTCGTGGTGCGGCGCAGCTGCTGCAGCGGCGGCTGGACGACGAGGACCTGAAGGCGCTCGCCGACATGGTGATCGCCGAGGCCGACCGGCTCGGTGCGCTGGCCAACCGCCTGCTGCATCACGACGGCGCGCCGCGGCTCGCGCCGGTGAACATCCATCACCTGCTGGAGCGGCTGGCCGATCTGCTGCAGGCCGAGCCCGCGCCGCTCGCGCTGCGCCACGACTACGACCCCAGCCTGCCGGACTTCCCCGCCGACGCCGATCGCCTGCTGCAGGTGCTGCTGAACCTGGCGCGCAACGCGCGCGAGGCCGGCGCGCAGACGCTCACCCTGCGCACGCGGGCCGAACACGGCGTGCGGCTGGGCGAGCGGGTGCTGCGCAGCGCGCTGCGGGTGGACGTGATCGATGACGGCGCCGGGGTGCCGCCCGCGCTGCGCGACACGCTGTTCCAGCCGCTGGTGTCCGGGCGGCCGGACGGCACCGGCCTCGGCCTGGCGCTGTCGCGCGAAATCGCCCACGAGCACGGCGGCGAACTGCGCTGGCAGGGCCGGCCCGGCGAAACCGTGTTCTCGCTCTACCTGCCGCTGCCCCCGCCGCAGCGCGCTTCGACCGACGCTGCCACGGAAGCCTCCGATGACTGATGCCCCCACACCCCGCGACGTCTGGGTGATCGACGACGACCGCGGCGTGCGCTTCGTGCTGGCCGAGGCGCTGCGCGACGCCGGCCACGCCGTGCGTGAGTTCGGCGACGTGGCCAGCGTGCGCGACGCGCTCAAGACCGCCCGCCCCGCGCTGCTGCTCACCGACGTGCGCATGCCCGGCGAGGATGGGCTGGCCCTGCTCGGCGACCTGAAGGCGCAGGGCGTGGGTCCGGTAATCGTGATGAGCGCCTACACCGACGTGGCCACCGCCGCCGCCGCGTACCGGCAGGGCGCGGCCGACTACCTGGCCAAGCCGTTCGACCTGGACCAGGCGGTGGCCGCGGTGGAACGCGCGCTGGCCGACGTCGCGCCGCCGCCGGCGCCGGCGAAGCTGGCGGAGACGCCGCGGCACACCCTGCTCGGCGAGAGCAGCGCCATGCGCGAGGTGTTCCGGCTGATCGGCCGCGTCGCCGCCAGCGACCTCAGCGTGCTGATCACCGGCGAGACCGGCACCGGCAAGGAGCTGGTGGCGCGCGCGTTGCACGAGGAGAGCGCGCGGCGCGACAGGCCGTTCGTCGCGCTCAACACGGCGGCGATTCCATCCGAGCTTTTGGAGAGCGAGCTGTTCGGCCACGAGGCCGGCGCGTTCACCGGCGCCACCCGCCGCCACGCCGGCCGCTTCGAGCAGGCCGAGGGCGGCACGCTGTTCCTCGACGAGATCGGCGACATGCCGCTGGCGCTGCAGACGCGCCTGCTGCGCGTGCTGGCCGGCGGCGAGTTCTACCGCGTGGGCGGGCGCGAGCTGATGCGCGGCGACGTGCGCATCGTCGCCGCCACGCATCAGGATCTGGCCGCACGCGTGGCCAGCGGGCAGTTCCGCGCTGACCTGCTGCATCGCCTGGACGTGGTGCGCATCGAGCTGCCGCCGCTGCGCCAGCGCCGCAGCGACATCCCGAAACTGGCCGAGCATTTCCTCGCCGCGGCGGCGGTGGAGCTGAAGCTGCCGCCCAAGCGTTTCGGCAAGGCGGCGCTGAAGGCGATCGCCCAGCGCGATTTCCCCGGCAACGTGCGCGAGTTGGAGAACCTGTGCCGACGCCTCGCGGTGATCGCGCCGGGTGCGGAGATCCTGCCCAGCGACCTGGGCACCGCCGCGCCCACCGCCGGCGGCGACGACTGGACCCACGCCCTGCGCGACTGGGCCGAGCAGGCGCTCTCGCGCGGCGAGGCGGACATCCACGCCCGCGCCCGCGAGGCGCTGGATCACACCCTGATGCAGGCCGCGCTGCACGCCCACGACAACCACCGCCAGCACGCCGCCGCCGCGCTCGGCGTCGGCCGCAACACGCTCACCCGCAAGCTCGGCGCCTCGCGCACGCGCCGGCCGAACAAGGGACGCTCCGATTGACCCCCGCGGGGGCCAACCAGACCATCCCAAGACCTGACCCGGAGACACCCGCATGACCGTGACCGTCCGCGACGCCCGTCGCGAAGACCTGCCGAACCTCATCGCATGGAATGCCGCGATGGCGTGGGAGACCGAGCACAAGCGGCTCGACCCGGACGTGCTCACGCGCGGCATGGCCGCGGTGTTCGACGAACCGCGCCGCGGCTTCTACCTCGTCGCCGAACGGGACGGCGTGCCGGCCGGCTGCCTGATGGTGACCTACGAGTGGAGCGACTGGCGCTGCGGCGATTTCTGGTGGATCCAGAGCGTGTACGTGGCCGAGTCCGCCCGCCGCAGCGGCGTGTTCCGCGCGCTGTACGCCGACGTGGCGCGTCGCGCCCGCGCGGCCGGGGCGGTGGGGCTGCGGCTGTACGTGGAAACCGAGAACGCCCGCGCCCAGGCCACCTACGCGGGCCTGGGCATGGAGCGCTGCCACTACTTCATGTACGAGCAGGCGCTCCCCGCCGCCGGCGGCTGAGGCGCGGCGGAAGGCTCAGTGCAGCGGCGTGTCCGGCGCGCCGAGGCGGCCGTCGGCGTCGAGCTGGATGCGGCCGAGCGCGTGCAGGTCCGGCTCGATGGCGAAGCGTTCGGCCAGCGCGGTGACCGCCGCGCCCAGCGCGCCGGGCTGCAGCGGCCAGGCGTGGGCCAGCACGCGGGCCTGGCCGGCCGCGCCGCGCTGCGCCACGGTGACCGCGACCACGCCGAGACCGGGCGCCTCGTGGGCGAACAGCGTCGGCGGGTCGTAGGCCGGATCGGCCGCATCGCGCGCTTCCAGCAGGTAGCCGTCGCGCGCTTCGCGCTCGCCTTCCGCCACCGGTTCGAGCTGCAGCGCGACGCCGTGGGCCTGCAGCAGGGCGGCGTACTGGCGCAGTTCGAACACGATGCCGGCGAGGGCGTGCGCGCGGTCGTGCTCGCGGCAGTCGGCGAGCCAGTCGGCCGGCGACTGCACCTGCACCGCGCCCTCGGCGTAGCGCAGCGGCAGGCCGCGCACGCTCAGCGTGGTCTCCTCGCGGTAGGGGGTGAGCAGCGCGGCTTCTAGCAGCGTCCACAAGGGCGCCAGGTTGACGTGCTCGTACTGCACGCAGGTCAGCGCCAGCAGGTCGTTGCGGCTGAGGTAGCGCACGTGCTCCAGCGACACGCCCAGCGTGCGGATCAGCCAGTCGGCGGTGCGCTGACCGGCTTCGCCGCGGCCGACCAGTTCCACTTCCAGCTGCTCGCCCAGCGATTCGGCGAGGGCCCCGGGCGCAAGCAGGGTGATCGGCAGCAGGCGCATCGGACCCCCGGCGTAGATGGCCTCCGGTTCCAGCGGCTGCGCCGGCATGCGGCCCTCGTGGGTGCCGAAGGCGACCACGTTTTCCAGATGGCCGCGCGGCACGCGTCGCGCCAGCTCGTCCAGCGTGGCCCACACCGGGAAGCCCGGACGCAGCAGCTCCACCGGATCGAACAACGCACCGGCCAGCGCCAGCCGCGCGTCGGTGGCGGCCGGCACCAGCGCCTGCAGGTCGGCAGCGACGTGGGCCGCCAGCTCGGCGGCCTCGTCGCGGGTCAGCGTGGCGCGCGGGAGTGGAGCGCCGGTCTCGATCGCGAGGACCACCGGCAGGGCCTCGAGAGGCGTGCTTTCCAAGGGATTCTTCCGGGGAGCAAAGACCCGTCATTCTACCAGCGGGTCCCCGCACGCCTCGCCGGTGCTGAACCGGGTCGCACAAACGGCCTCGCAGCGGGCTTTCCCGGGGCGGCCACGCGGGTTAGCCTTGCAGGCTCAATACCCGGCCGGATGTTTTTCAGACCATGGACAACTCGCAGCGGCGCGTCGGCGTGATCGGTGGCGTGCGGATTCCCTTCTGCCGCAACAACACGGCGTACGCCGAGGTCGGCAACTTCGGCATGTCGGTGAAGGTGCTGGGTGCGCTGGTCGAGCGGTTCGGGCTGCATGGCGTGGAGCTGGGCGAGGTCGCGCTGGGGGCGGTGATCCGGCAGTCCTCGGAGTGGAACCTGGCGCGCGAGGCGGTGCTGTCCTCCGGGCTGGCGCCGACCACGCCGGCGATCACCACCGCGCGCGCCTGCGGCACCTCGCTGGACAACGCGATCATCGTCGCCAACAAGATCGCCGCCGGGCAGATCGAGGCGGGCATCGCCGCGGGTTCGGACACCACCAGCGACGTGCCGATCGTCTACGGCGAGCGCCTGCGCAAGCGGCTGCTGGCGGTGAACCGCGCCAAGACCCCGCTGGACAAGCTGAAGACCGCGTTCCGCGGCTTCTCCTTCGGCGAGCTCAAGCCGGCGTTTCCGGGCGTGGCCGAGCCGCGCACCGGCCTGTCGATGGGCGACCACTGCGAGAAGATGGCCCGCGAATGGCACATCGCCCGCCAGGCCCAGGACGAGCTGGCGCTGTCCAGCCATCGCAAGCTCGCCGCCGCGTACGACGCCGGCTTCTTCGACGACCTGATCGTGCCGTTCCGCGGCCTCAAGCGCGACGGCTTCCTGCGTCCGGACTCGACACTGGAAAAGCTCGCCGCGCTCAAGCCTGCGTTCGACAAGAGCTCCGGCCAAGGCACGCTCACCGCCGGCAACTCCACCGGCCTGTCCGATGGCGCCGCGGCGGTGCTGCTGGGCACCGAGGCATGGGCTGGCGCGCGCGGGCTCACCGTGCAGGCCTGGCTGCGCGATGCGGAGGTGGCGGCGGTCGATTTCGTCCGCGGCGAAGGCCTGCTGATGGCGCCCACGGTCGCCGTGCCGCGGATGCTGGCGCGGCAGGGACTGACGCTGCAGGACTTCGACTACTACGAGGTCCACGAGGCGTTCGCCGCACAGGTGCTGTGCACGCTGCGCGCGTGGGAGAGCGCGGATTACTGCAAGCAGCGGCTGGGGCTGGATGCACCGCTGGGCAGCATCGATCCGGCGAAGCTCAACGTGCACGGTTCGAGCCTGGCCACCGGCCATCCGTTCGCCGCCACCGGCGCGCGCATCCTCGCCACGCTGGCCAAGCTGCTGGAGCAGAAGGGCTCGGGCCGCGGCCTGATCTCGATCTGCACCGCCGGCGGCATGGGCGTGACGGCGATTCTCGAGCGCTGAGCCGCCGGACGGCACCGACGCCGTGAGGATCACGCCGCGCCTGCGCGTCACCTCGCTGCTCAGCCTGCTGGCCCTGCTGGTGGGCGTGCTCGGCACGCAGTGGCTGTCCGGGCAGACCGCGGGCTGGAGCGGGCCCCATCATCCGGTCGTCGCCGAGCACACCGCGCCGCCGGCCCTCCGCTACCGCGCCGATCGCGAACGCCGCGCGCTGCCCCGGGTGGTCGCGGCACGGGCCACCGGTGCCGCGCCCGTGCCACCGCCGCCGCCGGAGCTGGTGCCGATCAGCATGCCGCCGCTGTCCGCCCGCTACGCGGGGCTGGCCGGGCACCTGGCCGGCAACCTGGTGCTGCACCTGCAGGTGGACGGTGAGGGCGGCGTGGTGCAGGCCGCGGTGGCCCGGTCCAGCGGCGATCCGGTGCTGGATGCGCACGCGCGGGCAATGGTCGCGCGATGGCGTTTTGCCGTACCGCCGGACCATCCGCAGGGACTCAGCGGCGACCTGCCCATGCACTTCGGCCAGGCCGCGGCCGACTGAGCGTTACAGGATGCCGCTGGCGCCGACGCCGAAGGCGGTGATCAGGCGGGTGTAGATCAGCTTGAACGAGAGTGCCACGCCGGGGAAATCGCCTACCGGCTCGTAGCAGCTGAAAAAGGCCGGATTGTCCGGCGCCATCGGCGTGCAGCCCGGTTTGAGGTCGTAGCTGGTGGCGTAGCGGTACGGCCAGAAGTCGAACAGCGGCAGCTTCTCGGAGAGGTCGCCGATCGCCTGGTTGACGTTGGTGAGCAGCGGCACCACCGGTCGCCGGGGCGCGATCACCCACGCGTTTGCCGGTCCGGTGAGGCGCAGGATCGAGGCGCGCACCGCATTGGCGAAGGCCTTGTCGTGCACGATCACGCCGGCCTCGGTGTTGTAGTGGTCCGAGCGCGGGTCGAAGTTGTGCGAGTCGACCATCGCGAAGCTGTCGTCGACCACGATCGACTTGGCGTGCAGGCCGAAACGCAGGCCCGGTTCGATCAGCGGCGCCGGCCGGTTGCGCTTGCCGCGGCTGCCGAACAGTGCCCGCGCCTCCACCCCGGGATAGCGCTCGCGCTCGCGCGGCGGGCCCGGCCGCAGCGGCAGGTCGGCGTTGGCCACGGCATAGTCTTCCTCGGCGGCCTCGGCGTGCGGCTTCATCTCCTGGATCTGGAAGCCGTAGTCGCGCAGGTAACGCTTGCGGTGCTTGTAGGACATCGCATAGACGGCGAACGCGTCGGTCGAGGCCAGCGAGTTGGTCGACACGCGGATGCGCGGCGGATCGGCGCGCTTGTGCATCGCCTTGAAGATCCGCCGCGCCTGCCGGCTCATCACCAGGTACGGCGTCTGCAGCACCACCTCGTGCTTCGCGCTGGCGACCAGCTGCATCACGTGGTGGGTGAAGTCCAGCGCGTGCTTGCGGGTGGGGGCGTCGGTCTTGGCCGGCAGGTCGCTGAAGAACTCCACCTGGCCGGTGTGGAAGGCCGGGTCGAGCAGGTGTGCCTTCAGCCACAGCGGATCCTGTGCCTCCTGCTCGAGCCGGGCCACCCGCTGCGGCCGGCGGAAGTGTGGTGCCGGCCAGCCCGGTGGCTGCGGATGCTGGCGGATGTACTGGTTGACGTCGCGCAGCTGCAGCAGCGGCACCGCTCGCTTGTGGTGCCAGAACAGCGCGAAGCTTTTGGCCATGTCGCGTGCGGCCGGTCCGCCCACCATCACGTCGCGGTCGACGTAGTCGAAGTCGCCGTCCCAGTTGAAATAGCGGTCCTGGTAGTTGCGCCCGCCGGTGATGCCGACGGTGTCGTCCACCAGCAGCAGCTTGTTGTGCATGCGCTGGTTGAACTTGATGAAGCAGCACACGATGCCGGCGGCGAATTCGGCCGGGCTGGTGTCGGCGTCGTGGAAGGTGGGGTTGTAGAGCTTCACCGTGAGGTGGCTGTCCACCCGCGCCAGCCGGTTCAGCAACGCGAGATCGCCGAACGAGAACAGCTGGTCGGCGAGGATGCGCACGCGCACCCCGCGCCGCGCCGCCTGTACCAGCTGGTCGAGCACCAGCTGGCCGACGTCGTCCTGGTCCCAGATGTAGGTCTGCACGTCGATCGAGTGCTTCGCGGCCTGGATCAGGTTGATCCGCGCGGCCAGCGCGTCCTCGCTGTCGGACAGCAGCGTGACCACGTGCCGCGGCGCGTCCGGCGTGGACCGCGCCATCGCCTGCTCGGCGGCCGCCAGCACGGGCGAGGGACGCGCGCAGTGGTCCGGGCCGGCGCACTCCAGCGAGGGCAGGGTGGTGTCCGCAACGATCGCCTGCGCCTCCCGCACGTGCAGGCGGGAGACGGTGCAGCCCTGCAGGGCCAGCGCCAGCACGGCGCCCAGGAGCAGGAGGGATCTCGGCATCCGTCGATGATACGTTGCGCGGTCAGCGCGCGGCGGCGTCCAGCGTGATCATCAGGCCCAGGTCGACGTTGTCGCTGACCGCCGTACGGTGGGCGTTCATCCCGTAGTCGCTGCGGCGGATTTGTCCGCGCACCTCGATGCGGCACACGGTGTCGCGCCGGAGGGTGCAGCTGGCCGGCTCCAGCCGGAAGCGCACCGGCCGCGTCACCCCGCGCAGGGTGAGCCAGCCCGGCAGCGCCCCGCCCTGGTCGAGCGCGCCCACCGCCAGCGGCGCGGAGACGAAGCGGATCGAGGGGAAACGGCGGGCGTCGAAGAACTCCGGGTCGAGCACCCAGCGCCGCAGCCGGGCCGAGGACATCGCGACGCTGTCCACGTCCACGGTGGCCTGCACCACCGCCATGTCCCGCAGCGGGTTCAGCGTCACGTCGCCGACGATGCGGGTGAAGCGGCCGGCGATCTGCCGCACCCACAGCAGCCGCACGCTGAACTCGCCGTGCGAACGTGCGCTGTCGATGCGGTAGTCCGCGGCGGACGCCGCGGCGGGCGGGAGCAGCAGGAGCGCGAACAGCAGCGGCAGCCAGGCCGCCGGCTTCATGGCGACCAGAAGGCGTCCAGTCGCGCGTTGCCCGGCTCGAGCGGCCCGTTGAGGTGCAGTACCGCCAGGCCTGCCGGCGGCATGCCGCGGAATTCGTCCGAGCGACCCTCCACCAGCAGGGCGACCAGCCGCTCGATGCCCGGGTTGTGCCCGACCACCATCACCGTGGACAGGTTGTCGTGCTCGTCCAGCAGGGCGAGCAGCTCACCCGGGGTGGCCTCGTAGATTTCCTCCGCCAGGGCCAGCTCCGGCGCGTGGCCCAGCGCCTCGAGTGCGAGCCTGGCGGTGGCGCAAGCCCGCTCGGCGGGCGAGCAGAGCACGCGCTGCGGTTTGGCACCGTGCCGCGCCAGCCAGCTGCCGGCGGCCCGCGCCTCCTGTTCGCCGTGGCCGCTGAGTCGACGTCCGCGGTCGTCGTCGCCCGGGCCGGCGGGCAGGGCTTCGGCGTGGCGCAGCAGGATGAGTTCGAGCATGAAGGACTCCGGAGCGGCCGGGCGCGACGCGCCCGCGCCTGGGTGGGTTCAGTGGGCGCGCTTGATCCAGCGCAGCAGGGCTTTCCAGTCGTCCTGGTGGCTGCGCACGTTTTCCGATTGGTAGTCGAAGATGCCCTTGCCCAACGCCGCCAGCAGCACATAGGCCTGGCTGTCGCGCAGCTGGCCGGCGATCGGGAACGGCACCAGCTGGCCGAGCTGCTCGACGGCGTCCTGGCTGGCGTGCGTCCACGGCTTGAGCCGGTTGGCCACCAGTGCCACCGGCAGCTTGCCGCGCTTGATGCGGGGAATGCGTCCGAGCTCGTCGACGAAGGCAAGGGTGGCGTCCATGTCGAAGCTGGACGGCAGCACCGGTACCAGCAGCACGTCGGCTGCCTCGAGGTAGGGCTCGAGGTCGCGCTCGGTCACCCCGGCCGGGGTGTCGACCAGCACGCGCTCGGTGTCCCCGGGCAGTTTGCCCAGCGCCTTGCGACCGCCCTCGACGGCCAGCACGCCGGGCACGCCGTCGGGTCGGCGCGCGGCCCAGCGGAACGACGACTGCTGCCGATCCGCGTCGACGATGGCGGTGCGCTTGCCCGCCTGGGACCAGTGCGAAGCCAGTTGGGTGACCACCGTGCTCTTGCCGCAACCGCCCTTGCTGCTTGCCACCAGCACCGTAAGCATCGGCCAGACTCCCCCGCGGGTAGGTGGCCCCAAGCCTACTGTGAGAGCACAGCGGCGGGAACCCGTGCGTACGGGAGGTCGCGAAGACTCAGGGACTGATCGCGCGGACGGGGCTGGACACCTCCGGACCGGCGGCCTGGTCCGCACCCGGCGCATCGGTGGGGATGCCTTTGTCGCGCAGCGCCGCCAGCATCAAACTCATTTCCGTGCCGCCGCGGCGGGCCAGCGCCAGCAGGTGCTGGGCCAGTGCCTTGTCATCCGCTGCGCGGGCCGAAAGCTCGGCAAAGTTGCGCACCTGCCAGGCCAGATTGCCCATGTCGCTGCGTGCACTGGCGCGCGCTTCGGGATCGTCGGCGAGCGTTTCGCGCAGGTGCAGGCCCAGCGATCGGGCCAGTGGACTGGAGCCCCATTCCAGCACGTGTGCCAGTTGCAGGCAGGTCTGCCGGGTCGCGGCGTCGTCCTTGCCGTCCGCGCACAGTCGGGCTGCCGCCTGCATGCCCGGCTGCGGCGCCGGCAGCAGCCCGCCGACTCCGAACACCATCACCACCTGCACCCCCCAGGGGCCGGCCGGCGATGCCGGGTCCACGGCGGCCGGTGGCGGCGGCAGCGTGCCGACGGTGCTGGCCAGTGCCTGCAGGGCGATGCCGGTGTAGTCGTCGTACGCCTTGGCGGCGGCGGCCCGGCGAAGGTCTTCGCGCGCCTGCGCGCCGCGCTCGTTGGCGCTGTCCAGGCCCAGCTTGAGCAGCCACACGGCCGCGTTGTCGCCCGCCTGCGCGGTGAGCGCGCCCAGCGCCGACGCGTTCGGGCAGGCCTCGGCCCGGGCATCGCAATCGACCAGCCGAACCCACTGCACCGCCGGACCGGCGCCGTCGGCCTGCGCGGCGCGCCCGATCAAGGCGTGGAATGTGGTCGGCGGCGGTTGCCCGCTCAGCGGCCGCGCGAGCAGAGCGGCACCGAGCAGCGGCAGCGCATCGGCCCGCGGCGCGAGCACGCTGACCAGGTCGCGCTGGAAGGCCACCAGCGCCCGCGAACGGGACTGCGCGGCGGTTTCCTTCGCGGCCGACGCCGCCAGCGGGATTCCGGCCAGGCCGATCAGCAGGACAAGGGCCAGTCGCTGGCGTGCGCGCATGGGTGCGGATCCTTCGGCATGCAAAGCGGCAAGGGTAGCGCGTGCGGATTAAGCCCCGCTGATCCGCCGGAGGCTCGCGCCGGGACGCACTGCCACAGCTTGCTACCATCCTGACTTTGCCGCGCGGTGGATGTCGCCGGCCGGACGATCACGGGAGACCCGAGTGGATACCTTCAATCATCTCGATGGCGCGATGCCGTGGTTCGCCGGCTGGGGAACGCTGGCCCTGGTCAATGCCGGCCTGGCCCAGGGCAAGAACCGCAGCGGCCTGGTCTGGTTCCTGTTGTCACTGCTGGCCGGACCGCTGGCCACGCTGGCCCTGGTGCTGCTGCCGAAGGTGCGCCAGACGCTGTTCTGAGGGGCCCTCCGGGACGCACGCCGGGCGAGCCGTGAAGGGTTTGCCCGGCGCGACCGTCCCGCACCCCGGTGCGACTTACTCGCCGAACGCCTCGCGCATGAACTCCGGCTGCGCCAGTGCGGCCTTGTGGATCTCGGCGTTGTAGTAGCGGGTGGCGAAATTCTTCGCCGCCGCGCCGCGCTCGCGGAAGCCGGCCAGCTCGCCGCCCTTGCGCGCCATGGTGCAGCTCCACCAGCCGGTCGGATAGCACGGCTGCGGGAACGGCAGCGTCTTGACCGCGCTGAAGCCGGCCGTGCGCATGGCCGAGCGCATCGACTTGATCAGCTCGATGTGCGCCAGCGGCGACTCGGACTGCTGCACCAGGATGCCGCCGTGGCGCAGCGCCTTGTGGCAGCTGGCGTAGAAGGCGGCGTTGAACAGGCCTTCGGCGGGGCCGACCGGGTCGGTGGAGTCGACGATGATCAGGTCGACCGACTCCGGCTCGGCCTCGGCCATGTACTTGATGCCGTCGATGAACAGCAGCTCGGCGCGCGGGTCGCCGTTGGCGTCGCACAGCTCGGGGAAATACTGCTCGGCGAGGCGGGTGACGCGCTCGTCGATCTCCACCTGGGTGGCCTTCTCCACTTCCTCGTGCTTGAGCACTTCACGCAGCGTGCCGCAGTCGCCGCCGCCGATGATCACCACGCGCTTGGCGCGCGCATGGGTGAACAGCGCCGGGTGGGTCATCATCTCGTGGTAGAGGAAGTTGTCGCGGCTGGTCAGCATCACGCAGCCGTCGATCACCATCAGGTTGCCCCAGTCGGTGGTCTGGTAGATCTCGATGGTCTGGAACGGGGTCTTTTCCGCGTGCAGCTGCTTCTCCAGCCGGTAACCGATGGAGGAGCCGGAGGCCTGGTGGGCTTCGGTGAACCAGCTGGGCTGCTGCGACATGGCGGGTGTTCCTGGCGACGCGGGGGAGGGGAGGCGTGAAGCCCGCGCATTGTAGCCAGTTCGCTCCGCCCGGGGGACACGCAGCGGTCACCGGCCCCCGCTACAATAGGCGACTGGAGCTCTCCGGCCGCGGCCGCGCGGAGCGCCGAAAGGTCCTTCCGGCCCCGCGGCGTGCGAGGCTTCCGGCCGGCGGACCTCCTGCTCTCGCCGAGCATCCCGTCAAGGCTCGCCGCTGCGACGTTCCGTTTGCACAAGGAGATACCGTCCATGGCGAGTTCCTGGGACCGCGCCGCTGCCCGCCACACCTATGCCGTGCCGCACTGGAGCGACGGCTACGTCGACGTCGGCGACGCCGGCGAGATGGTGATGCGCCCGCGCGGCGCCAGCGGCCCGTCGATGTCGTTGCCCAGGATCGTGGCCAAGGCGCGCGCCGAAGGCCTGCGGCTGCCGCTGCTGGTGCGCTTCCCCGACATCCTGGCCGACCGTCTGGCGAGGCTGCAGGGTGCGTTCGCCAAGGCGATTGGCGAGTGGCAGTACGCCGGCGGCTACACCGCGATCTACCCGATCAAGGTCAACCAGCAGCACAGCGTGGTCAGCGAGCTGGTACACGCCGGCCGCGAGGGCTTCGGCCTGGAAGCCGGCTCCAAGCCCGAGCTGATGGCGGTGCTGGCGATGGCGCGGCCCGGCTCGATCGTGATCTGCAACGGCTACAAGGACCGCGAGTACATCCGCCTGGCGTTGATCGGCAGGAAGCTCGGCCTGCGCGTGCACATCGTGATCGAGAAGCTCTCCGAGCTCGACCACGTGTTCGCCGAGGCGAAGGCGTTGGACGTGGAGCCGCTGCTGGGCGTGCGCGTGCGGCTCGCCTCGATCGGCGCCGGCAAGTGGCAGAACACCGGCGGCGACAAGGGCAAGTTCGGCCTGTCGCCGAGCCAGGTACTCACGTTGATCGAACGGCTGGACGCGGCCGGGCTCAAGCACACGCTCAAGCTGCAGCACTTCCACATGGGCTCGCAGATCTCCAACGTGCGCGACATCGCCAACGGCATGCGCGAGGCCACCCGCTACTTCGTCGAGCTGCATCGCCACGGCGTGCCGCTGGAGATCGTCGACGTGGGCGGCGGCCTCGGCGTGGACTACGAGGGTTCGCGCTCGCGCAGCCACAACTCGATCAACTACTCGATCGAGCAGTACGCGGCGACCATCGTGCAGTCGCTGGCCGAGGCGGTGGCCGCCGAAGGCCTGCCGGCGCCGCACATCCTCACCGAGGCCGGCCGCGCGATGACCGCACACCACGCGGTGCTGGTGGTGGACGTGAGCGAGGTGGAGAGCGTGCCGGCCGGGGCGATCCCGCCGCCGCGCGCCGACGAGCCGGCGGTGCTGCGACACCTGCGCGAGGTGCACGAGGAACTGGACCAGCGCCCGCCGCTGGAACTGTTCCACGAGGCCCAGCACCACCTGGCCGAAGGCCAGGCGCTGTACGCGCTGGGTCAGCTGCCGCTGGCCGACCGCGCGCGGCTGGACGAGGCCTACTACGCCATCGCCAACGCGGTGCGCGCGCGCCTGCTGCCGGGCGAGCGGGCGCACCGGCAGGCGCTGGACGAGCTGGACGAGAAGCTGGTGGACAAGTACTTCGTCAACTTTTCGGTGTTCGAGTCGGTGCCGGACATCTGGGCGATCGAGCAGATCTTCCCGATCGCGCCGATCGCGCGGCTGGACGAGGCGCCGACCCGCCGCGGCGTGATCGTCGACCTCACCTGCGATTCGGACGGCCGCATCGACCACTACGTCGATGCCGAGGGCGTCGATGTCAGCCTGGCGCTGCATCCGCTCAAGGCGGGCGAGAGCTACTGCCTGGGGCTGTTCATGGTCGGCGCCTACCAGGAGACCCTGGGCGACATCCACAACCTGTTCGGTGATACCGACGCGGTGAACGTGCGTGCCGAGGGCGAGGGCTTCACCTTCGCCCACAAGCGTCGCGGCGACACCACCGACCTGATGCTCGATTACGTCGGCTACGACCTGGACGCGCTGCGCCGCAGCTACCGCGATCGCATCGCGGCGGCGGGCCTCGACGGCGAACCGGCGGCGCAGCTTTTTTCGAGCCTGGATGCGGGCCTGACCGCGTACACCTATCTGGCGCCGGAAACGGACTGATCGGGCCGCCACGCTTTCCCTGTCACACCAAGGGGCGCAGAATGATGCACTGCAAAACTTCCCCGAGACCCACAGGAGAACGCTCATGGCAAGTCTGGACGGCAAGGTTGCACTGATCACCGGCGCAGCCAGCGGCATCGGCAAGGCGATCGCCGAGCTGTATGCGAAGGAAGGCGCCGCGGTCGCCATCGCCGACATCAACCAGCAGGCCGCGGATGCCGCGGCGGCGGAGATCACCGCCGCCGGTGGCAAGGCGATCGGCGTGGTGATGGACGTCACCGACGAGGCCGCGGTCAACGCCGGTACCGAAAAGGTGGTGGCCGCGTTTGGCCGTCTCGACATCCTGATCTCCAACGCCGGCGTGCAGATCATCAACCCGATCGAGCAGTTCGCCTTCAGCGACTGGAAGAAGATGCTGGCGATCCATCTCGACGGCGCCTTCCTCACCACCAAGGCCGCCCTGCAGCACATGTACAAGGGTGACCAGGGCGGCATCGTGATCTACATGGGCTCGGTGCATTCGCACGAGGCCTCGAAGCTCAAGTCGGCCTACGTCACCGCCAAGCACGGCCTGCTCGGCCTGGCCCGTGCGCTGGCCAAGGAAGGGGCGCCGCACAACGTGCGCTCGCACGTGATCTGCCCCGGCTTCGTGCGCACCCCGCTGGTGGAGAAGCAGATCCCCGAGCAGGCGAAGGAGCTCGGCATCAGCGAGGACCAGGTGATCAAGAACGTGATGCTGAAGGACACCGTGGACGGCGTGTTCACCACGGTCGAGGACATTGCGCAGACCGCGCTCTATCTGGCCACCTTCCCGTCCGCGGCGCTGACCGGGCAGTCGTTCGTGGTCAGCCACGGCTGGTACATGCAGTAACCCCCGAGTGGAACCGAGGCGACGCGGCATGATCGCCGCGTCGCGCCCTTGTGCCGTGTTTTCGATGGAGTGATCACGCATGAAGCAGGCCGATGTCCGGGCGAACGCGTTCGCCATGCCGCTGACCAGTCCGGCGTTCCCGCCGGGCCCCTACCGTTTCGTCAATCGCGAGTTCCTCGTCGTCACCTATCGCACCGACCTCGACGCCCTGCGCGCGGTGGTGCCCGAGCCGCTTGAGGTGACCGAGCCGCTGGTGAAGTACGAGTTCATCCGCATGCCCGACTCCACCGGCTTCGGCGACTACACCGAGAGCGGGCAGGTGATCCCGGTGCGGTTCCAGGGCGCACACGGCGGCTACGTGCACTCGATGTACCTCAACGACCATCCGCCGATCGCCGGTGGCCGCGAGCTGTGGGGTTTCCCCAAGAAGCTGGCCTCGCCCGAACTGGAGGTGGAGACCGACACCCTGGTCGGCACGCTGGACTACGGCAAGGTGCGCGTGGCCAAGGCGACCATGGGCTACAAGCACCGCCCGGCCGATCACGCCGCCGTGATGGCAGCACTGCAGGCGCCGAACTTCCTGCTCAAGATCATTCCGCACGTCGACGGCACGCCGCGCATCTGCGAGCTGGTGCGCTACTTCACCACCGACATCACGCTCAAAGGCGCCTGGACCGGGCCGGCCTCGCTGGAGCTGCATCCGCACGCGCTGGCGCCGGTGGCCGAGCTTCCGGTACTGAAAATCGAATCGGCGCTGCACTTCGTCTGCGACCTGACCCTGGCGCTGGGCGAGGTGGTGCACGACTACCTCGCCGAACCCGTTGCCTGAGGATCCCACCATGAGCAAGCCCGCTTCCCGGCTGCGCGCAGGCAAGTCGTCGGTCGCCTCGCGCAAGGCCGAGACCGCCCCGCGCGAATACCCCACCGTCGCCCTGGTCCTGCAGGGCGGCGGTGCCCTCGGTGCCTACCAGGCCGGGGTCTACGAAGGCCTGCACGCCAGCGGCCGCCTGCCGAACTGGGTGGCAGGCATCTCCATCGGCGCGCTGAACGCGGCGGTGATCGCCGGCAACGCCCCGGAGCACCGGGTGGCGAAGCTGCGCGAGTTCTGGAAGACCATCTGCAAGCCGCCGTTCCTGCCGGCGCCGCTGGCCTCGCCGGTCTTCGACGAGTTGCCGGAGCCGCTGCGCCACGGACTCAGCGGCGTGGCGGCGATGCGGGCGCTGTTCGAGGGCCAGGCCGGCTTCTTCCTGCCGCGCATGCCGATCCCGCCGCTGGCGCCCTGGCGCCGCGGACCCGACCTGGCGAGCTGGTACGACACCGGACCGCTGCGCAGCACACTGGAGCGGCTGGTCGACTTCGACCGGATCAACGACCCGCGCACGATCCGCGTCTCGGTCGGTGCGGTGAACGTGCGCAACGGCAACTTCGAGTACTTCGACAGCACCCGGCAGACCCTGCGCGCCGAGCACTTCATGGCCTCCGGTGCGCTGCCGCCGGGCTTTCCGGCGGTGGAGATCGATGGCGAGTTCTACTGGGACGGCGGCATGGTCTCCAACACGCCGCTGTACAAGGTGCTGTGCGACCGGCCGGCCCATGACGCGCTGATCTTCCAGGTCGACCTGTGGAGCGCGACCGGCGAGCTTCCGCACGACCTCGCCCAGGTCGCCGCACGCAGCAAGGACATCCAGTTCTCCAGCCGCACCCGCCTGGTCACCGAGTACATGGCGCGCGAGCACGAGCACCAGCGCCTGCTGCACGATCTGATGGCGCTGGTCCCCGAGTCACGCCGCGACGATCCGGCCTATCAGCGCGCGCAGGCACGCTCATCCGGTGCGCTGACCAACCTGGTGCACCTGATCTATCGCGACAAGCCTTACGAAGGGCACTACAAGGACTACGAGTTCAGCGCCAGCAGCATGCGCCGCCACTGGCGCGCCGGGCTGGACGACATGCAGCACACGTTGGCGCATCCGCACTGGCTGGATTTCCCGGATGCCGTGCACCCGTTCGTGACCCACGACGTGCATCGCGGCTGATGCGCGACCGGAGCCGGGCGGCGAGGCGTCAGGCGTCGCGGTGCACCTGCAGCCCGGCGGCGGACTGGTTGACCGGCATCACTTCGAGCCGGTTGATGTTGAGGTGCGGCGGCAGGGTGGCGATCCACCAGATCGATTCGGCGATGTCCTGCGCGGTGATCGGGTCGACGCCCGCGTAGAGCTTGTCCGAGGCCGCCTGGTCGCCACCGGTGCGCACCAGGGTGAATTCGGTCTCGGCCATGCCCGGTTCGATCGAGCTCACCCGCACGCCGGTGCCGTGCAGGTCGGTGCGCAGGTTCTGGGTGAACTGGCTGACGAAGGCCTTGCTGCCGCCGTAGACGTTGCCGCCCCGGTACGGGTAGCTGCCGGCGATCGAGCTGATGTTGACGACGGCGCCGCGGCGTTCGATCAGCGTGGGCAGCAGCAGATGGGTGATCGTGACCAGCGCGGTGACGTTGGTGTCGATCATCTGCTTCCACTGCGCCAGGTCCGCCTGCTGCGCGGGGGCCGTGCCCAGCGCCAGCCCGGCGTTGTTGACCAGCAGGTCGATGCCGGCGAACGCGGCGGGCAGGCCGGCGATCGCCGCGCGCATGGCGGCCTCGTCGCGCATGTCGAAGGCCAGCGCGTGCACGCGGTCGGCGCCGTGGCGGTCGACCAGCGTCTGCAGCCGCTCGGCGCGGCGGCCGGTGGCGACCACGCGCCAGCCGCCTGCGACGAAGCGGTCCACGGCGGCGGCGCCGAAGCCGGAGGTGGCGCCGGTGATCAGGGCAGTCTTCATGTTCATCTCGGGGTCTCGCGGGGATACGGGGCTCAGTGGCCTTCCTTCAGGGCGATCGCGTTGATGCCGGCGCCGGCCAGCCGTTGCTTGGCCGATTCCAGCTCGGTGGCCGAACGGAACGGGCCCAGCCGCACGCGGTGGTAGAGCTGGCCGCCCACGTTGACCGACTGCACGTTGGCGACGAAGCCCTGCAGTGCCAGCCGTGCCTTCAGGCTCTCGGCGTCGGCGGCATTCGGGAACGCACCGACCTGCAGCAGGTAGCCGCTGCCGGCGGCGGGCGCCGCCACGGCGGCGGCCGGTGCGGCGGTGACGTTCTCGCGCGTCACGCCGGGCGGCGGCGGCGGCACGCTGGCCTGCTGCCGGGCGGCGACCTGGGCGGCCGCGGCTTCACGCGCCTGCTGCTGTTTCTGCTGTTCGGCACGCGCCTGGGCGCTGATCACCGAGTCGGGGATGCGCACTTCCTTCTCCGACAGCAGCGAATAGAAGTCGTACTGCGGCTTCTTCGGCGTCGTGGCGGCGCTGCCCGGCGCCACCACCCCCGGATCGCTGCCGCGTTGGGCGGTGGCCTGCGGGTTGGGCTGCGGCCCGGTCGGTGCCATCGGCAGCAGCGACTTGCGCATCAACATCACCATCAGCAGGGCGCCGCCGAGGATGCCCACGGCGAGGATCGCCCAACCCGGGATGCCGCCTTTCTTGTGGCGGACGGCCTGCCGGCCCTTGCCCTTGCGTGCTGCCATTTACATGCTCTCCGGGGCGCTCAGGCCCAGCAGGTCCAGACCGTTCCTCAGCACCTGGCGGGTGGCCACCGACAACGCCAGACGGGCGTTGCGCAGCCCGGCATCCTCGACCAGGAACTGGTGCGCGTTGTAGTAGGCGTGGAACGCGTTGGCCAGCTCGCGCAGCCAGCCGGCGATCAGGTGCGGTTCGAGATGCTCGGCCGCCGCCTCGACCATTTCCGGGTACTTCGACAGCTCGGTCAGCAGCACCTGCTCGTGCTCGCTGTCCAGCCGCGCCAGCTGCGCCAGTCCGGCGTCGAGGTCCACCGCCAGGCCCTTCTCCGCGGCCTGGCGCAGCACGCTGCACACCCGGGCGTGGGCGTACTGGATGTAATAGACCGGATTGTCGTTGGTCTGCGAGCGGGCCAGGTCGATGTCGAACACCAGCTGCGAGTCGCCCTTGCGGGCGATCAGGAAGTAGCGCGTGGCGTCGCGGCCGACCTCGTCGATCAGGTCGCGCAGGGTCACGTAGCTGCCGGCGCGCTTGGAGATCTTCACCTCCTCGCCGCCCTTCATCACGGTGACCATCTGGTACAGCATGTAGTCCGGGTAGCCCCTGGGGATGCCGCAGTCCAGCGCCTGCAGGCCGGCCTTCACGCGGGCCAGCGAGCCGTGGTGGTCCGAGCCGAGCACGGTGATCGCCTTCTCGTAGCCGCGCTGCCACTTGCTGAGGTGGTACGCCACGTCCGGCACGAAGTAGGTGTAGGTGCCGTCGGACTTGCGCATCACGCGGTCCTTGTCGTCACCGAAGTCGGTGCTGCGCAGCCACAGTGCGCCGCCTTCCTCGTAGGTGTGACCGTGGGCGGTCAGTTCGCGCACGGTTTCCTCCACCTTGCCGTCGGCGTACAGCGACGACTCCAGGTAGTAGGTGTCGAAGCCCACGCCGAAGGCCTTCAGGTCCAGGTCCTGCTCGCGGCGCAGGTAGGCCACCGCGAACGCGCGGATCGCGTCGAGATTGTCCGGATCCTTCGCGCCGGTGACGGTGTGGTCTTCCACCGTCACGCTGTCGCCGGCCAGGTAGGCCCTGGCGACGTCGGCGATGTAGTCGCCGCGGTAGCCGTCCTCCGGCCAGCCGGCGTCACCCGGTGCCAGTCCGCGGGCGCGCGCCTGGGTCGAGATCGCCAGGTTGGCGATCTGCACGCCGGCGTCGTTGTAGTAGAACTCGCGCTTCACGTTCCAGCCCGTGGCCGCCAGCAGGCGGCTCGCGCAGTCGCCCAGCGCCGCATTGCGGCCGTGACCGACGTGCAGCGGCCCGGTGGGGTTGGCTGACACGAATTCGACGCCCACGGTATGCCCGCCGCCGCTCGCATTGCGGCCGTAGGCATCGCCTTCGGCGAAGATCCGCCTTACCTCGGCGTGGTACGCCTCGGCGGCGAGGAAGAAGTTGATGAAGCCGGGACCGGCAATCTCCACCTTGGCCACCAGCGCGTTCGCCGGCAGCGCTGCCACCAGCTTCTCCGCCAGATCGCGCGGCTTGGCGCGGGCCGGCTTGGCCAGCAGCATGGCCAGGTTGGTGGCGAAATCGCCGTGCTCGCGGCTGCGCGCTCGCTCGATCACGAAGTGCGGGATCGCGAGGTCGGCAGGAAGGGTGGAGTCGTTGCGCAGGCTATCGAGTGCCTGCAGCAGCAGGGCGCGCAGCGGGTCTTTCACGGCGGGGGTGTCGGCATGCAATGGGACCGGCAATGCTAGCAGAGGCGGCCCGTGCGGCAGCCGGCCACGCGCCTGATGCACTGCAGGAACAAGTCTGTGGATAAGTCTGTGGGAAAGGAGGCGTCGCCGTTTGCCGTTCGCCTTCGAAACGCCGATTTCACCCAGGTGAAGAGACCATTATCTTGTTAAATCAATGCTTTGGATGAATCATCTGTGCGTTGAGTGAAGTGAGGCATGCAAGTCGGCTTTTTTGCGCTGTGTGCATAACTTTTTGGAGCCCCGCGGCTGTCGTGGTGCCGACCTGCAGGCGTCACGCACCTGTCATGCGGCACCGCCACACTTCTCTGGTGCCTGCCGACCTATCCTCCCCGGAGTCGGCAGGGACCAGGAGATACCGTGTTCTCCACCCTCCCCAAAAACGGCATCGGCGGTGCGGCGTGAGCCGGCACCGCCTTTTTTTTTGCGCCGTGCGCGTCCGCCCGCGGATCAGAGGAGGCCGCGCTCGGCCATCGATACCGGCGCGCCGGCGCCAATGACCAGGTGATCGAGCACGCGCACGCCGACCAGCTGAAGCGCATCGCGAAGCTCCCGGGTCACGGCGCGGTCGGCGGCGCTGGGTTCGGCCACGCCGCTGGGGTGGTTGTGCGCGAAGATCACCGCGCAGGCGTTGTGCCGCAGGCAGGCCCGCACCACCTCGCGCGGATGCACGCTGGCTCCGTCGATCGTGCCGCGGAACAACTCCTCGAACGCGATGACGCGGTGGCGGTTGTCCATGTACAGGCAGGCGAACACCTCGTAGGGCCGGTCGCGCAGCTGTGCGCGCAGATAGTCGCCGCTTTCGCGTGGGCTGCCCAGGGCTGGCCGATCGCGCAGTTGTTCCCCCAGCGCACGTCGCGCCAGCTCCAGGGCGGCGACCAGGCGCGCGCGTTTGGCGGGACCGATGCCCCGGTGCGTGAGGGTTTCCGTCGGCGCACCGAGCAGCGCGGCCAGACCGCCCCGCTCGCCGAGCAGTGCCCGGCCCAGCGCGATCGCGTCGGTGCCGGGAATGCCGCTTCCCAGCAGCACGGCAATCAGCTCGGCGTCGCTCAGGGCGGCACAGCCGCGCGCCAGCAGCTTTTCGCGGGGACGTTCGGTCTCGGGCCAATGCCGGATGCTCATCGTGCAAGCGTGGAATGGCGGCCGGACCACGTCCAGCGCCGTCCTCCGGGAACGTTCGTGGGCCCATCGCACGGACGGCTGTCGGCGCCGGTCCCGCACGGGCGCGGCCTATGGCCCGAGCGCCCGGCCGTACGCCTGCGGCGCCGACCGGTCCGGTCCTGCCGTGACGGGCGATTCCGGTAAGCTACCTGCCCAAACGAACCACGGGCCCATTCATGAGTCTTGCCCACCGCCGCATCCTGCTGGGCGTGTCCGGCGGCATCGCCGCCTACAAGTCCTGCGAGCTGGTCCGCCGACTGCGCGACCTCGGTGCCGAGGTACGCGTGGTGATGACCGAGGGCGCCACCCATTTCGTCACGCCGACCACCTTCCAGGCACTTTCCGGTGCACCGGTGCGGGTGTCGCTGTGGGACCAGGCCGCCGAGGCCGCGATGGGGCACATCGAGCTGGCGCGCTGGGCCGAACGCATCGTCATCGCACCGGCCAGCGCCGACCTGATCGGCCGGCTCGCCCACGGGCTGGCCGACGACCTGCTCACCACGCTGTGCCTGGCCAGCGCCGCGCCGGTATCGGTGGCGCCGGCGATGAACCAGCAGATGTGGGCGCATCCGGCGCTGCAGGCCAACCTTGCCACGCTGCGCGCACGCGGTGTCACCGTCCTCGGTCCGGCCAGCGGCGAGCAGGCCTGCGGCGACGTCGGCGCAGGCCGCATGCTTGAACCGCTGGCGCTGCGCGACGCGGTCGCCGCGTCGTTCGGGGACGGCTCGCTGGCCGGCCGGCACGTGCTGGTGAGCGCCGGCCCGACGTTCGAGGACATCGACCCGGTGCGCTTCATCGGCAACCGCAGCTCGGGGAAGATGGGCTTCGCGGTGGCCGAGGCCTGCGCGCTGGCCGGTGCCCGCGTGACCCTGGTGGCCGGGCCGGTGAGCCTGGCCACGCCGGCCGGCGTGACACGCCGCATCGACGTGCGTAGTGCCGCGCAGATGCACGCCGCCGTGCTGGAGGAGGCCGCCGGGGCCGACATCTACATCGCCGCGGCGGCGGTCGGCGACTACCGACCGCAGCAGGTCGCCCCGTGCAAACTGAAGAAACAGGCCGGCGCCGAACTTACCCTGACGCTGGCCGAGAACCCCGACATCCTGGCCAGCCTGTCCGCGCGTCCCGCGCCACCGTTCCTGGTGGGCTTTGCCGCCGAGACGCACGACGTCGCGACCTACGCGCAGGACAAGCTGCGCCGCAAGAAGCTGGACATGATCGCCGCCAACCGCGTCGGCGACGGACTCGGCTTCGAGGCCGCCGACAACGCGCTGGACGTGTACTGGGAGGGCGGTTCGCTCGCCCTGCCACGGGCCGGCAAGGACGAGCTGGCGCGCGTGCTGGTGGCTTGCGTGGCCGAGCGCTACCGGGAGGCCCGCGGATGATCGACGTCGCGGTGAAGATCCTCGATCCGCGGATGGGCGACAGCATCCCGCTGCCGCAGGCGGCTACCGCCGGCAGCGCCGGCATGGACCTGCGCGCGGCACTGGACGCGCCGGCGACGCTGGCGCCGGGCGAGACGCTGCTGGTGCCGACCGGGCTGGCGATTCACATCGGCGACCCGGGCTGGTGCGGGCTGATCGTCCCGCGCTCGGGGCTGGGCCACAAGCAGGGACTGGTGATGGGCAACCTGGTTGGCGTGATCGACGCCGACTATCAGGGGCCACTGATGGTGTCATGCTGGAATCGCGGCACAGGGCCGGTCACCATCGGGGTGGGCGATCGCATCGCCCAGCTGCTGCTGGTGCCCGTCGGGCAGGCGCGATTGACGGTGGTGACGGACTTCGCGCCGTCGGAAAGGGGACAGGGCGGCTTCGGATCGACCGGAATCAACTGATCGGCGGGGGCGGGGGATGGGTGTGAGCTGGGGGAGGGCCACCGCGCTGGCCGCGATCGACTGGAGGCGCCTGCTGCCGCTGGCTGCAGGCACCGTACTGGTGATGCTCGGCCTGTTTGCCGGCTGGCAGACCTGGCTGATCGCCGACGAGGGACATGCCAACGACCGCGTCCACCAGGCCCAGGGCGAAGCGGTGCGTGTGGTGACGGCCGCGCTGGATGCCCAGCGTCGGGCGGTGCGCGCAGCCCTGGACCGGGTCGATCCGGCCACGCTGGCGAGTTCTCCCGCTGCCGCCGTGGCGGCCGTCAAGGCCGCGCTGCCGCAGGCCAGCGAGGTGGAGTTCTACAGCAGCGGGCTGGACGAAGTCCTGCATGCGGATTACCGCGAGTTCGGCTACGCCAAGGCGGCCCAGCTGATCGCCGCGCAGAGCGTCGACGGTCCGGCCATCGCCGAGTCGGTGAGCGCCCGGGACGGTCGTCGGGTGTCCTTCGCCATGCCGATCGGATCCGTGCAGCATCCGGCGGCGTGGGCGTGGGTGGAGCTGCCCTTTGCGCCGGTGGCCGCGGCGTTCGATGCGGTCTCGCCCGCCGGCGGCCGCATCGAGCTGCGCCAGGGCGATGACCGTGCCGATCTCGGCCTGATCTCCCACGGCAATCCCTCGGCGATCGCCGAGCTGACTTCCGAGCCGATACCGCGCAGCGCGTTCTCCGTGTCGGCCGCCCTGCCGGCGGCTTTCATCGTGCTGCCGCGCG
This sequence comes from Lysobacteraceae bacterium, assembly GCA_018970895.1. Taxonomy (GTDB): domain Bacteria; phylum Pseudomonadota; class Gammaproteobacteria; order Xanthomonadales; family Rhodanobacteraceae; genus Dyella_A. The sequence continues at coordinate 9,939 of JAGWVM010000011.1, read as the reverse complement.
TCTGGCCCCTGGCGGCCCTGCTCGGCCTGATCGGCTTCGGTGCCGGTGTGTGGCTGCTGCGCCAGCGCGGCCGCCTCGCCGTGGAGGTGGCCGAACCGGAGGAGGCAGGGGTGCCGCTGCCGGCGCGCCGCGAGCGCGCGCGTCCTCAGGCCATCGCGGCGGCGACCCCGTCGTCCGCGGCCCCCCGGGTCGTGCCGCCGCCGCCGGAGTCGATCGATCCGTCCATCTTCCGCGCGTACGACATCCGGGGCGTCGTCGGCAAGACGCTGGATCGTCGCGTCGCCCGACGGCTCGGCCAGGCCATCGGTGGATTGATGCGCGAGCAGGGCCTGCGCGAGATCGTGGTCGGACGCGACGGGCGCACGTCCGGGCCCGAGCTGGCCAGTGCCCTGTCCGAGGGCCTGCGGCTGGCCGGGATCGATGTGATCGATGTCGGCGCCGTGCCTACGCCAGTGGTCTATTACGGTACGTTCCGCTTCAACACCGGATGCGGCGTGGCGGTCACCGGCAGCCACAATCCGCCCGACTACAACGGCTTCAAGATCGTGATCGGCGGGCAGACCCTGGCCGAGGCGGCCATCCAGGACCTGTACCGCCGCATCGTCGAGGGCGGCCTCCCGGAGGACGGTCACGGCGCATCGCGCAGCGTGGACCTGGTGCCGGACTACATCGAGCGCATCGCCTCCGACGTCCAGGCCGAGCGCACGCTCAAGGTCGTGGTCGACTGCGGAAACGGCATTCCCGGCGCGGTCGCGCCGCAGGTGCTGGAGGGCATTGGATGCCAGGTGGTGCCCCTGTACTGCGACGTCGACGGCAGCTTCCCCAACCACCACCCCGATCCGTCCGATCCGGACAACCTGCAGGACCTCGTGCTTGCCGTGAAGCAGACCGGTGCCGACCTGGGCATCGCGTTCGATGGCGACGGCGATCGCCTCGGCGTGGTCACCCGCGAGGGCGAGATCATCTACCCGGACCGCACGCTGATGCTGTTCGCCCGGGACGTGCTGGCGCGCCAGCCGGGCGCCACGATCATCTACGACGTCAAATGCACGGGCCACCTGAAGGGGCAGATCCTGGATGCCGGCGGCAGCCCGCTGATGTGGCGCACCGGCCATTCGCTGATCAAGGCGAAGATGCGCGAGACCGGCGCCGAGCTGGCCGGCGAAATGAGTGGGCACTTCTTCTTCAAGGAGCGCTGGTATGGCTTCGACGACGGCATCTATGCCGCGGCGCGGCTGCTGGAGATCCTCGCCGGCGACCTGGAAGACCGCACTCCGGAGGAGATCTTCGCCACCTGCCCGAAGGGTGTATCCACGCCCGAGCTGAAGATCGACCTGGCCGAGGGCGAACAGAGGCGCTTCATGGAAGCCTTCCGCGAAAAGGCCACGTTCCCGGATGCCACCCTGGTGACCATCGACGGCGTGCGCGCGGACTGGCCGGACGGCTGGGGGCTGGTGCGGGCGTCGAACACCACGCCAGTGCTGGTGCTGCGCTTCGATGCGGACAACCCGACCGCGCTCAAGCGCATCCAGCAGGTGTTCCGCGAGCAGCTGTTCCTGGTGAAGCCGGGACTGAAACTGCCGTTCTGATCGGGCTCGTTCGGCCGGATCAGTAGCCGCCGTTGCCCTCGGCCATCTGCTTCTTCAGCGCGCGATAGCGGTTGAGCTGGGCTTCCTGGCGCAATTGGGTGTTCACGTAGGACTGCTGCAGGCGCTCGAGCAGTGCCCGTTGCGAGCCGACCACGCCGCGCTGGCTCGCGATGCGGTCGCTGAGGAACTTCGGCACCGGCTGCTTGGTGCGCTCCAGTTCGCCGGCGCGGGCCAGCAGGTCCGCCAGCGCCTGCTCCTGGGTGGCCAGGCTCTTGCGCGTGGTCGAGATCTGCTGGTCGATCGAGCTGAGCTCGTCCTTCTGCATGCCCACCAGGTCCGACTCCTTCGGATAGGCGGCGACCATCTGCTGATCCTCGCGGCGCTGTTCGTCCTCGGCCTGCTTCCTGGCCGCTTCCTCGGCCGCCTTCTTCTGCGCGATCACCCGCTCCTCCGGGGTGAGCTGGCGCTCGACGTGGCGAACGACCAGCCCGCGGCTGTTGACGATGTCGTAGCCGTTGGCCATCGCATCGGACGACAGGCTGTCGCTGTAGTGCAGCAGCCCCTTGGCGTCATGCCAGCGGTACTGCACGGCGCTGCCTTGCTGCTGCTGCGCCATGGCGCCGACGCTGGCGGCCAGCGCCAGCGTGGTGGAAACGATCAGGAATGTGCGCATGTAACCCTCCGTGCCCGCCGGAGTATAGCCACGCCATGGAGCGCGGAGATGGGGCGCCGGCGACGCTTTCGGCGACTCAGGCGCGGCCGACGCCGTAGCGCGCGCGATAGGCGAGCAGCCGCGCGTGCTCGGCCGCCAGTGCCGGTCGCTCGCCGGCGTAGGCCAGCACGTCGTCCAGCCGGGTGATCGCGATCACCGGGATGCCGAATTCCGCCGTCACCTCCTGCGCGGCGGAAAGCTCGCCCTGGCCACGCTCCTGCCGGTCCAGTGCGATCAGCACGCCGGCCGGCTCGGCGCCGGCGGCGCGGATCAGCGCCAGCGACTCGCGTACGGCCGTGCCGGCGGTCATCACGTCGTCGACGATCAGCACGCGGCCCTTCAGCGGCGCGCCGACCAGCGTGCCACCCTCGCCGTGGTCCTTCGCTTCCTTGCGGTTGTAGGCCCACGGCAGGTCGCGGTCGTGCTGCTCGGCCAGCGCGATGGCCGTGGCGGCGGCCAGGGCGATGCCCTTGTAGGCGGGGCCGAACAGCATGTCCACGGCCAGGCCGGAGGACTGGACGGTGGCGGCGTACGCGCGGCCCAGCTGCGCGAGCGCGGCGCCGGAGTCGATTCGCCCCATGTTGAAGAAGTACGGGCTGATCCGCCCGGACTTGAGGGTGAACTCGCCGAAGCGCAGGACTTCGCGTTCGAGGGTCAGGTCGATGAACTGGCGCTGGTAATCGTGCACGTGCTTTCCCGGTCGCAATCGGATGAAACGCCGCGGGCAGGGCGGCGGGACGCGCCATGGTAACGCCCGGCGGGCGGCCCGGATCGGCCGGAGCGCGGTTGCTATCATCCCGGCCTGTCCGGCCGCCGACCCGCAGGAGTACGCATGCGCATCATCACCCTCAACGCCAACGGCATCCGTTCGGCGGCGACCAAGGGCGTTTTCCCGTGGCTGCGCGCGCAGCAGGCCGACGTGGTCTGCCTGCAGGAGACCAAGGCGCAGGAGGACCAGCTCGCCGACCCGATGTTCCGCCCCGACGGCCACCACTGCTTCTACCGCGATGCCACCAGCAAGAAGGGCTACAGCGGCGTGGCGATCTACGCCCGGCGCGAGCCGGACGCCGTGCTCACCGAGCTGGGCTGGGACGAGTTCGACAACGAAGGGCGCTACATCGAGGCGCGCTTCGGCAAGTTGTCGGTGGTGTCGCTGTATTTTCCGTCCGGATCGTCCGGCGAGGAGCGCCAGCAGTTCAAGTTCCGCGCGATGGAGTGGATCGCGCCGATCTTCGACGGCTGGCTGAAGAGCGATCGCCAGTACGTGATCTGCGGCGACTGGAACATCGTGCGCAGCGAGAAGGACATCAGGAACTGGAAGTCCAACCAGAAGAACTCCGGCTGCCTGCCGGAGGAGCGCGCCTGGCTCAACGGCCTGGCCGAGCGCGGCTGGGTGGACAGCTACCGCGCGCTCCGGCCCGAGGGCGAGGACTACACGTGGTGGTCCAACCGCGGCCGTGCCCGCGAGAACGACGTGGGCTGGCGCATCGACTACCAGATCGTCTCGCCCGCGCTGCGCGCCCGCCTGCGCGACTGCGCGATCTACCGCGACCAGCGCTTCTCCGACCACGCGCCGTACACGGTCGACTATGCCGACTGAGCCCTTGGCGGCCGCCGCGGCCCCGCGGCCCACGATCTGGCAGGCCTTCACCCGGCCGGCCGCCGGCACCATGGCGGTGTTCGGGTTCTCCTCCGGCCTGCCGTTCCTGCTGGTTGCCGGCACCCTGTCTTACTGGCTGAAGGAACACGGCGTGGTGCTGTCGGAGATCACCATGATCGCCAGCGCCGGCATGACCTACGCCCTGAAGTTCCTGTGGGCGCCACTGCTCGACCACTGGCGCCTGCCCGGCTTCCGCCGGCTTGGGCAGCGCCGCGGCTGGCTGCTGTTCGCGCAGCTGGCTGTGCTGGTCGGCCTGCTGGCGATGGCGTCGCTCACGCCGTCCCGGCTGGCGCCCTTCATTGCAGCGACGCTGCTGGTGGCGTTCTTTGGCGCCACCCAGGACATCGCGATCGACGCCTACCGCATCGAGATCGCCCCGATCGAGGCGCAGGGTGCGCTGGTCGCCACCTACTCGCTGGGCTACCGCATCGGCCTGCTCGTCGCCGGTGCGCTGGCCCTGATCGCCGCCGACCACGTGCACTGGTCGGCGGTGTACGCGGGGATGGCGGTGTGCATGCTGCCGCCGATCGGCATGACGCTGCTCGCGCGGGAGCCCGAGGTGCTGCGCCGCGCGCCGCCGCGATGGCGCGATGCGATGCGGCTGGGCGTGGTCGACCCGTTCGTCGATTTCTTCCGGCGCTACGGCGTCGTGCTCGCGCTGCTGACGCTGGCCTTCATCCTGCTGTTCAAGATGCCAGAGCAGTCCACGATCGGCGGCGTGATGGGTCCGTTCTACCGCGACATGGGCTTCACCAAGACGCAGATCGGCGCGATCACCAAGATCTACGGCATCTGGATCGGCATCGTCGGCGTGTTCATCGGTGGCGCCATGGTCGCGCGCTGGGGCGCCTGGCGGTCACTCGCGGTGATGATCGTGCTGTGCGGCACCAGCAACCTGCTTTATCTCCTGCTGATGCAGCACCACGGCAGCCTGTGGATGCTCACCCTGGTGATTTCCGGCGAAAACCTCACCCTGGGCATGCTCGGGCCGCCCACGGTGGCGTTCCTGTCTTCGCTGGTAAACCGCGAGCACACCGCGACCCAGTACGCCCTGCTCAGCTCGCTGGTCAACCTGCCGGGCAAGGTACTCGGTTTCTTTGCCGGCGAGATCGCGATGGCGGCAGGCTACGGCGGGTTCTTCGTGATCACGGTGCTCGGCATCCTGCCTGCGGTGCTGCTTTTCGCGCTGATTCGCCCCCGTTTCCGCGCACGCGGCCACGACGTGCGCTGAGTCGCGCTGCGGCAACAGCGGCGTGGTGACGGGCGCCGGCTTTGTGCGACCATCCGGCGTACAGGGGGCATGCGTGACTTGGAGTGGCGCCCATGCCGGATCTCGTCGTACGCCATATCGACAATCTGTTGGCCGAGCGCATCAAGGCGCTCGCCAAGGCACGTCGTTGGTCGATCAACGACGTGGTGCTGCATGCCCTGCGCCACGGGCTGGGCATGAATGACGGCGGTGTGGCCTTTTCCGAGAACCTGATCGACGCCGACGCGGTGGTGCTGAGCGGGCACTGGGACGCAGCCGAGCGCGCCGCCTTCCATGAGGCGGTGCAGGCACTCTCGGTGGCGCCGGCCGGTCAGCTGGCCGGAACGCAGGGATCGCCATTCGACGACGATGTATCCGTGCCGACTCAGCGAAAAGCCGAGTAGATCGCACCGAGCACGCGCGGTCCGCGGGCTCCGGTGACGGCCGGCAGGTTGCCCGGCAACCCCTGTACCCGCTGCCGCGCCAGCCAGGCGAACGCCATCGCTTCAAGGAAATCCGGATCGACCCCGAAGGCGGCCGTACTCTGCACGATCGCCGGTGCCAGCGATTCGGCCAGCCGCGCCATCAGCCCCCGGTTGTGCACGCCACCGCCGCAGACCAGCACGCGGCGGGTGCCCACCGCATGCCTGCCGATCGCCGCGGTCACGCTGCGCACCGATAATTCGAGCAGCGTGGCCTGCACGTCCGCGGGCGCGAGCACCCGCCCGGCGAGCCGACGCTCGAGCCAGGCGAGATGGAAATGCTCTCGTCCCGTGCTCTTGGGCGGTGCGAGATCGAAATAGGGGTCGGCGAGCAGGCGCTGCAGCAGCGACTCGTCGACGCGACCTTCGGCGGCGAAGCGACCGTCACGGTCGAAGGGCTCACCGCGATGCCTTGCGCACCATGCGTCCATCAGCCCGTTCGCGGGCCCGGTATCGAATCCGAGCACGCGGCCGTCCGTGCCCAGGCAGGTGACGTTGGCGATACCGCCGAGGTTGAGCACGACCCGGTCCTCGGCCGGATTGGCGAGCAGCATCGCGTGCATGGCGGGCAGCAGGGGCGCCCCTTGTCCCCCTGCGGCCACGTCGGCCCGGCGGAAGTCCGCGACCACGTCGATGCCGCAGCGCTCGGCGATGACGCTGGGGTCGCCCAGCTGCAGGGTGAAGGGGAACCGACCGTCGGGCCGATGCCGCACGGTCTGCCCGTGCGAGCCAATCGCACCCACCTGCGCAGCCTCGACGCCCGCTTCGTGCAGCACGCGCGAAGCCGCTTCGGCAAAGCCACGGGCAAGGGCGACATCCAGGCGGCCAAGCGCGTCCAGCTCGACCGCCGCCTCGCCCTGCGCGATGTCCAGGATCTGCTGCCGCAGCGCGTCCGGCCAGGGATGAGTCACGCCGTGCAGCAGGCGCGGTGAGCCATTGTCAAAGCGCACCAGTGCGGCGTCGATGCCGTCGGCGCTGGTGCCCGAGATCAGGCCGAGGTAAAGCGGACGGGCAGGTTCCACGCAGCGATCATTCGTCGCTGTGCTGGCGACTGGCCGACATCGCCAGTTTCACGTTCGCGTCCACCTGCTTCAGCCGAGCCAGCTGCGGACGCACGACCTGGGACTCGAACCGCGCCAGCTCGACCTTCGGCAGGGGCTCCGGCTTCGGCAGGGTCACCGTCTGCGGATTGCGCTGCACCCCGTTGACGCGGAATTCGTAGTGCAGGTGCGGGCCGGTGGCCAGGCCGGTCATGCCGACATAGCCGATCACCTGGCCCTGCCGCACGTGCTCGCCGACGCGCTCGCCGGCGGCAAAGCGCGACATGTGGCCGTAGGCAGTGCTGATCGATTTGCTGTGCTGGATGATCACGAAGTTGCCGTAGCCGTTCATCCAGCCGCGGAACTTGATCACGCCGTCGCCCGCGGCATGGATCGGCGTGCCGGTCGGGGCGGCGTAGTCCACGCCCTTGTGGGCCCGCATGCGGCCGAGAATGGGATGCATGCGCGCGGCGCTGAAGGGAGAGGAGATGCGGGTGAAATCGACCGGGATGCGCAGGAACGATTTCTGGATTGGCCGGCCGTCCTCGCTGAACCAGCCGTAGTTGCCGTCAGCCTTCTTGAACCGGTACGCGGTGTATCGATGGCCCTGGTTGATGAACTCCGCTGCGACGATGTCACCCTCGGTGAAGTATCGGCCGTCGCGGTAGATGTCGTCGTAGATGACGGTGAAGCTGTCGCCGACACGCAGGTCCTGCACGAAATCGATGTCGTACTTGAACAGATCCGCCAGCTTGCCGACCATCGCCGGACTCATGCCGGCACGTGCGGCGGCGGCGTACAGCGAACTGTCGATCACGCCGTGGGCGATGTGCTCGCGGGTATCCATGTCGCGCGGTTGCAGGGTCAGCCTGGCGGTGCCGTCGTCGAAACGGATCATTGCCCGCGTGGCCGGATCGCGATCGAAGCGCAGGCCCTTCAGGCTGCCGTCGCTGCCGAGCAGGAAGTCGAATTCCTGATGGGGACGGATGCTGTGCAGCGCCGACTTGGCCGCCCCGGCCGCATCCATGACCCGCTGCAGGTCGGACATGCTCAGGCCCTGGTTGGCGAAGATGTCGGAGAGCGTCTGCCCCGGCTCGACCTGGACGCGCCGCCAGTCTTCGACGGTGGGTGCCTGGGTGGTGGATGGGGAGGCCTTGGGCAGCGCCAGCGGAAGCAGTCGATGCGCTTCGGCCGCGGGGGGCGTGCGCATGGCCGAAGCCCAGGCCGGAATCAGGAAGCCCGACAGCAGCGTGATCAGCAACGCCGTGGCCGCAAGCACCCAGCGCTCGCGATGCCAGGTGATCGGCTCGGCGTCACCGCTGCGAGAGAACGACCAGTGCGAGCAACGTTCGTAGAAGTGCGAGTGCCTGCGCTGCGCCTTGCGACGGATGGCCTGCTTGCGCGCCGCGTGCGCCATCTGCGACCCCTCGCCCATAATGCGTGACCCCACCGGAAAACCTGCAAACGGCCGGTACCGTAACGGTCATGTGCAAAGGGTGTCAACGCCTTTTCCATCAAGGGTTTGCGTGCGGTTGCCGGTTAACGCACAATTAACTTTGCCCCGTGAAGCCGGTCACCTGAGTGACTGTCTAGACAACTAAATCCGAGGAATGCATGAACGAGCTGGAACAGGCGCTTGCCACCATCGCCCGCGGAGCGGACGAGATCATCAAGCGCGAGGAACTGGAGCAGCGCCTGAAAGCGGGCCGCCCGCTGCGGATCAAAGCCGGATTCGACCCGACCGCACCCGACCTGCACCTCGGTCACACCGTCCTGCTCAACAAGATGCGCCAGTTCCAGGACCTCGGGCACCAGGTGATCTTCCTGATCGGCGACTTCACCGGGATGATCGGCGACCCCACCGGCAAGAACGTCACCCGCAAGCCGCTCTCGCGCGACGACGTGCTGGCCAATGCGGAGACCTATGCCGCCCAGGTCTTCAAGGTGCTGGACAAGGAGCGCACCGAGGTGCGCTTCAACTCCGAGTGGTTTGGCCGGATGTCCGCCGCCGACATGATCAAGCTGGCCGCGCAGCACACGGTGGCGCGCATGCTCGAGCGCGACGATTTCGCCAAGCGCTATGCAGGGCAGCAACCGATCGCCATCCACGAATTCCTGTATCCGCTGGTGCAAGGCTACGACTCGGTAGCACTGCAGTGCGACGTCGAACTCGGCGGCACCGACCAGAAGTTCAACCTGTTGATGGGTCGGGCACTTCAGGAGCACCACGGCCAGCCGCCGCAGATCGTTCTGACCATGCCGCTGCTCGAGGGCCTGGACGGCGTCAACAAGATGTCCAAGTCGTTGGGCAACTACATCGGCATCAACGAACCGGCGATCGACATCGTCACCAAGACCATGAAGATCGGCGATGAGCTGATGTGGCGCTGGTTCGAGTTGCTGAGTTTCGACGTGTCGCTTGACGAGATGGCGCGGATGAAGGCGGATATCGCCAGCGGCGCGCTGAATCCGCGTGACGCCAAGCTCCGCCTGGCGCGCGAACTGGCGACGCGCTTCCACGACGCGGCGACGGCTGAGCAAGCCATCGCCGGCTGGCACGCGGTGGTCCGTGGTGAGGGCGATACTTCATTGCTGCCGCTGACCGAGATCCCGGTGCCGGCCGAGGGTATGCGTCTTCCGGCGCTTCTGACCGCGGCCGGCCTCACGGCCAGCAACTCGGAGGCGAACCGCAAGCTCAAGGAGCGCGCGGTCAAGATCGACGCCCAGGTGATCGAGGATGCCCAGCGCAGCTTCGTCGAAGGCTTCGAGGCAGTGCTGCAGGTCGGGAAACGAAACTTCGCCCGGATCCGCCTCATCCGGGACTGATGGTCGCGCCGCCTTCCGCGGCGCGGGTCCATCGCGGGCCTCCCAAAAAGCGCTTGCCAAGAACGAGGGGCCTGCCTACCATGCGGCCCCCGCCACGGCGACATCGCTTCGAACGGGCACACCGCTGGTCGTAACCGCGCCTCAGGTGTTGCCAAAACGGAAAAATGTCGTACAGTAGGCGGCTCGCTCTTCCACGGAAATGATCTCCGGCCGAGCGCCAACAACTTCGAAAACGAATGTGACGAAGGTGTTGACGGGCAGGGAAATCGATGTAGAATGAGCGGCTCACCTGAGGCGAAACGCTTCGGGGCGATTCGAGAAACGGATCGCAAGTGATTGATCTTTGACAGTGTGCGCAGGTGACTTGTGTGGGCGCCTTGC
>JAGWVM010000257.1 GCA_018970895.1 Lysobacteraceae bacterium | reverse complement strand
GGAACATCAGGTTGATCATCACCATGGTCACCAGCAGCACCGCCAGCGTGAGCGGGATGCCCACGCGCAGGAAGTCCTTGCCGCGGTAGCCGCCGGGACCGGCCACCATCATCAGTGCCGGGTGGCCGGAACTGATCAGGAAGGTGTTGGAGGAGGACACCGCCACGATCAGCGCATAGGCCGACGGGTTGCCGCCCGTGGCCACCGCCACGCTGATCGCGATCGGCACCATCATCACCGTGGCGCCCACGTTGGACATCACCTGCGAGAACAGCAGCGTGAGGACGGCCAGCGCCAGCTGCAGGATCCACGGCGCGGCGTGGCCGAGATAGGCCAGCACTTCCTGCGCCAGCCAGGCCGCGGTGCCGGTGGCGTCCATCGACCAGCCCAGCGGGATCAGGCAGGCGGTGACGAAGATCGTCTTCCAGTTGATCGCCTTGTACGCCTCGTCCATGTTCAGCACGCCGGTGAGCAGCATGCCGATGGCGCCGGTCATCATCGCCACCGACAGGTCGAGGTTGGTGAACAGCGCCAGTCCCTTGGCCAGCAGGAAGAAGCCCACGGCGTGCCAGATCTTGCCCGGACGCTGCTCTTCCTTGGGAATGTCGGTGACCACGACCAGGTCCTTGTCCTCGGCGACCTGGGCCAGCTCCCGCCAGCTCGAATGCAGTACCAGGGTGTCGCCGGCGCGCAGGCTGATCGACCGCACGTCGTCGCGCAGCACCTGGTCGCCGCGATTCACCGCCAGCACGGAGATGCCGTGGCGCTTGCGCAGGCGCAGGGCGCCGATGGTCTGCTTGATGAAGCGCGAGCTGGGCGGAATCACCGCCTCGGAAATGCCCGCGCGGGTCGGATTGAACAGCTCACCCAGCTGGCGCATGCGCGGCGACAGCCGACACAGCTGGTTGTTGGCGAACTGGGCAAGCTGCTCGCGGGGACCGAGCATGCCCAGCACCGAGCCGACCCAGATCACCTGGTCCACCGGCGGCGCCATGCGCGCATCGTTGCCGCTCTTGATCGCGAGGATCAGCGGCGCCTCGCGCAGCTGCTCCACCTCGCCGATGCTCATGCCGACCAGCGGGCTCTCGGCGGTGACGGTGAGTTCGGCCGTCTCGCCGACGATGCCGTAGGTGTCGGCGAAGTAGCTCTCGGTACGGCCGGGGGTGACCTTCAGTCGCTCGTCCTCACGCTCGGGCAGCAGCCTGCGGGTGAAGAAATAGAAGAACACCACGCCCAGCACCGCCAGCGCCAGGCCGATCGGGGTCACGCTGAACAGGCCGAATTTGGGGATGGTGTGCGCGCCCGGCGGCAGGTTGTTGTTGGCGCTGGCGATCAGGTCGTTGAGGATGATCAGCGGCGAGTTGGCGATCAGCGTGGTGTTGGTCGCGGTCAGGATGCAGAAGGCCATCGGCAGCAGCAGCCGCGAGATCGGCACGCCGGTGCGCGCGGACAGGCGGCTGATCACCGGGATCATCAGCGCGGCCAGCGCCTGGCTCGGGATCACCGCGCTGAACAGGCTGGTGACCGAGTTGATCACCACGCCCAGCCGCGACTCCATGCCCCGCGCCATGCGCATCACGAAGTTGGCGGTGAGCGAAAGCACGCCGGCACGGTCCAGTCCCGCGCCCATGATCATGATCGCGATGATGGCGATCACCGCATTGCCGGCGAAGCCGTTGAACACCCGGTCCGACGGGATCAGGCCGGTCAGGCCGATCACCACCACCACCAGCAGCGCCACCATGTCGGCGCGGATCCACTCCAGCACCAGCATGATCATGGTGAAGGCCACCAGGGCCAGCACGAGGATCATTTCGGGAGTGAGGGTCAGGCCCAAGGG
>JAGWVM010000125.1 GCA_018970895.1 Lysobacteraceae bacterium | reverse complement strand
CCCTGGTCGATGCCGAGCTGCTCGGTATCGACCCAGCCCACGTCGGGCACCAGTTTGCCCGTACGCAGCGTGGTCCGGGTATGGAAGCTGGGGTTGAAGGCGTCGACGAAGCCGTACTGGTCGTAGATGTACCGGCCGTAGCGCTGCTTCATCGCTGCCAGCGCCGGCACCACGATCTCCGGCGCGAAGGCGATCGAGCCGCCGGCCGCGGTGGGCGCGATGGTGCCGTCGTCGGTGATGTAGTCCAGCCCGGCGCCGCGTGCGGTGTAGCCGTGGAACGTGCGCTCGCCGTCGGGCCCCTTCACCACCACACCGCCCGGGCCGTTGCTGGCGGTCAGGCCCCACACGTTCCTGCCGTAACCGGTCCAGCCGCCGGGGTTGGCGATGGCATAGTTGCGCTGGGCGTAGGTGGCGCGGCGGCCGTTCTCGAAGTAGTCCAGGTCGTGGCGGCGGTTCCAGGCGTCGCGGATGCCGCGGAAATCCACCCACGACTCGGTGTACTGGTGGCCGAACAGCGGCGCGAAGTTGAGGAAGGTCTCGCCGTGGAAGCGGCCCCAGGTACGGTCGTAGGTGGAGCACCAGGCGGTCCAGGCGTCCGGCTTGACCGGGTGGGTCGGCGAACCGAGCGCCAGCAGGTAGACCAGCTTGCCCTCGTTGTAGCCCTGCCAGTCGCTGGGAATGAACTTGCCGCCCGGCGTCCAGCCCATCGAGATCAGCGGGTAGCGCACCTGCATCCACGGCCAGTCCACCGCCCGGTAGATGGCGTCGGCGAGCTGGCGGATCTGCTGCTCCTGCGGGGTGTCGCGGTCGTAGTAGGACTGCGCGAACAGCACGCCGCCGAGCAGCAGCGTGGTATCGACACTGGACAGCTCGGTCCAGCGGCCCTCGCGCTTGCCGGTGCGCATGTCGAGGAAGTGGTAGAAGAAGCCGTGGTAGCCCGCCGCGTCGTCCTCGCTGGCGTTCTGCGGCGCGTCGTGGAAGAACTTCAGCGTGGCGAGCGTGCGCTCGACCGCCTGGTCGCGGGTGATGTAGCCGCGCTCGACGCCGATGCCGTAGGCGGTCAGTCCGAAGCCGACCGCGGCGATGCTGGAGAACGACTCGCCGGGGTAGTGGTCCGGTACCAGCCCGGTCGCCGGATCGGCGCTGTCCCAGAACCAGCGGAAGGTACGCTGTTCCAGGTCGTCGATCATCGCCTGCTGCGCGGGCGAGGCGTCCTGGAACGTGTGGATGGTCCGCATCGGCGGCTGTGCGCGCGCCGCGGCACCGGCCGGAACGGGGGCGAGGCAGAGCACCGCGGCCATGGCCGCGCAGAGGGTGTGGAGCCGGAAACGTCGGGGGGTGGCAGCCTGCATCAGGAAGCGTTCTCGTCAGCGTGGGGGAACGACGCGCGGGACCGGCGCGGGGACGCCTTGGGCACGACGGTGGAAGCGCCCTAGGCGGGCATGGGTGCACCGGGCACGGGGGCGGCGCAGTGGCGGGCGATGAAGGCCTCGTGCGCGGGCATCGCTCCGACGCAGTCGGCGATCACGCCACGCACGTGCTTCATGAACCCCTCCAGCTCGTGCGGCGGGATCTGGTCGGCCAACGGATGGACGCCCGTCGGCACGATTCCCTGGCCGATCATCACCTGCACCCAGCTGACCTGCGCGAACATCTCTTCCGCGTTGCGGAAGAAGCGGCCGCTGTCGCGGAACAGCGCGATGTTGTCCTTCAGCGAGGCCGGGATGTCCATCGTCCGGCATTGCTCCCAGAACGGCATGTCGCCGCGCCGGGTCGCGTGGTAATGCAGGATCAGGAAGTCGCGGATGCGCTCGGATTCGAAGCGCGTCTGCTCGTTGTAGCGATCGACCAGCACCGGGCTGATCCCCTCGCGCGGGAACAGGTTCAGCAGCTTGGCGATGCCGGACTGGATCAGGTAGATGCTGGTCGATTCGAGCGGCTCCATGAAGCCGCTGGCCAGCCCCAGGGCGACCACGTTGCGGTCCCAGACCTTGCGGCGCAGGCCGGTGGTGAAGCGCAGCGGCCGGGGATCGCCCAGCGGCTGGCCGTCGAGGTTCGCCAGCAGGGTGGCGGCGGCCTCGTCGTCGCTGACGTGGGCGCTGGAGTACACGTAGCCGTTGCCGGTGCGGTGCTGCAGCGGAATGCGCCACTGCCAGCCGGCCGGCCGCGCGGTGGAGCGCGTGTACGGCGTGGCCGGGCCGGTCTTTTCGCAGCCGACGGCCAGTGCGCGATCGCACGGCAGCCAGTGCGACCAGTCGTCGTAGCCGGCGTGCAGCGCCTGCTCGATCAGCAGCCCGCGGAAGCCCGAGCAGTCGATGAAAAGCTCGCCTTCGATGGCCTCGCCGCCCTCCATCACCACGGCGTCGACGAAGCCGTTGTCCGGCCGCAGCCTGGCGTGCGCGATCCTGCCCTCGGTGCGCTGCACGCCCCGCGCCTCGGCATAGCCGCGCAGGTAGCGGGCATAGCGCCCGGAGTCGAAGTGGTAGGCGTAGGCGATGTTCGCCAGTGGCGAGTGGCGCGGCACGTCGCTGGCCGAGGCCATGAAACGACCGCGCGGGGCGGCCAGGGTGTTGATCGAGTAGTCGCCCAGGTCGCCGGCGAAGCCCAGCTGCCGTGCGCGCAACCAGCACTGGTGGAACGGCACCAGCCCCAGGTCGTGGCCGAGATCGCCAAAGCCGTGGATGTAGGAATCGCCGACCTGCCCCCAGTCGTTGAACTGGATGCCGAGCTTGAAGGTGCCGTGGGTCTGGCGCACGAACTCGGTCTCGTCGATCCCGAGCAGGTTGTTGAACAGCTTCAGGTGAGGCACGGTGGCCTCGCCGACACCGACGGTGCCGATCTCCTCGGACTCCACCAGCCGGATCCGGCAGGCGTGCCCGAGCACCCGTGCGAATGCCGCCGCGGCCATCCATCCGGCGGTACCGCCGCCGACGATGACGATGTTGCGGATGGCCTGTTCGTTCATGCCACGTCTCGAAAAAGAGACGCGGCTCACGCCGCGTCCGGGGAAATGGTACGCCGCCGGGCCGGTGGGCCCGGCGGCGCGGGTGGATCAGAACCGCATGCCGACCGACAGCTTCAGCGTGCGCGGGACGAACGTGATGTTGCCGGCGGTGTTGTACGTCACGACCATGTTGCTCGGCGTCGCACCGAACATGTAGTTCAGATCCGAGTAGTTGCGGAAATTGAACGCGTTCAGCAGGTCGAAGCGGCCGTAGATCGACACGCCGTGGCCAAGCTCGAAGTTCTTGGTCGCCTGGAAATCCACATCGCGGTAGCCGAACACCTTGCCGCCGACCAGGAACCGCCCGTTGCCGCCCGGGATCCCCGCCTGCGGCGTGCAGCTGCTGCCGGTGGGGAAGGTGATGTTGTAGCAGCCGATGGTGTTGCCCGGGATCGGCGTGGCCAGGGTCAGCTTCGCCGACAGCGTGATGCCCCACGGCACGTCGATCACGCCGGTGGCGACAAAGCGGTGCTTCGCGGCGGCGTTGGAGGTGATGAACGGATACTGGCCGATGGTCGCCTCGTCGAACGAGTAGTGCTCGTTGATGTCGCGGTTCTGCGTGGCCTTGGTGTACGTGTACGCGAAGGTGGCGCCCCAGCCCGACTGCTTGTCGTAGGGCTTGTCCACCGACAGCAGCAGCTGGGTGGTGCGCGTCTCGATGCCGTTGTTGCCGACGATCAGCGGGCCGAAGCCCGGCACGCCGTTGCCCCAGGGCTGGCTGTTGTCCTTGAAGAACGAGCCGTCCGGATAGCGGTTGCCGAGGGTGAACGCGAAGCCGTCATGGCTGAGGATGCGCGCGATGGTGGCGCTGGTGTTCCAGTCGCCGAGCTTGTTGCGCATGCCGATGCTGAACTGGTCCGAATACGGCGCCTTCAGCTTGTTGTTGATCACGTCCACTTCGTTGCCGGCGTTGGTGGTGGACACCAGCGACTGCAGCGTGCCGACCCCGCCGAGGTAGGCCGGATCCCAGGCAAAGCAGGGAGTGCCGCCGTTCTTGCACAGGCCGGTGGCCGGATCGGTGAAGTACACCGTCGATTCCGGCAGCGCCGACTTGGTCTGCTCCAGCTGCAGGTAGTCGTACAGGTCGCGGTCGTAGGCGCGGCCCGCGCCGCCGAAGATCACGTGCTCCTCGTCGCCGTTGATGTCGTAGGAGAAGCCCAGGCGCGGCTGGAACTCGTTCTTCTGCGCCTTCCGGTTGTGCCCGTTGCTGATGTAGTCGTTGACGTTGATGCCGCCCAGCGCCAGCGCCTGCGCATAGGTCTGGCCGGCCGGCGCGGTCGGGTCCGGGTTGGGGCTGTTGAGCGCGTTGATGACGTTCGCCGGCGTCACGTAGTTCAGGTACGACGGGTTGCGCTCGTAGTCCCAGCGCACGCCCAGGTTCAGGGTCAGCTTCTCGTTCACCGCCCAGTCGTCCTGGATGTACATGCCCAGCTGCTTGTCCTTGGACTTCGCCACCGGGTTCAGCCCGGGCACCGGGTTCGGGAAGAACGCCTTGTAGGGCGTGCTGCTGGTTCCGGCGGCGGTGACGTTGTAATAGAACTCCGGATTGGTCAGGCCGGCGTCCTGCGCGTTGAGCGTCACCTCCTTGTACTTCACGCCCATCTTCACGACGTGGTCGCCGTGCCATTCCAGGTCGTTGAAGGTCAGGTCGTCCTGGATCGCCGGGCCCTTCTGCCCCTTCTTCTGGGTGGCCAGCGCGTTGGCCGCGCCGGTGATCAGGATGGTGGCGTCCTGCATCGGCTCGTAGGTGAACACCGAGCCGTTGCCGCTGCCGAGCGAGGTCGGGTTGTTGTAGGCCTTCTCGTGGGTCAGCAGCAGTTCGTTGAAGTAGCTCTCACCGCTGTGCTGCCAGCGCAGCGCCATGCGGGTGTCGTCGTTCTTCACCGTGATGCCGGCGCTCGCCGCCGTCGCCCCGCCGATGTTGTCGTACTGGTCTTCCTTGCGGATCTGCGTGCTGAACTCGAAGCGGTCGCGATCGGTCGGCTCCCAGTCGATCTTGCCGAAGTACAGGTCTTCGTTGAACGGCAGGTTCGCCGGGCCGGCCTGCGAGGCGACGCTCGCCGGCAGCAGGTTGCTCACCCCGGTGACGCCCGGCACCACCGTGGTCGGCGTGTCGAAGCGCTTCGGCTCGAAGGTGAAGAAGAAATGCATCTTGTCCTTGATGATCGGACCGCCGATCGCGAAGCCGTACTGCTTCTCGTGCGACTTGGTCTTGGTTCCCGCCAGGATTTCATCCGGCCGACGCGCGCGCATGCTGTCGTCGGTGTAGGTGAAATACGCCTCGCCGTGGAACTCGTTCGTGCCCGACTTGGTTTCCGCGGTCACCGCGGCGGAGGAGATCTGGTCGTATTCGGCCTTGTAGTTGGAGGTGATCACCTTGTATTCGCCGATCGCCAGCTGCGGGAACGGATTGCCCTGGCTGGCGAACTGGCCGCTGACGCCGCCTTCCTTCACGTAGCTCTTCTGGCCGACGCCGTCGATGTAGACGTTGACCGAGCTGTTGTTCTGCGCGCCGCCGCGCAGCGAGGTGTGGCCGCTGGAGTCCACGCTGAAGACCATGCCCGGCACGGTGTCGGCAAACTCGAGGAAGTTGCGCGAAATCTGCGGGATGGTGTCGATCTGGTGCTGCGAGATCGTGGTGGCGATCTCGGACGTCTTCACCTCCTGCAGCGTGGTCGCCGAGACGGTGACGCCGCCCAGGTTGGTCGCGTTGGCCGTGGACGGCGCCGCCGCGCTTGCGCCGAAGTTCAGCGTGGCGGTGGAGGCGACGGTGAGCTTGACGTTCTGCGCGGTGCCTGGGCCGGCATCGACCTGGTAGGTGCCCGGCGGCAGGCCGGTCAGCGTGTAGCTGCCGTCGCTGCCGGCGGTGGTGCGGCGGGTGGTGCCGGTGGCCGGGTTGAATGCGGTGACCGTCGCACCGGCGGTGGCCTTGCCGCGCAGCGTCGCGTAGGCCGACTGGCTCCACGCGGTGGTCGGGGCCGCGCCGATCGCCACCACCGAGGTGGCGATGACGCTTGCGAGCAGTTTCTTCTTCAGTTGCAGTGGCGCCTTCATGACTACCCTCCCAAAGGGGTGTGTTCTGATTGCCCTCAGCGGGCTTTGTTGGTGAAAGTCCTGGCGTGCGGACGAGCGCCGCAGCTGTCGCGCACCACGATGTCGCAGCCGAGCGTGTCGGCCTGGGTCGTGGCGGTCTGGTCGGGTGCATCCAGCAGCGCGGCCAGTCGCTCGAGGGCACTCCGTCCCAAATCAACGATGCGTACGCGCACCGTGGTCAATGCGGGGGTGACGTAGCGGGCGATCGGGATGTCGTCGAAGCCGGTCACGGCGACCTCGCCGGGCACGTCCACGCCCCCTTCGCGCAGCGCCAGCAGGCAGCCGATCGCCATCATGTCGTTGGCCGCGAACACGGCCCGTGGCAGCTTGCCCGAGGCGAGCAGCTCGGCGCCGGCGCGGTATCCCGAGTCTTCGGTGAATTCGCCGCGCAGCACGCGCAGCGGGGCACCCGGCGCGAATTCGGCCATGGCGTGGCGATAGCCCTCTTCGCGCTGCTGCGCGTCGAAATTGTCCGGCGGGCCGGCGATGAAGGCGATGTCGCGAAGCCCGCGCTCGACCGCCAGGTGGCGGACCATGGCGCGCGCGCCGCCGGGGTTGTCGATGTTCAGCACGGAATAGCGCCGGCCGCGCAGCGGGCTGTTCAGCAGCACCGTGGGCAGCGACTCGGGCAGGTTGGCGTGCAGGAACGAGGCATCCGCGCGCGGCGACAGGACGATCAGGCCGTCCACCCGTCCGCGCATGGTGCGCAGGGCAGCGGCGGCATCGTCCATGCCGTCGTGCGCACTGGACACCAGCAGGTGGAGGCCGCGGGTGCGGGCCGCCAGGTCGATGCCGCGGATCAGCTCGGAAAAGAACTCCCCGTACATGTCCGGCAACAGCGCGCCGATGGTGTGGGTGCGCCGGGTGATCAGGCTGCGCGCGGCACCGTGTGGCACGTAGCGCAGACGGGCGGCGACCTCGCGGATGCGCTTCTCGGTCTCGGCGGTCACTCCGCCGGTGCCGTTGAGCGCGCGCGACACCGAAGCCACGGACACACCGGCCTCCCGCGCCACGTCTTTGATGGTCACTGTCGTCACGATTACGCCCTTGATCGCGCTGGGCCCCCTGCGCTGGGGCGCAACGTAAACGTTTTCATCGCGGCTTGTAAAGCTTTTGCAAAACAGGCTTCTGATGCGGCGCGACAGCGATTTTCACGGCGCCGGATGGCGCGTTGCGGAAAAGGCCGGTCGTACGCGGGATCCCGGTGGCGATCACGACCCGAACCTTCATTTCGCGGTGCAACACAACCTTCCGCCGGTCGGCGCCGGCCCGTCGATGCGCCTCAAGCCGTCCGGCCGCGGGCCGATGTACCGGGCAGACCGGACGCCGGGTTGTGCCGCAGCGTGCGGCTGATCACAGTCCGCGGGCTGGACGTGCGGTCCGGTTAAAATTAGATTAATCAAAGTGCATACATGTACCTGTATGCTTGTCCTGTAACCTCAAGCTAACAACATCGCTCAAGTTACTGATAAAAATGAACATGACCCTGACCATTCTCGTCATCACGCTGGCTGCCGGCTTCGTTGTCGCGGCCATGCGGCGGGTGCCGATCGGCCAGGTGCACAGCCTCTACCGGCGCGGACAGCCGCTGCGCCTGCTGGAACCGGGTACGCACTGGGTCGTGCCGGGTCTGGACCGCATCGGACATCGCATCGATCTCGCTGGCCAGGTGCTGCAGTTCGAGCAGTGCCCCGCGGATACCGGCGGCCTGCGCGGTACCGTCTACTGGCAGGTGCTTGAGCCGGAGCGCGCCGATGCGCTGATCGACGAGGCACCACAATTCATCCGCCGTGGTGCGCTCGCCGCCCTGGCCGAGGCGCCCGAGATCGCCGCCGATCGCCGCGATCTGGGCAGCCGCATGAAGCAGGCGCTCAATGGCGCCCTGCGCGAGCGCGGCCTGATGGTCACGCGGGTGGAGCTGGACATCGCCTGAAGACACATCCTGCGCCGAGCGGCCGCCAGAGCCGTCGCGCCAAGGGGACTTGCGCCATCGCGAACCCGCCATCGGCGGGTTTTCTTTTGCCAGCGGCGCCCCCGATACTGCCCGGTCGAACCGCCCGCCTGGAACTGCCATGACCGACCGCGCCGCCCTGCAACAACGCCTGGAACAGGGCATCGACGCGCTCGGCCTGGCACTGCCTGACGGCGCCGTGCCGCGCCTGCTGGACTATCTGGAACTGCTGCTGCGCTGGAACGCCGCCTACAACCTGACCGCGGTGCGCGATCCGTCCGGGATGGTGACGCGCCACCTGCTCGACTCGCTGGCGATCCTGCCTTACGTGTCGGGAGCCACGCTGGCCGACCTCGGCACCGGCCCGGGCCTGCCCGGCATCGTGCTGGCGATCGCCGCACCGGGTCGGTCGATCACCCTGGTCGACTCCAACGGCAAGAAGGTCCGCTTCCTGCGCGAGGCAATCCGCAGCCTGAAGCTGGACCGCGTGCAGGCGGTCCAGTCGCGGGTCGAGGACGTGGAAGGGACCTACGACTGCATCACCGCCCGCGCCTTCGCCACCGTGGCCGACATGCTCGACTGGGGCGGGCACCTGCTCGCCCCGGGTGGGCGCTGGCTGGCGATGAAGGGGCGCCGGCCGGACGACGAGCTGGAGGCGCTGCCGCCGGGCTTCGTGCTCGAGTCGATCCACGCGCTGGCGGTACCCGGGCTGGAGGGCGAGCGCCACCTCGCCGTGATCCGCCATGCGGGCGCCGCCCCGGCGCCGGCAGCCTGTTAATCTACCTGCCCTTTTCGTCTGCGCACGGTAACGACGACCCATGGCACGCATCATCGCTGTCGCCAACCAGAAGGGCGGCGTCGGCAAGACCACCACCGCCGTCAACCTCGCCGCGTCGCTGGCTGCGGCCAAGCGCAAGGTGCTGCTGGTCGACCTGGACCCGCAGGGCAACGCGACGATGGCCTCGGGCGTGGACAAGAACCAGGCCAAGCCGAACGGCTGCGAGGTGCTGCTGGACGAGGCACCGATCGAGCGGGCGATCGTCACCACCGAAGCGCACTACGACCTGCTGCCCGGCAACGGCGACCTCACCGCCGCCGAGCTCAAGCTGATGGACGCGCTCGCGCGCGAGAGCCGGCTCAAGGAACAGCTGGCCAAGGTGCGCGACCGCTACGACACCATCCTGATCGACTGCCCGCCCTCGCTGCACCTGTTGACCCTCAATGCGCTCACCGCCGCCGATGGGCTGCTGATCCCGGTGCAGTGCGAGTACTTCGCGCTGGAGGGCCTGTCCAGCCTGCTCGACACGGTCAGGGCGGTGCGCGCGCGGCTGAATCCGCAGCTGGAGATCGAGGGCCTGCTGCGCACCATGTACGACGTGCGCAACAACCTCGGCAACGAAGTCTCGGCGCAGCTCACCCAGCACTTCGGCGACAAGGTGCTGCGTTCGATCATTCCCCGGAACGTGCGCCTGGCCGAGGCGCCCAGCCACGGCCAGCCGATCCACCTGTACGACCGCAGCTCGCGCGGCGCGATCGCCTACATCGGGCTGGCCGGCGAGATCATCCGCCGCGA
>JAGWVM010000124.1 GCA_018970895.1 Lysobacteraceae bacterium | reverse complement strand
CCGCCGGCCATGCGGCCGCCAGTGCGCGCCAGCAGGCCAGCCGCGGGCTGGATCGCGCCGCCAGCATGGCGAACGCCGCAGGCCAGGCCGGCCTGCAGCGGGCGAATGCCGCCGTAGACGGCAGCCAGGTCGGCGGCCAGGTCTCGACCGACGGTTCGGCCAGCGGCTCGGCACAGGCCGCGGACGGAAACGGCCACGGTGCAAACGCCTCGGCCGGCATGAGCGGCCAGGCCAACGCATCGCGCCACGGGGCCCACGCCGCAGCCAGCAGTGATGCCGGGGCCGGCGCCGGCAGCCACTGAGCCCACCGGGCGATGCCCCGCCAGATCGGAGCCCCCGTGCCGGGGGCTCCTTCTTTTTTGAATCACGGTGCACGCGGGCACATACAGCGCGGGTTTCGCCGGACGTCCACCGACCGTGCGGCACGCCAGGACATCCGCGGCAGGCGAACCCGCGTATAACGGGAGTCTGTCCGCCCCAAGGAGCTCCACGATGAAAGCCCTGTCCAAGCTGGCCGCCTTTGCCCTCGTCGGCGTCGCCGCCCTCGCCTCACCTGCCCACGCCGCGCTCAAGGAGGGCACCCAGGCGCCCGACTTCACCCTGCCCGCCTACCTCGCCGGCCAGCCGTTCACCTTCAAGCTGTCCGACGCGCTGAAGAAGGGCCCGGTGGTGGTCTATTTCTTCCCCGCTGCGCACACCGCCGGCTGCAACCTCGAGGCGCACCTGTTCTCGCAGGCCATCGACAAGTTCAAGGCGATGCACGCCACGGTGATCGGCGTCACCGCCGGCAACACCGACCAGCTGTCGGACTTCTCCAAGGAAACCGAGCACTGCAGCGGCAAGTTCGCGGTCGCCGCGGATGACGGCGCCAAGGTCGCCAAGGAGTACGACGCCACGCTGCTGATGCGTCCGGGCTGGTCCGACCGCACCTCCTACGTGATCGCCCCCAGCGGCAAGATCACCTACGTGTACTCGTCGCTGAACCCCAACAAGCACGTCGAGAACACGCTGGGCGCGGTCAAGGCGCTCGAGCGCAAGTAAGCGGTTCCGGCACGACGGAGCGCCCGGCCGCGTCGCCGGGCGGCTCCCTGTTGTCCGCGCATTCCCCCACCATCGGACGAATGTGCGGATCCGCGAATCCGATCACACACACGCCACCGCGCGGCCTCATCGCCTGCGTAGGTGTCGGCATGCCCCTGGGTTCACCGCTCACGCCATTGGCGCGCAGTCACATACGGCGGGCCGACGTGGTGTTGGTGGCGGTGTCCGACAGCCTCGTGGAGCTGTGGATCGAGCGCATGCACCCGGACGTGCGCAGCCTGCAGCCCACTACCGCGAGGGCAAGCCGCGGATAGACACCTACCGTCAATGGGTCGAGCTGATGATGGCCGAGGTGCGCGCGGGCCGGCGCGTCTGCGAGGTGTTTTACGGCCATCCGGGCGTGTTCGCCTAGTCGCCCCACGATGTCATCCGGGTGGCGCAGGCCGAGGGTTTCGACGGACGGATGGAGCCGGGCATCTCCGCCGAGGACTACCTGTACGCCGACCTCGGTATCGACCCCGGCCGGCTGGGCTGCCAGCACCTCGATGCCAACCAGTTGCTGTTCTACGACAAACCGGTGGATGCCAGTGGGTACCTCGTGATCTGGCAGGCGGGTGTCGCTGGCAACTGTTCGATTGCCCGGCCCGGCCAGGGGGCGGCCTACCGGGCGCTGCCGGTCGAGGTTCTCGAGCGGCACGATCCCCGGGACCACGCCGTGATCGGCTATCGCGGCGCCACGCTGCCGATCGACCCGCCGCGCATCCGGCACCTGCGCCTCGGCGACCTGCCCGGCATCGGGATCCCGGCCGACGAGACGCTGGTGCTGCCGCCCGCCGTGCCCCTGCGTCGCAGAGCGGCGCGGGCCGAACGACTGGCGCAACTGCAGGCCGCCGGGGACGGGAACGCCAACGGGCCGTCGGCGCCGGCAGCGCGGATCGGCGGATGCGCCAGGTGATTTGCACAAAACGACTTTTGCATCGCTAAGATGCCGATCGGGGGGACACCATGCGCGACACGATCGAGATGCTCGAGGCCATCGGCCAGGACGCGGGCCTGAGCCACGCCTGCGGCGGAATGCTTGCCTTCGACGAGGCGCTGGACGGGGCCTCCGAGGCGCTCAGGACCGCGATCCGTCACGGCGACAGCGCAGTCCTGTACGCCGGGTTTGGCGCACGCGGCATGCAGCTGGTCCAGGCCAGCATGAGCCCCGGCCGCGAGGACGAACCCGACGAGGACGGCGACGAGCCGGATCCGCGGGATCCCTCCTCCCCCGACGGCATCTAGCTGTCACGGAGTGGGCATGGTGTTGCAGGGATGGCATCGCTATGTGTCCAGGGTCGCGCTCGCGACCCTGCTCGGCGCGCTGTTCCCGCAAGCCGGCCATGCCGCGGTGGCGATCGGCGATCCGGGCGCGTTCCTGCGCCAGACCGAGAGCCTGCGCACGACCGACCATCCGGAGTTCAAGCGCCGACTCGCCCTGATCCACCGGGACGCCCCGCCCCTGACGCCGCAGGAGCGCTGGCACCTGCGCTATCTGGACGCCTACGAGACCATGTTCGAGGGCGACAACCTCGGCGCGCGGCCGATCTTCGAAGACGTGATTGAGCATTCCGGCGATCCGGTGCTGGTCGCCAAGTCGCGTTCGCTGCTGCTGAGCAACTACGCCTTCACGCGGCAGTACCAGAAGGCCTTCACGCTGGCCAACCAGCTGGTAGCGGAGCTGCCGAACATCCAGGACGTGAACGCCCGCCTGGCAGTGCTGACCAACCTCTCGCAGACCATGAATGGTGCCGGACAGATCGAGCTGGCGCTGAAATACGCGCAGATGATGGCCGACGCCACGCCCCCCGGCATGAGCCTGTGCTACCCGCTGTCCGACCGCGTGTTTGCGCTGTCCAACGGCGGCCAGATCGACTCGGACAGCAAGGAGTACACGCGGGCGATCGACACCTGTGTCGCCGCCGGCCAGGCGGTGCTCACCAATACGCTGTGGCTGGACCGCAGCTTTCACATGCTCAAGGAAGGCAAGCCGGCAGCGGCACTCGCCGTGCTGGACCGCATCGACGCGAGCATCCAGCGGAGCCAGTTCGGGCCGGCCATGGTCTCCGAGCAGGTACAGCGTGCCCGCGCCTACGAGAAACTCGGCTAGGACAGCAGGGCGGCCAGGGCCGCGATGGCGGCGATCGCCATGCGCGACAGCGATACGGCCAGCGAGTGGATACGCGACGCCTACCGGGTGCTCTACCAGCTCGCCAAGAAGCAGGGCAATGCATCGGCGGCGCTGCAGAACTACGAAAAGTACGTGGCGCAGAACCAGGGCTACCTCAATGACGTCACGGCCCGCACGATCGCCTTCCAGACCGTCCAGCAGCAATCGCTGACACGCAAGCTCGAAGCCGAGGAACTGAGCAGGCAGAACAGCATCCTCAAGCTCCAGCAGCAACTCGATGCCAAGGCCGTGGAGACCGGCCGGCTCTACATCGTGCTCCTGCTGATCGGCCTGACGGCGATCGTGCTGTGGCTGCTTCGGCTCAAGCACTCGCAGATGCGCTTCAGGCACATGGCGACCCGTGATGGCCTCACCGGCATCCTCAACCACCAGCATTTCATCCACGAGTCTGAGCGGCAGTTGCGGCAACTCGAGCGCAAGGCCGCCCACGCCAGCATGCTGTGGATGGATCTGGACCACTTCAAGCAGATCAACGACACCCATGGCCATGCCGCCGGCGACGCGATGCTGCGCCACGTCGTGAGGGTCTGCCAGGACCACCTGCGCCCGGGCGACCTGTTCGGGCGGCTCGGCGGCGAGGAATTCGGCATCCTGCTGCTGGAGTGCGAAAGCGACCACGCCGTCGCCATCGCCGACCGGATCCGGCTGGCGATCGAGAACGCCCCGATGGATCACGAGGGCCAGCTGCTCAAAGTGTCGGCCAGCGTCGGCGTCGCTTCCAGCTGCAGCGCCGGGCATGCCCTGCAGCGCCTGTGCCGCCGCGCCGACGCCGCGCTCTACCGGGCCAAGCGCGGCGGCCGCAACCGGGTGGTCGTCGATACCGGTGAGGAGATGTCGGCATTCGCATGACGCATGGTCCTTGCAGAGCCGGCGCGATCTTGCGCACCGTCGCCGTCGCGCTGGCCGTGGCGCTTTCGCTGTGGGCGGCGTGCGCGACCGCCGCCATTCCCGACGTCGCCTCCTTCCTGGACCGGGCCGAGAGCGTTCGGCTGACCGACCATCCGCGCTTCGCGCGGATGCTGGCGCAGATCCACCGCGAAGCCCCGGTATTGACCGAGGCGCAGCGATGGCGGCTGCGCTACCTGGACGGGTGGGAGTCGGCATTCCGCGGCGACTACCCCGCGGCCGAGCGGCGCCTGAAAGACGTGGCCGACCACTCCGGGGACGTCAACCTGGCCGCCAAGGCCGGTGCACTGCTGCTGAGCGTCCAGGTCTTGAACCAGCGATATGAAGAGGCCTACCGCGGCGCCGCGGCGATGATTGCCCGGCTGCCCCGCGTCACCCGCCCGGACGCACGGCAGTACGTGCTGCACAACCTCTCCCAGGTGCTCGACCTCGCCGGCCAGCCCGACCTGGCGCTGAAGTACGCACGGATGATGCGCGATCCGCTTCCCGCGGGCGAATCCCCCTGCGACAGCCTCGCGCTGGAGATCGCTGCGCTGGAGAACCTCGGGAAGCTCCACTCCTCGAGCCCGGAACTGGCGCGAACGATCCAGGCGTGCCTCGCCGCGGGGAACCTGGTCATTGCAGACACGGCCCGATTGATCCAGGTCGATCGCTTGCTTGCCGAGCACCGTCCGCGAGACGCGCTGGAACTGGACGATCGCATGGCCGCGGCCATCCGCGGCACCGGCTATTACCCGCACCTGCTGGCGATACAGCTGCAGCGCGCACAGGCCTATCTGGCTCTCGGGAACGACCCGGCAGCCGAAAAGGCCGCGATGAAGGTGGTGGCGATGAGCACCCCCGGCGACAACAGCATCCATCTTGCCGATGCTTACCACGTGCTCTACGAGATCGGGAAGAAGCGCGGCCGCGGCATGCAGGCGCTGGACTATTACGAGCGCTACGTGACCCAGAACACCCGCTACCTCAATGACGTGTCCGCGCGCGCGCTGGCCTACCAGCGGGTGCAGCAGAGCCTGCTCGCCCAGAAGATGCAGTACGAGGCCCTGGCGCGACAGAATCAGGTCCTGCGGCTGCAGGAGGCGCTGACCGAAGACGCGGCCCGCACCACCCGGCTCTATGCGTTGTTTCTGCTCGCCGCGATGACCCTGCTGGTGCTCTGGCTGGTGCGGGTCAAGCGCCTGCAGCTGCGCTTCCGCGAGCTGGCGCGACGCGACGGCCTCACCGGCATCCTCAACCACCAGCACTTCATGCGTGCGGCGCAAGACGCCGTTGCCGAGCAGCAGCGATCCGGCGGCAGCGTGGCGCTGGCACTGATCGACCTGGACCATTTCAAGCTGATCAACGACACCCACGGCCACGTCACCGGCGACCAGGCGCTGCGCCATATCGTGTCGGTGGTGCAGGGCTGGCTGCGTCCGGGCGACCTGTTCGGACGACTGGGCGGCGAGGAGTTCGGCCTGCTGCTTTCCGGCTGTGGAGAGGGCGAGTGCGTCGCGCTGGCCGAACACGTCCGCGAGTCGATTGCCGGCACCCCGCTGCGGCTGGACGGCGAGCCGATCGTGGTGACCGCGAGCATCGGCATGGCGTTCGCGGCACGGATCGGCTTCGATCTGCCACGCCTGTTCCACCATGCGGACGCCGCGCTTTACGCTGCCAAGCGGGCCGGCCGCGATCGCGTCACGACCGAGCTGACCGACGATGACCTGCCCGGCCGGTCGGTACGCGATCCCCGCCCCGCCTGAGCCGGTGACGCCGCCGTTGCCGATACCTCGGCACGATGACGGCCCATCCCACCGTGTCGTCGCCGGCGACCCATGCATGGATGGCGCCACGCTGCCGGTCCGCGCCGGGCACCGCATCCGCGCGCGCGACAAGCTCGCCTCGATGCCGGCCCGGGGGCGTCCGTCGCATCCCGCCCGCCCCTCGGCGGGACCGAAAGCGCATGGCCATGGCGCTCAGCGTGCAGACGGCGGCGTTGCGGCCAGGGCGGACGCGATCGCCGCACGTGCCAGCGGCGCCATCACCGCGTAGCCGGCCGGCGTGGGATGCACGCCATCGGCCGCGTAGCGCCGGTCCATGCCGCCCCGTGCGTTGACCAGCGCACGGTAGTAATCGAGATACACCGCGCCCTGCGCCTTCGCATATGCCTTCAACCACGCATTGAGCGCGCGGATCCGCCCGGCTGGCGCCAGACCGGGGTGCCAGGGGTAGTCGGTGGTCGGCAGCACCGAGGCGAGGATCACCCGGATGCCGTGGACGCTCGCCAGCTCGGTCATCGTGCGCAGGTTGTCCTCGATCATCGGCAGGCTCGCCAGGCCGGTATTGCCGGCGATGTCGTTGGTGCCGGCGAGGATCACCACCGCGGCCGGATGCAGGTCGATCACGTCCTGGCGGAAGCGCACCACCATCTGCGCGGTGGTCTGCCCGGAAATGCCGCGATTGATGTAGGGCTGCCCGGGAAAGAAGGTCGTGCCCGCGGCGCGTCCCCAGGCGTCGGTGATCGAATCACCGTAGAACACCACGCGCCGTTCGCCGGGCGTCGGCGCCGGCAAGCGCGCGTCCTCGGCCCGGTAGCGTGCCAGTTGCGGCCAGTCGGCCAGCAGCGCCTGCATCGTGGCGACCTGAGCCGGAGTCAGCGATGCCGGCGGGGCGGTGTAGAGCGGATTGATCGCCCGATGGCCGGCGTCCCGTGCGTTGGCGATCGGGGCAAGAAGTGGCAGGACCGCCGCCAGAAGGACGACGGGGACACGCGACAGACCGGACATTCGTGGAGCTCCAGCGGCAGGCTTGCGCTCCACCCTAGCGCAAGCCGCAGCCGTGACCGAACCCTTCGATCGCCGATCCGTACGACCGTCCTCCAGCCGTCGGACCCAGCGGCCGGAGATGGGGGCGAGGGTCGCTCGGGGCCGGCGCGGTGCAACGCGTCCGGCAGGAGTCCGGCCCTATCTGCGTGCGGCGATGATCTGGTCCAGATAGTCCGGCGTGCCCTGGATCCGCTCAAGGTGCGGATACTGCAGGCCGCCGTGGTAGTCGACCGCCACGTGCCGGTAGCCGCCCTGGTACTTCAGCAGCAGATCGATCGGCGCCTGCGTGTCCTTGGCCGCGCTGATCGCCTGCCTGAGCACATCCTTGGAGTAGTCCTGGCCGTTGACCGCCACGATGGTCGCCCCGGTGCTGACGCCGGCCTTGAACGCCGGACCGTCCCAGCGCACATCGTTGATCAGGCCCTTGTCCGCCATGGTCAGGCCGATCGACCAGGTGAAGTTGTACAGGTGCCGCGGCGGCTCCGGCCGGCTGTCGTACTGTTTCTCGTACGGGGATTCCCGGTCGGTGTAGACCAGCTTCCAGCCGGTGCCGGCCAGGCCGTCGAGCAGCGGCGGGTTGATGGTGTCGATGCGCTGGCGCAGGAATGTCGCCCAGTCGTACTTCGCCACGCCGTCAAGCGCGGCGACCACGTCGTCGAAGGTGTAGGTCTTGGTCACGTAGCTGCCGTTGTCGACGCCGAAGAACGCCCTGGCGAAATCATCCAGCGACTTGTGGTCGTGGGTGAGCGCGCGCAGCCTGGCGTCCACGGCGAGCCACACCATCTGGCCGGCGCTGTAGTACTCCTCGCTCATCTGCCAGCTGCGGTACGGCAGCGCGGCGCGGCGGGCGGCGGTCGGATCGTTGGTGGTGTCCTCCAGCGTGCGCCACCGGAAGCCCTCGCGGTTGCGGTCGTAATTGGCGGCCACCATCGCCAGCGCGTCACGGAACTGCTCCGGCGTCCACATGCCGGCGCGCGCGGTCAGCACGAAGCCCCAGTATTGGGTCTGGCCCTCGTACACCCACAGCAGCGAGTCGCCCATCGGCACGTTGAAGTTGGGCGTCCACAGGTCCGCGCCGCGGCGGAACTTGCCGTTCCACGAGTGGGTGTACTCGTGCGCGAGCAGGTCGCGCCCCGGCGCCGCGTCGTCCCACGCGGTGAAGTAGTCCGCACCCAGTCCGTTCTCGCTGGACTGGTGGTGCTCCAGGCCATTGCCGCCCAGCTGGTCGGACAGCGAGAACAGGAAGTCGTAGTGGTCGTAGTGGTGCGAGCCGAACAGCCTGGTCGCCTGCACTGCGAGGTTGCGGTGGACCTGCACCTGGTGCGGCGTCATCGCCAGGTATTTCGGCGCGTCGGCGACGATGTCCAGGTGCACCGGCGCCCCGCCCGGCGGGGTCAGGTCGACCCGCTTGAAGTACTTGCCCGCGTAGATCGGCGAGTCCACCAGCTGGTTGAAGGTGACCGGCTTGAAGGTGGTGGTGCCGCCGGACTGCGCGGCGGTCTCCAGCGCGCTGCCGAACTGCCAGCCTTCCGGCAGGCTGACGCTGGGCGCGAAGGTGATCCGGCGCGAGTAGTAGCCAGCCGGATACAGCGCCACCTTGTTCCATTCCAGGTCGAGCATGCGGTCGGTCATCTCGAAGCCGCCGCGGCGGTCGGACAGGTACTGGAACGACACGTCGAGGCTGGACACGCCCGCTGGCACGTCGAGATGGAAGGCGTAGACGTCGTACGTGTCGCGCGTCCACTTCAGCGGCTTGCCACCGGCCTCGATGCGCAGCCCGGCGAGCATGGCGATCGGCCCGGTCGGCGAGTGGTCGCCCGGGATCCACTGCGGATACAGCAGCGTGAACGGCCCCGGCTTCACCGGCACGGTCTCGTGCAAGCGGTAGATGCCCTGGCGGGTGTCGCTGGCATCGACGTGGATGGCCACGGTGCCGGGATACGGCACGTCCTGCGGCGGCGGCACGTTGGCAGCCCGTGATCCCTGCGCCGCGGCCACGGTGCCGCCCAGCGCGAGCGCGGTGGCCAGTGCGAGGCGGGAAAACCTGCGGTTCCGGGCAGACGGCGAACCGGTGACGGATAGCGGGGACATGGGCGGCTCCGGCGTGGGGTGAAGCCCGCGACGTTAGCACCACCCTTGCCGCGATGCGCCGTGCCGGATGCCTCGTCGGGGCGCCTTCCGGCCGCCGGCCGCGGCCGGATCGACTCCTTGACGATGATCAAACCGATCCGGCGCCGGCAGCGCCAGCATGCCTCCCGTGCCATCCCGGCACGGATCCCCAACGAGGTGTTCCCATGCGAACGAAACCGACTTTGATGCTGGGCGCCTGCCTGGCGATCGCGTTTTCCACGGCGGCCATGGCCGACCAGTCGCGCGGCAGCCGCGGCGGCCAGCAGGCCGGCCAGGGCACCATGCAGCAGGACCGGACGCAGGACCGCCTGCACGACCGCTCCCACGACCAGCTGCACGACCGCGACCGCGATCGTGATCGCGACCGTGATCGCGACCGCACCCATGACCGCGACAACCAGATCTACGGCTACTCGCTGATGACGCCGGCCGAGCGCTCGACCTACCGCTCGCAGATCATGCAGATGAAAACGCTGCAGGAGCGCGAGGCGTTCCGTCAGCAGCATCGTGAGCAGATGCAGCAGCGCGCCCGCGAGCGCGGC
>JAGWVM010000123.1 GCA_018970895.1 Lysobacteraceae bacterium | reverse complement strand
GCTGCGCGACTCCGGCCCGATCACCCTGCGCGACGATGCCGGTCGGTTCCAGCTGACCGACTTCCGCTTCACCGGCTGGGGCGGCAAG
The DNA here is from genome assembly GCA_018970895.1 of Lysobacteraceae bacterium. Lineage (GTDB taxonomy): Bacteria > Pseudomonadota > Gammaproteobacteria > Xanthomonadales > Rhodanobacteraceae > Dyella_A. Next base: position 9,598 of record JAGWVM010000123.1, on the reverse strand, counting down.
TTCGGTGCCGAGCTGGACGATGCGCTGATCGCCGGGCTGGTCGAGGCCGGCGTGTTCGGCCAGGCCGCGCACCGCCGCATCGACTGGGCGCTGGAAGGCGGCGGCATCGAAAGCGACGGCGCCGGCACCGTGCTGACCACCTGGCGCTGCCTCCACCAGCGCCATCCGGAGCAGTCCCGCGAGGACATGAACGCCATCCTGCGCGACGGCCTGCACGCCTCGCGCATCCTCTGGCTCGACTACGGTTACCTGGAAGGCGACGACACCGACGCCCATATCGACACGCTGGCGCGCTTCGCGCCCGGCGAGCGGATCGTGTACCAGGCTTGCGACGATGCCGGCGACCCCCACTTCGACGAGCTCAGGCGGATGGGCGCCGAGCTGGCCGCGCTGCGCACGGCCGACGGTCGCCCGTACACGCTGCACCCGCTGCCGTGGGCCCGGCCGATCATCGACGAAGGGCGGCGACTGGCGGCGTCGTACGCGAACTACCTGATCGTCAACGGTGCGGTGCTGGTGCCCGCCTATGGCGATGCGGCCGATGACGAAGCGGCGCGGATCATCGGCGAGGCCCACCCGGGCCGCGCGGTCGTGCAGGTGCCCTGCCGGGCGCTGATCTGGCAGAACGGCAGCCTGCACTGCATCACCATGCAGTTGCCGGCCGGACTGGTCGGCTGAGCCGACGACGTTCCACGACACAGGATTCCCGAGATGACCCGCAAGACCCTCAAGGTGGCCCTGCTGCAGGAGACCCATCGCGGCAGCCGCGACGCCAACCTCGACGCGATCGAGGCCGGCCTGCGCGAGGCTGCCGCCGCCGGCGCCGAACTGGTGCTGCTGCAGGAGCTGCACAACGGCCCGTACTTCTGCCAGCGCGAGTCGGTGGACGAGTTCGACCTGGCCGAGACGATCCCCGGCCCCGGCACCGCACGCATCGGCAAGCTCGCCGAGGAGCTCAAGCTGGTGGTGGTCGCCTCGCTGTTCGAGAAGCGCGCCACCGGGCTTTACCACAACACCGCGGTGGTGTTCGACCGCGCGGCGGCGATCGCCGGCACCTACCGCAAGATGCACATCCCGGACGATCCGGCGTTCTACGAAAAGTTCTACTTCACGCCCGGCGACCTGGGCTTCGAGCCGATCGATACCTCGGTCGGCCGCCTCGGCGTACTGGTGTGCTGGGACCAGTGGTATCCGGAAGCGGCGCGCCTGATGGCGCTGGCCGGCGCCGACCTGCTGCTCTACCCCACCGCGATCGGCTGGGACCCGAACGACGCGCAGGACGAGAAAGACCGCCAGCGCGAGGCGTGGGTCACCGTGCAGCGCGGCCACGCGGTGGCCAATGGCCTGCCGCTGCTGTCGTGCAACCGCACCGGCTACGAGGCGGATCCGTCAGGCGTGGGCGCGGGCATCCAGTTCTGGGGCACCAGCTTCGTGGCCGGGCCGCAGGGCGAATTCCTCGCCCGCGCAGGCACCGACGCGCGCGAGCTGCTGATCGTCGAGGTGGACATGGCGCGCAGCGAGCACGTGCGGCGGATCTGGCCGTTCCTGCGCGATCGCCGCATCGACGCCTACGGCGACCTGCTCAAGCGGTTTCGTGACTGAAGCCACGCCCCGCGGCTGAACCGTGCCGACGGTCGCGCTTGTCCGGCACCGGCGCGGTCCCCATGCTTGGCATTCCCCCGCCCCGGTTCCACCGCATGACCGCTGACGCTGCCGACCTGCCCCCCCTGCCCGCCGCGCTGATCGGCCAGCCAATCCAGCGCGTCGAGCGCGATGGCGTGGAATACGTGCTGCTCGGCACGGCGCACGTGTCGCGCGCCAGCGTCGACGCGGTGCAGGCGATGCTCGCGCACGAGACCTTCGATGCCGTCGCGGTGGAACTGTGCGAAAGCCGTGCGCACGGCATGCGCGACCCGGACGCGTTCCGTCAGACCGACCTGTTCCAGGTGATCCGCCAGGGCAAGGCCGGCATGGTGGCGGCCAGCCTGGTGCTGTCCTCGTTCCAGCAGCGACTGGCCGACCAGTACGGCATCCAGCCGGGCGCCGAGATGAAGGCGGCGATGGACGGGGCCGAGGCCCGCGGCACGCCGGTGTGGCTGGTCGATCGGGACGTCGGCACCACGCTCAAGCGCGCCTGGCGCAGCGTCGGCTTCTGGCAGCGCTTCGGGTTGCTGGGAAGCCTGCTGGCCAGTGTGTTCGACCGCGAGGACATCGCCGAAAACGAAATCGAGAAACTCAAGCAGAGCGACCTGCTGGAAAGCGCATTCAGCGAGTTCGCCAGCCAGTCCGAACCGCTCTACCGCAGCCTCATCGGCGAGCGCGACCTGTACATGGCCGCCCGCCTGCGTGAAGAGGCCGCACGCCAGCCCGATCTCGCCGGACCACGGCGGGTGCTGGTGGTGATTGGCGCAGGCCACCTCAAGGGCCTGGCCACGCAACTGCACGAAGGGCGGGACGACCCGGCCGCGACAGCCGCGGAACTGGCGCAGACGCCGCCCAAGGCACGCTGGCCGAAGTGGCTGGCGATCGGACTGGTTCTCGCCGTGTTCGCGATGATCGGCTATGCCTTCCACCGCAATGCGGCGCTTGGCGCCGACGCGCTTTGGCACTGGGTGCTGCTGACCGGCAGCTTTGCCGCACTCGGCGCCGTGCTCGCCGGAGGACACCCGCTGAGCGTGGCGGCCGCCTTCGTGGCCGCCCCGATCAAGCCGTTCCGGCCCGGTGTGCCGGCCGGCGGCATCAGTGCCATGGCCGAGGCGTGGGTGCGCAAGCCCCGCGTCGGCGATTTCGAGACCCTGCGCGAACAGGTCGGACACTGGACCGGCTGGTGGAAAAACCGCGTGGCCCGCACCCTGCTCAACTTTTTCCTGGTCAGCATCGGCACGCTGATCGGCGAATACAGCGCCGGCGTACACATCTTCCGCAGCCTGTTCTGAGGCGCAAGAAACTGCCCGTGCGCAGCGCTCCGGAGGCGACGCGCGCGTGCCGTCCGATTGTTGTCGCTGGTCTCGGGCAGCCTCTATACTTCGGCGACTTTGGTGTCACGTACTTGCCGGACTCTGGGGATCTAACGCAATGACTCGACTGCAACTGCTCGGCCTCGCCGCGGCCGCCGCCCTGTTCACCGTGGGCAGCGCACATGCCGAAGGCGACAAGGCTGCCGGGCGCAAGCTCGTCTACACCTGCAACGGCTGCCACGGCGTCGAGGGCTATACGAACGCCTATCCGAACTACCCGGTGCCGCGCATCGCCGGTCAGAACGAGCAGTACATCATCAATGCACTGCACGGCTACAAGAGTGGCGACCGCACCCACCCGACGATGATGGCCCAGGCGCAGAGCCTGTCCGACAAGGACATCCAGGACATCGCCGCCTACCTCTCCAGCCTCGCCAAGTAAGCTGCCCAAAGGATTCCGCATGACCCGTGCGCTCACCCTTATCTCGTTCGCCGCGCTGGCGTTCGCATCCACCTCCCTGATGGCGGCCGGCAACCCGCAGGCCGGCAAGACCAAGGCTGCTGTCTGCTTCGCCTGCCACGGCGCCGACGGCAATGCGGTCGACCCGCAGTACCCGCGCCTGGCCGGCCAGTACCAGGGCTATCTCGAGCAGGCCCTGCACGAGTACCAGAGCGGTGGCCGCAACAATCCCATCATGAAGGGCTTTGCGGCCACGCTGTCCGACCAGGACATCGAGGACATCACGGCCTACTTCTCCAGCCTGCCGACCAAACTCAGCACGCTGCACGGGCACATCCAGGGCGACAAGTAAGCGTTGTCCCGTTGCCGGCCGAGATGAAAAAGCCCGCTGAAGCGGGCTTTTTCATGTCCGGCGTTCAACCCATCGCCGAACTGCCGCGGTGCCCCTCGTAATAGGGCTGGCTGCCTTTGGCATGATCGGTGGCGTCGCGCACGGCGGTGACTTCCGGCACCCGCTCGCGCAGGGTCTTTTCCACCCCCTGCTTGAGCGTCACATCGACCATGCCGCATCCGTGGCAGCCGCCGCCGAACTGCAGCACGACCACGCCCTCGGCGTCGATTTCGCGCAGGCTGACCCGCCCGCCGTGCGAGGCCAGACGCGGGTTGATCTCGGCCTCCAGCACGTACTGCACGCGCTCGACCAGCCCGGCATCCCGGCCGGGAACCTGCCCCTTGATGCCGGGAGCACGGATGTTGAGCTGGCCACCGGTGGGGTTCGGCTCGAAGTCGATGGTGGCGTCATTGAGCCAGCGCACGCTGTCGCCATCCACGTAGAAGGCGAAGCCTTCACACTCCAGCGTCCATTCGCCGCCGGTCAGGTCCCGGCGCTCGCAGAACTCGAGTTCGCAATTGGCTGCCGGGGTACCGGCTGCGGTCACGCGCAGGCGGATGCCGAGCCCGTCGTCGCCCTGCTGCGCCAGCAGCTTGCGGAAGTGGGTCTGGGCGCGTTCGGAGATGTCGATCATGGGGATACCGGTGGCTGAAGGCGTCGCGGCGTCGGGCCGCACTTCGAAACAGCACCATTTTAGTCCTGTTTTGCGGACGTGTCCCGCGCTTTGACATTTCGCCGCACAGCTCCGACCCTTCGCGTCCCCGCACTTCGGCCCAGGAGAAAGGCATGCGCATCGACGATCTCGCCCGGCAGCACTGCATTCCGCGCAAGGGCAACGAACACGCGCTGGACGCGGCAACTGTCGCCAGTCTGGTGGATGCGCTGCCCGGCTGGTCGCTCGCCAACGACGGCAAGGCGATCGTGAAGGATTTCCGCTTCGACGACTTCCACCGCACGCTTGGCTTCATCAACGCGGTCGGCTTCATGGCCAACCAGGAAGACCACCACCCCGATCTCGAGGCCGGTTACGGACACTGCCAGGTGCTGTGGTCGACCCACGACGTCGGTGGTCTGTCGCTCAACGACTTCATCTGCGCCGCCCGGGTCGAAGCCCTGCTCGCCCGTTGACCGTGCCGTCGGGCGGAATCCGCCTCGCGCGTGCGGCCGGCCTGCTCGCGTGCACGGCCGTCGCGCTGCTGGCGTTCCGCTGGCTGGCGGCCGAGCTCGTGGCCGTCCATCTGGCGCACGCGGCCGGACGGGTGGAGCAGGCCCTGCAGCAAGGCCAGCCGCGCTGGCAGTGGTTGCCACGCAAGCGGCGCGATCTGGTGGCGGGCCGGGTCTTCGGCAACGGACGCGTGCGCCCCGCGCCGGGTGGCCTGACGATCACGAGCACCGGCCCCGATCCGTTCGAGCTGGGCTTCCCGGTCGCGCAACGGCTTGATCTCGTCCACTGGCCGCTGCTCATCCTCCGCTCGGAAGGCCGGGCGACGGCCCGGGTCGGCGTGGTCTGGGCGGACGGCCGCGGCCGGGCCTGCCTGACACCGGCCCGACCCTGGCCGACCGGGACACCGCTACGCATCGACCTGCGCCAACTGGACGCTGTCGATCCCCGCGGTCAGCCCTGCTTGTTGCCCCTTGCCGCCACCATGCTGCGCCTGCGCGTCCAGGCCGCAGCCGGGACCGTCTGGACGCTGCAGCAGGTGGCGCTCGCTTCACCCGACCGGGCGGACGGACCGCCCTCGACCGCGGCATCGCTCGACACACCGGCGAGCGTACCGGCTCAGCTGGCGGCGCTGGACGGCTCGGTGCCATCGCCATGGGTGTGGCTCCCGGCCAACGCCTCCGCCGAGCAGCTGCTGGCCTGGCGAGACGACGCCGTGCGCCGGCAGGCTGGCGCGCTGGCCGTGCGGGTCGACGTCCCGCCGAGCCCGCCGCGCGAAGGCGCCCCCGGGGGCAGCGGCTGGCTGGCGTGCGTGATCTATCTCGCCGCACTGATCCAGCTGGCACGCCGTCGACGATCGCCGGGACTGACCCTGCTTGCCGCGTTCGCCGGCCCGCTGTGGTTGATCGCGGGCCTGCAGTGGGGCGAGCGGGTGGATTGGCCGGCGGTGTGCGCCTTCGGCGGCGCGCTGCTTTTCGCCGGCTGGAATCATCGCTGGGCCGGGACGGCGGACGGCTGGGCATGGATCGGTCGCTGGAACGCGGCCGCCTGGTGGGCACCGTGGCTGCTGCTGCCGGCGGCGATCGCGGTCGGCCTGGCCTGGGGTCATCCGTTCGAGGCGATCAAGCCCGGCCGCGCGCTGGTCTACGTCGGCTGGGCGATGCTGCAGCAGTGGCTGCTGCTCGGATTCGCCCTACCTCGACTGGAACGGGTCATGCCGGCCAGGCGATGGGCGGTCCTCGGCGTGGCCATCCTGTTTGCCCTGATGCACACCCCGAACGGGGCGCTGATGCAGCTGTGCCTGCTGGCCGAGCTGTTCTGGGCCGCGTGCTTCGTGCGCAGCCGAAGCCTGCTGCCGGTCGCTCTCGCCCATGCCGCCAGTGCCCTGGTTGTCGGCGCCACGCTGATCGGCCCGGTGCTTCGCTCGCTGGAGGTCAGTGCGCGCTTTTTCCTTTAGATCCAAGCACATCCAGAAAAGACTTCAAGTCGTCTGGTAACGGTGCGGAAAAGCTGTACGCGCGGCCGTCGAGTTCGAAGCTCAGGTGCGAGGCGTGCAGGAAAAGCCGATGCAACCCACGGTCGCGGAAGCGCTTGTTGGCCTCCTTGTCGCCGTATTTCGGGTCGCCCGCCAGCGGGTGACCGATGTGCGCGGCGTGCACACGGATCTGGTGAGTGCGCCCCGTCCCCAGCGTCGCCTGCATCAGTCGGGCACCGGGGTACTGCTCCATTTCCTGGAAAAAAGTGAGCGACGGCTTGCCGTTATCGGACACTCTTACCATGCGTTCTCCGCCCTGGAGCACCGACTTGGCCAGCGGCGCGTTGACGTTGAACTTGGCCTTGGACGGATGCCCGACCATCAGGCAGAGGTACTGCTTGACCACCTGCCCGTCGCGGATCGCCGCCTGCAGCCCGGTCAGTCCGGCCCGGGTCCTGGCGAATACAAGGACCCCGCTGGTGTCGCGGTCGAGCCGGTGCACCAGCTCCAGGTGCTCGTTCGGACGAGCCGCGCGCATCAGCTCGATCGCCCCGTGGCTGACGCCACTGCCACCATGGCTGGCCATGCCCGTCGGCTTGTCGATCACCAGGAAATGCTTGTCCTCGAAGATCACCGAGGCCGCGGCCTCGGCGACCTGTCCGGCCGCCGGCCCCCGCGTCTCATGCTTTTCTGCGACACGGACCGGCGGAATCCGCAGCAGGTCGCCGGCCACCAGTCGGGTGTCCGGCTTCGCCCGCTTGCCGTTGACCCGCACCTGGCCGGTGCGAAGGATGCGATAGATGGCACTCTTCGGGACGCCTTTCAGCAGCGTGGCCAGGGCGTTGTCGATCCGCTGGCCGTCCCGCTCGGGGCCGACCTCGACTTGACGCACCCCGTGAGGTACGTCAGGGGAAGTTACCGTCTGCATTGAAAAAAGTCCGCTTCGATAGGATACTCGACCGGCGCTTAGCCCGTCTCGATCCAGTGATCGTGCGGGCCCCGTCCGTCACGTCGGCGAGGATTGCGCCGGCCGCCTTCCCCGGGCGCCCGGTCGCTGCTCCCTTTCATCGTAACGGGTCGGATGGCGGTTTGTCCGGATCCGTCCACGGGGCGGGCGATCGCAGCGTAGCAACGAGAGAGATCATCGCCGGCACCCGGAATGGTGTCGTACTTTTGCCGCCGTCCCGCAGCGGCGCGATTCCCGGCAGGCCGCCCCCAGTGGCGCCACCGGGGCGCGCGACGCGCGGGAGGCTCAAGGAAAACAACACAATGAAACGCATGTTGATCAACGCAACTCAGCGTGAAGAGTTGCGCGTGGCCATCGTCGATGGCCAGACGCTGTACGACCTCGATATCGAAATCCCCTCCCGCGAGCAGAAGAAGGCCAACATCTACAAGGGCCGCATCACCCGCGTCGAAGCCTCCCTCGAAGCCTGTTTCGTCGATTACGGCGCGGAACGCCATGGCTTCCTGCCGATCAAGGAGATCGCCCGCGAGTACATGACGTCCGGGCTGGATCCGCACAAGGCGAACATCCGCGAGCTGCTCAAGGAAGGCCAGGAGCTGGTCGTCCAGGTCGAGAAGGAAGAACGCGGCAACAAGGGCGCGGCACTGACCACCTACATCAGCCTCGCCGGCCGCTACATGGTGCTGATGCCGAACAACCCGAAGGCCGGTGGCGTGTCGCGCCGGATCGAGGGCGAGGACCGTCAGGCACTGAAGGAAGCGCTGGACCTGCTCAAGGTCCCGGACGACGTCGGCCTGATCGTGCGCACCGCCGGCATGGGCCGCGACGCCGAAGAGCTGCAGTGGGACCTGGACTACCTGCTGACCCTGTGGCGATCGATCTCCGAGGCCGCCGCCAAGCAGAAGGCGCCGTTCCTGATCTACCAGGAATCGAAGCTGTTCATCCGCGCCCTGCGCGACTACCTGCGCAACGACATCGGCGAAATCCTCATCGACGAGGAATCGCTGTACAACGATGCGCGGGAGTTCATGCAGCAGGTGATGCCCAACGCCCTGCGCAAGCTCAAGCTTTACAAGGACGACACCCCGCTGTTCTCGCGCTACCAGATCGAGACGCAGATCGAGAGCGCGTTCGACCGCCAGGTGCGCCTGCCGTCGGGCGGCTCGATCGTGATCGACCAGACCGAGGCGCTGACCGCGATCGACATCAACTCGGCCAAGTCGACCAAGGGCGGAGACATCGAGGAAACCGCCTTCAACACGAACTGCGAGGCGGCGGTGGAAATCGCCCGCCAGCTGCGCATCCGCGACGCCGGTGGTCTCATCGTTATCGACTTCATCGACATGGATAGCCCGCGCCACCAGCGCGAGGTCGAGGAGAAGCTCAAGGACGCGCTCAAGCTCGACCGTGCCCGCGTGCAGGTCGGTCGCATCAGCCGCTTCGGCCTGCTGGAGATGTCGCGCCAGCGCCTGCGCCCGAGCCTGGGCGAAGCGACCCAGATCGTCTGCCCGCGCTGCGACGGCCACGGCCACATCCGCAGCGTGGAGTCGCTGTCGCTGTCGACCCTGCGCCTGATCGAAGAGCACGCGATGAAGGACAACACCGGCCAGGTGCTGGTGCAGGCGCCGCCGACCGTCGCCAACTTCCTGCTCAACGAAAAGCGCGCCAGCGTCGTCGAGATCGAACTGCGCAACAAGGTGCACGTGGTCATCGTCGCCGACCGCAAGCTGCAGACGCCGCACATCGAGATCCAGCGGATCAAGGAAGCGGAGATGGGCGAGCACAGCAAGCCCAGCTACGAGCGCCTGACCGCCGTTGAAGCATCACCGATCCCGAAGATGGGCCAGACCCTCGGCAGCGGCGAGCAGCCTGCGGTGAGCGGCGTCGTACCCGCCACTCCGGCACCCGTGCGCGAAGAGAGCGCGCCGGTGGCCGCCGCCCCGGCACCGCAGCCGGCGCGCCGTCCGCAAGCGCCGGCTCCTGCGCCAGCCCCCTCGGGCGGCATGCTGTCGCGACTGCTCGGCTGGTTCCGGACGCCCGCGCCGGCCGCTGCTCCCGCGGATGCGGACAGCAGCGAGCGGCAACCGGGCAAACGTGCCCAGGGCCAGCGACGCGACGAGCGCAATCGTCCGGCGCAAGGCCAGGGCCAGGGCGGTCAGGGCAATCGCGGCAACCGTCGTGACGGCG
>JAGWVM010000122.1 GCA_018970895.1 Lysobacteraceae bacterium | reverse complement strand
GCAAGGGGCTGCACGCGCTGGCCGGCGTCAAGATGGCGGCGCCGGAGCTGGCCCGCCCCGCCGCGAAACTGGCGGCCGAGATCCGCGCCAAACAGAAGGCGGCGCACCATCACGCGCATCCGGGCCGTCTACACGGTTCGTCGCATTCCGCGCCGCCGCCGTCGCTGGACAAGCCCGACAACCGCGCGCTGGCGATCGGCTTCTACGTGAACTGGGACGACAGCAGCTACCCGGCGCTCAAGCGCGCGCTGCCCACGCTGGACTGGGTGATCCCCGGCTGGATGAGCGTGAGCGGGCCGGAGATGGCGCTCGATACCCATGTGGACGCGAAGGCGCTGGACCTGATCCGCCGGACCAAGCCGTCCACGCCGATACTGCCGATGCTGCAGAACGCTGCCAACGGCGAGTGGGACGGCAAGGGACTGGCGAAGTTGCTTGCCGACCCGGCACGACGCAGCCAGCTGATCACCCAGGTTGTGTCGTTCCTGGACGCCAACCGATTCCAGGGCGTGACTGTCGACTTCGAGAATCTGCCCGACAGCGCGCAGCCGGACCTCAAGCAGTTCCTCGGCGAGCTGGCCGACGCCTTCGCCCCGCACGGCTGGGGCATCGTGCTGTCGGTACCGTTCGACGACGAAGCCTGGGACTACGCCGGCCTGGCCAAGATCGTCGACTTCGAACTGCTGATGGCGTACGACCAGCACTGGGCCGGCCAGGATCCGGGCAGCATCGCCGCGCAGGACTGGTTCGAGGCGACGCTCGACAAGCGCATGAAGGAACTGGACCCGGACCACACCATCATTGCCATCGGCAGCTATGGCTATGACTGGGCCAAGGGCCAGACCGCCGAGGCGGTCACCTTCCAGGACGCGATGGACCGTGCTGCCGATGCCCAGGCCGACATCAGCTTCGACGACGACACCCAGAACCCCCATTTCTCCTACAGCGAGGACAACGGTACCGTCCACCAGCTGTGGTTCCTCGACGCGGTCACCGCCTACAACCAGATCCACGCCGCCGACGGCTACCAGCCCTATGGCTACGCGGTGTGGCGACTGGGCTCGGAGGATCCGTCGATCTGGCCCCTGCTGGGCCGTCCCTACGGCGCGCCGGCGCCCGACTCGCTGCACGAGATCGGCGCCGGCAAGGACATCGACATCGAGGGCCAGGGCGAGATCCTGCAGATCGCCTCCAAGCCGGAAACCGGCGCGCGCACCTTCTCGATCGACAAGGACAGCGGGGAGATCGACGGCGAGCAGTACACCGCACTGCCCAAGTCCTACGTGATCCAGCGCGTGGGCACCCAGCCGGGCAAGATCGCGCTGACCTTCGACGACGGCCCGGACCCGGACTGGACGCCGAAAATCCTCGACATCCTCAAGGAAAAGCACGTTCCGGCGACCTTCTTCATCATCGGCGAGAACGCCGAGGCCTCGCCGCGGCTGATCCAGCGCGAGGTGGCCGAAGGCCATGACGTCGGCAACCACACCTTCACCCATCCGAACCTCGGCGAGACCTCTCCGGGGATCACCGCGCTCGAACTCAACGCCACCCAGCGCCTGTTCGAGGCATTGACCGGACGCTCCATGCGGCTGTTCCGCGCGCCCTACTTCGGCGACGCCGAACCCACCACGTCGGACGAGCTGGATCCGATCGACGAGGCCCAGAAGATGGGCTACATCGCGGTCGGCCTGCATATAGACCCGGACGACTGGAAGCGGCCGCCGGCCGACGTGATCGTGCAACGGGTGCTCGATCAGGTGAACCACCAGTCGCCCGACCGGCAAAGCCGCGTGGTGCTGCTGCACGACGGCGGAGGAAACCGCCAGAACACCATCGAGGCGCTGCCACGGATCATCGATGCGCTGCGCGCCGAGGGCTACCAGTTCGTGACCGTGTCCGAGCTGGCCGGCCTCACCCGCGACGAGGGCATGCCGCCGCTGACCATCGACTCGCTGTCGCAGTGGGCCGACCGCTCGGTCTTCCTCACCCTGGGCGGCTTCGGCCACCTGCTCAATTTCCTGTTCAAGGCGGCGATCTGGCTCGGCCTGGCGCGCCTGATCCTGCTCGGCGGCCTCGGCGTGCTGAACTGGTGGCGCGACAAGCGCCGGGTGGCTCCCGAGTTGCCCGTGCCCGCCCCGCTGGTGTCGGTGCTGATCCCGGCCTTCAACGAGGAAAAGGTCATCGCCACGTCGATTACGCGCATCCTCCAGAGCCGCTACGAGGCGCTGGAGGTGATCGTGGTCGACGACGGCTCGACCGATGCCACCGCGCAGGTGGTGCGGGAAACCTTCGCCGACGAGCCCCGGGTGCAGCTCATCAGCATCCCCAACGGCGGCAAGGCCAACGCGGTGAACACCGCCCTGCGCGCCGCCCGTGGCAGCGTGATCGTGGCGCTGGACGCCGACACCCAGTTCGAGTCGACCACCATCGCCAGGCTGGTGCGCTGGTTCGCCGATCCCGCCATCGGCGCGGTGGCCGGCAACGCCAAGGTCGGCAACCGGATCAACCTGATCACCACCTGGCAGGCGCTGGAATACGTCACCGCGCAGAACCTCGAGCGCCGTGCGCTGGCCGCGCTCGGCGCGATCACGGTGGTCCCCGGCGCGGTCGGCGCCTGGCGCCGCGAGGCGCTGGAGCGGCTCGGCGGCTTCCCCGGCGACACGCTGGCCGAAGACCAGGACCTCACCATCGCAATCCAGAAGGCCGGCTACCGCACCTTGTTCGATGCCGAGGCGATTGCCTGGACCGAGGCCCCGGACACCGCGCGCGGCCTGGCACGCCAGCGCTTCCGCTGGGCGTTCGGCACCCTGCAGTGCCTGTGGAAGCATCGCAACGCGACGTTCCGCCCGCGCTACGGCGCACTGGGCATGATCGCGCTGCCGCAGGTGTGGCTGTTCCAGATCGTGTTCTCGGTGGTGTCGCCGCTGGTCGACCTGCTGCTGGTCTGGCAGATCATCGCCACGGGGCTGGACTACCTGCAGCACCGCGGCCAGTTCAATGACAGCAACCTGATCACGATGGCCATGTTCTACGCGCTGTTCATGGCCGTGGACCTGGGTGCCGGCGTGCTGGCCTTCGCGATGGAGAAGCGCGAGCGCTGGAGCCTGCTGTGGTGGCTGGTGCTGCAGCGCTTCGGCTACCGCCAGCTGATGTACTACGTGGTGGTGCGCTCGGTTTCCACCGCGCTGCGCGGGCCCTCGGTGGGCTGGGGAAGGCAGGAGCGCAAGGCCACCGTGCAGGCGGGGCGCGAGGAGCCGGAGGCACCACGCGACGTCCGCGCGCCAGGTCCGGAGAGGGAGCGGGAAACCACCGGCTGAGCCCGCGCCGTCACGCCCCCTGCAGATGCGCGGGGGCACACTCCTTCACTGGTCTTGGACATCGAAGGAGGCAGGCATGGATATCGGCATGGTCGGACTGGGCCGGATGGGCGGCAACATGGCCGAGCGCCTCAAGCGTGCCGGGCATCGCGTGATCGGCTTCGATCCCTCGGCGAAGGCGCGCGAGGCGTGGACGCAGCGCGGCGGCGCGGCGGTCGACTCGCTCGAGGCGCTGGTCGGCGGACTCGCCCGGCCGCGGGCGGTGTGGATGATGGTGCCGGCCGGCGAGATCACCGCCAAGACCGTGTCCGCGCTGACCGACCTGCTCGACCGCGACGACGTCCTCGTCGACGGCGGCAACGCCCACTACAAGGACACCCTCTGCCGCGCGGCCGCCCTGCGCGACGCCGGCGTGCACTACGTGGATTGCGGCACCAGCGGCGGCGTGTGGGGACTGGCCGAGGGCTACAGCATGATGGTCGGCGGTGACAAGGCGGCCGTCGAGCGCCTGCGACCGGTGTTCGAGGCACTCGCGCCGGGACCCGACCAGGGCTGGGGACACGTCGGCGACGTCGGCGCGGGCCACTTCACCAAGATGGTCCACAACGGCATCGAGTACGGCCTGATGCAGGCATACGCCGAAGGCTTTTCGATCCTGCGGCACAAGCGTGAATTCGAGCTCGACCTGCACCAGGTCGCCGGAATCTGGCGCGAGGGATCGGTGATCCGCTCGTGGCTGCTCGACCTGACTGCCGACGCGCTCGCGAAGAATCCGTCGATGGAGGGCATCGCACCGTACGTGGCCGACTCGGGCGAAGGTCGCTGGACCGTGGCCGAAGCGATCGACCTCAACGTGGCCGCGCCGGTGATCTCGCTCGCGCTGATCGAACGGCTGCGCTCGCGCGACACCGATTCGTTCTCCGACAAGCTGCTTGCGGCAATGCGCAACCAGTTCGGCGGACATGCGGTGAAGTCCGAATGAGCCCGGCACGATCCACCCGCCGCGGCCCCGCCACGCTGGCCATCGACATCGGTGGCAGCGGCCTGAAGGCCACGGTGCTGGACCCCGCGGGGCGAATGCTCGCCGGCCGGGTACGCACCGATACGCCTGACGCCCCTTCCCCGGGGGAACTGGTCGACGCACTGGTCGCCCTGGTGCAACCGCTGCCGCCGTTCGACCGCATCTCGATCGGCTTTCCCGGGGTGGTTCGCGACAACCGCGTCCTGACTGCGCCGCATTTCGGCGGCGATCCGTGGCGCGGTTTCCCGCTGGCACAACGGTTGGCCCAGCGGCTGGGTGACAAGCCGGCGCGGCTGCTCAACGACGCCGAGGTGCAGGGCTACGGCGTGATCGCCGGGCGCGGCCTTGAGCTGGTGCTCACCCTGGGCACCGGCCTCGGCTCGGCCCTGTTCCGCGACGGCGAGTTGATGCCGCACCTGGAGTTCGCGCAGTTTCCCGCCCTGGGCAAGAAAACCATGAACCGCTATGTCGGCAAGGCCGCCCGGCACAAGGTGGGCGGCAACAAGTGGAACCACCGGGTGGAAAAGACCATCGCGGCGTTCCGCACGCTGCTGCAGTTCGACCGGCTGTACCTGGGCGGCGGCAATGCGAAGAAGCTGGACATCGACCTGCCGCCGGACGTGCTGATCGTGTCCAACCGGGCGGGGCTGACCGGCGGCATCCGCCTGTGGGACCGGGGCGGCGACTGAACCGGCCGCTCAGCCGGCGGCACCGAACAGCATGCCGACGGCCGTGGTGATGGCCATCGCCAGCGCACCCCAGAACGTGATTCGGGTCGCTCCGGTGCGCACGCTCGCGCCCCCGGTGCGGGCCGCGACGCCGCCGAGCAGCGCCAGGAACACCAGCGCGGTGGCAAAGACCCACGCCAGCAGCCCCTTCGCAGGCACCAGCGCCACCACCAGCAGGGGCAGCACCGCACCGGCGGCGAAGCTCACCGCCGAGGCCACCGCGGCCTGCAGCGGGCGGGCCTTCAGCGTCTCGGTGATGCCGAGCTCGTCGCGCATGTGCGCATCCAGCGCGTCATGGGCCATCAGCTGCTCGGCCACCTGACGGGCCAGCTGCGGGTCCAGCCCGCGGCCGACGTAGATCGCCGCCAGCTCCTTGTGCTCGCCCTCCACGTCGGTGACCAGCTCCTGGCGCTCGCGCTCCAGATCGGCCTTTTCGCTGTCGGACTGCGAGTGCACCGACACGTACTCGCCGGCCGCCATCGACATCGCGCCGGCGACCAGGCCGGCGGTGCCGGCCACCAGGATCGCGGAGGGGCTGGCGTGCGCCGCGGCCACGCCCATCACCAGGCTGGCGGTGGAGACGATGCCGTCGTTGGCGCCGAGCACGGCGGCGCGCAACCAGCCCATGCGGTCGGTGACGTGACGCTCGCGGTGTCGATGATGCATGCGGTTCCCCGGTCGTTGCGTGCGGTCAGAGCATGCGTCGCAAGGTGTTGTCCTTGCGGCGGAAGTGGTGCCACAGCGCGCCGAGGATATGCAGCCCGATCACGTAGTAGAAAATCGTGCCGACCGTGCCGTGGATTTCCTCCCACTGGTGCGCCAGCGCACGGTCGCCCGGACCGAACAGCGCCGGCACCACGGTGACGCCGAAGATCGACACCGGATGCCCGCCGATCTGCAGCGTGGCGATGCCCATGATCGGCTGGGCGATCAGGAACAGGTAGAGCGCCAGGTGGGTGACCTTGCTGAGCAGCTGGGTCCAGCGATCCGGCGTCGGCAGGATCGGCGGGTCGATATGCGCCATGCGCACCGCCAGCCGCGGCAGCACCAGCAGCAGCACGGCGATGCCGGCCAGGAAGTGTCCGGCGAGCACATTGCCCCGCGCGGCGCTGCCGCGCGGAAAGAACTCAAAGACGTTGATGGCAACGTAGGCAAGCAGGACCAGGACAAAGATCGTCCAGTGCAGCCAGCGTAGCGCCGGGGCATAACGGCTGGGAGTCATCGGGGACATCGGGCGGGCTCCTTGGGTCGCGTCCTGGTCAGGCGGCGAGTGCCGCGTCCACCATCTTATTCGCCTCGGCGATGAGACTGTGCAAATGGTTCTCGTCCCGGAAGCTTTCAGCGTAGATCTTGTAGATCGCCTCGGTGCCGGACGGACGTGCGGCAAACCAGCCCTGCGCCGTCATCACCTTGATCCCGCCGATCGCCGCGCCGTTGCCCGGCGCCTTGTCCAGCACGGCGGTGATCGGGTCGCCGGCAAGTTCGGTGCCGGTGACCTGCGCCGGCGACAGCTTGCCCAGCCGCGCCTTCTGCCCGGCGGTGGCCGGCGCATCCACCCGGTCGGAGTACGGCGTGCCGAGCTCGGCTGTGATCGCCGCATACCGTTCGCCCGGGTCGCGCCCCTCGCGGGCGGTCATCTCGGCCGCCAGCAGGGCCGGCACCAGGCCATCCTTGTCGGTACTCCACACGCCGCCGTCCATGCGCAGCAGCGAGGCGCCCGCGCTCTCCTCGCCGCCGAAGCCGAGCGAGCCGTCGAACAGGCCGTCGGCGAACCACTTGAAGCCCACCGGCACTTCGTAGAGCCGCCGCCCCAGCCGCGCGGCCACGCGGTCGATAAGCGAACTGCTGACCACCGTCTTGCCCACCGCCGCGTCGGCACGCCAGTGCGGGCGGTGGCGGAACAGGTAGTCGACCAGGGTGGCGAGGTAATGATTGGGCAGCATCAGGCCGCTGCTGCGGGCGACGATGCCGTGGCGATCGTGGTCCGTGTCGCAGGCGAAGGCGACGTCGAAGCGGTCCTTCATCGCGATCAGCCCGGCCATCGCGTACTTCGAGGAGGGATCCATGCGGATCTTGCCGTCCCAGTCCACGCACATGAAGGCGAACTGCGGATCGACCACCTCGCTCACCACGGTAAGGTCGAGCCGGTAGCGCTCGGCGATCGGCCCCCAGTAGTGCACGCCCGAGCCGCCCAGCGGATCGACGCCGAGCTTGAGCCCGGCCGCGCGGATCAGGTCGAAGTCGACGATGTTCGCCAGGTCCGACACGTAGCTGGCCACGTAGTCGTGCTCGATCACCCGCGGCGAGCGGCGCGCCTGCGGGTAGGGCACCCGGCGCACGCCGTCGAGTCGGTCGGCCAGCAGCGCGTTGGCGCGATCCTGGATCCAGCGGGTGACGTCGGTGTCGGCCGGGCCGCCGTGGGTCGGGTTGTACTTGTAGCCGCCGTCGGCCGGCGGGTTGTGCGAGGGCGACAGCACGATGCCGTCGGCCAGGTGCTCGGTCCGGCCGCGGTTGTAGGTGAGGATCGCGTGCGACAGCACCGGCGTGGGCGTGTACGGCGTACCGGCCGGGACCATGGTGGTGACCTCGTTGGCCACGAAGACTTCCAGCGCCTGCTCGAATGCCGGCGCGGAGAGCGCGTGCGTGTCGATCGCCACGAACAGCGGCCCGTCGATGCCCTTCATCGCCCGGTATTCGCAGATCGCCTGGCTGATCGCCAGCACGTGGGCGGCGTTGAAGCTGCGGCTTAGCGACGAGCCGCGATGGCCGGAGGTGCCGAACGCCACCCGCTGCGCCGGGTCGGCCGGGTCGGGGACGAGGTCGGCATAGGCGGCGAGCAATTGCGGCACGTCGATCAGGATCGAGGCGGGGGCCGGCTTGCCGGCGAGCGGGCTGAGGGTCGGGCTCATGGGGTCTCGAAGAAGTTCACGGAATGCATCGGTGCACGCAGCTCTCTGTAGGAGCCGCCTTGGCGGCGATGCCTTTTCGTGCACAGGCCAAAAGCATCGCCGCCAAGGCGGCTCCTACACCGGGCGCGTCAGGCACCATCGCGCAGTGCGCGATAGCGGCGGATCAGCGCATTGGTGGAGCTGTCGTGGGTGAGTTCGGGCTCGCCGCGATCGGTGAGTTCGGCCGCGGTGCGCTTGGCCAGCACCTTGCCCAGCTCCACGCCCCACTGGTCGAACGAGTCGATGCCCCACACCACGCCCTGCACGAAGGTGGCGTGTTCGTACAACGCCACCAGCGCACCGAGCACGTGCGGGGTAAGCCGTTCGGCCAGGATCGTGGTACTCGGCCGGTTGCCGGGGAAGGTCTTGTGCGGCACCAGCGCCTCGGCCACGCCTTCGGCGCGCACCTCATCGGCGGTCTTGCCGAAGGCCAGCGCCTCGCCCTGCGCGATCAGGTTGGCCATCAGCAGATCGTGCTGGTCGCTGCCGCCGGGCAGCGGCAGGGCGCTGAGCGGCTGGCCGAAGCCGATGAAGTCGCAGGCAATCAGCCGCGTGCCCTGGTGGATCAGCTGGTAGAACGAGTGCTGGCCGTTGGTGCCGGGCTCGCCCCAGTAGATCGCGCCGGTGGCGTAGTCCACGCGGCGACCGTCCAGGGTCACGCCCTTGCCGTTGCTCTCCATGGTGAGCTGCTGCAGGTAGGCCGGGAAGCGCTTCATGTACTGCTCGTACGGCAGCACGGCGACCGTCTCGGCACCGAGGAAGTTGGTGTTCCAGATCCCGATCAGCCCCATCAGCGCCGGCAGGTTGCGCTCCAGCGGTGCGCTGCGGAAATGCTCGTCCATCGCATGGAAGCCGGCGAGCAGGTCACCGAAGCCGTCCGGCCCGATCGCCAGCATCGTCGACAGGCCGATCGCCGAGTCCATCGAGTAGCGACCGCCCACCCAGTCCCAGAAGCCGAACATGTTGGCGGTATCGATGCCGAACTTTGCCACTTCCTTTTCGTTGGTCGACACGGCGACGAAGTGCCGGGCGATCGCCGCCTCGTCCTTCAGCGCCGCCAGGCACCAGCGTCGCGCGGCCTGTGCGTTGGCCAGCGTCTCCAGCGTGGTGAAGGTCTTGGAGCAGACGATGAACAGCGTCTCGGCCGGATCGAGGTCGTGCGTGGCTTCGACAAAGTCGATGCCGTCCACGTTGGAGACGAAGCGCAACGTGAGGTCGCGCTGGCTGTAATGGCGCAGCGCCTCGTAGGCCATCACCGGGCCCAGGTCCGAGCCGCCGATGCCGATGTTCACCACGTTGCGGATGCGCTTGCCGGTATGACCCCGCCAGGTGCCGCCGCGCACCTTGCCCGCGAACGCGGCCATGCGCGCCAGCACGTCGTGCACGGCGGGGATCACGTTCTCGCCGTCCACCTCGACCGTCGCATGCGCCGGCGCGCGCAGCGCCGTGTGCAGCACGGCACGGTCCTCGGTGACGTTGATCTTCGCGCCGTCGAACATCGCCGCGGTGCGCCCGGCCAGGTCGCAGGCCTCGGCCAGCGCGCGCAGCAGGCGCAAGGTCTCGGCGTCGACGCGCTGCTTGGAGTAGTCCATGTACAGCCCGGCCGCCTCGGCGGTGAAGCGCTCGCCGCGGCCGGGGTCGGCGGCGAACAGCTCGCGCAGGTGGCGCGCGCCGGCGCGTTCGGCGTGGGCG
>JAGWVM010000256.1 GCA_018970895.1 Lysobacteraceae bacterium | reverse complement strand
GTAAGGGGGGCGAATGGGGGATCTCTTCCTTACTTGGATAGTGTGACTGTGACTTTCCATCGTTTTGCCATTGGCTGTCGGATGGCTCACCCAATGGCACTGGCAATGGGTCTGCTATAGGTTTGCCATTGGCACTCGCATGGCTATCGGATGCGTTTGCTGCAGCTTTGCTATTATTTCCCCAGCGCCTATTCGCGCCAACGCGACCGGCCTCGGCTCTGGATTCTACCCTCGCTCGCGCCTTTGCAAGCTCCGCGTCGATCCGTTTGTGGCGCAGAAGGTTGCCGTCAATATAAAAGAATCTCAAGAGCTTAGGGCGGATGCGAAGCCAATCGTCCTTCCCGTCGCAGCACGCGATGCGCCAAAGGTCGTCGTCGTCATTCTCGAGGGGGGAACCGCTGCACCAATAGTGCTTGATGAGCATCAGATAGGCGCCATGGCAGGTCGCGCTAAGGTTGCCAGTGTCGCGTGTGTAATCGCCCCAATACATGGGCATCCAGGTATCCGGGCGAGGGCTCATGCTATTGCCTCCGGGATAGCAGCCGCATGGCGAACGGATGCGATTGCTATGGGATCAACTGCGGCCTCAACCACAGGGTTGCCGCGGGCCCGCTCAGCTTCAATCCTCTCATCGAGGATGCGGCGCACGAGATCGGTCACCGTCGTGCCTAGTCTGGTCGCCTCGGCCCGCAGAAATGCATCCTGGCGCTGCGATAGGTTGAAGAGTCTCGGGACCTTCGTCATAGAGCGCCTATATAAAATATCGCGACGCGCCGCAACGAGAACAAACTCGGAACCTACGCGGCGCTGCGTGCGCCCCGCCGCACTGTGGAAACCGTGAACAGCGTGGATTGCGGGCGAGCCTGGACGCGCAGCCAGTCCTGGTACTCGGCCTCGGCCCAGCGCGCGCAGACGGCGCAAGCGTCGAACTTCCCTGCGTGATCCACGTAGCCGGCGCCCTGGCATTCGGTGCACACGCGCGGCCTGGTGGACGGGCATGGCGGAGGCTCCGTCATGGCATCGACAGCGGCCCGGCGCTGCTGGCTTTCCGCGCGCTCATGCTGCTGCCTGCGTCGAAGCGTGAGGGCGTGCTGTCGCCGCGATAGACAGCAGGAGATCGCGGAACTCTATCGGCGTTGCGTTCCTGATCTCCTTCTTGCGCTTGCCCCCAATCATCGAAACGATGCCCTTCCGGCGCGCGTATTCGTAGCCGTGGCGCTCGACCATTTTCGGGTCGAGGCGCTGTTTGCCGTTCCCCCACCGCAGCGAAGGCAGTTCGACGCCGCAGGCATAAAGCCACGTCGCCTTGCGCGCTGCGTGCCCGTAGAAGCCCTGTTCGACGCGGCAGGTCCAGCCGCCATGCCAGTCTGCGTCGACCCATCCTCCGACGCGCGGAGGCTGAGTGAGGCCGAAAGCGCGCCACGCCTGGCTTGCTTCGGGGTGTTCGAGAACACCGCCCCACGCGCGCACCGCGGCAAGGGCGGCCTCAAAGCATCCGCCGTCGTCTCCAAGGCGGAACTGATGCGGCTTGCGCGGCGAACCGTGCCAGAAGCGCCCCCACCGATCGCAGGGAGGATGCGCCACAACCGGCCACGGCCCAGCGTAGAGTCTGGCATCACGCGCCTGGTCCCATGGGTCCACGTCCGGCAGATCCCAATAGACGCCGCCGCGTTCAACGTAGAGCGCCGCTATCACTTCTTCCCCCTCGCCACCGGCTCCGCATCCTCATGCCCGAACCCGTCGATGAGCACGCTTGGGCCTGTTTTGGGCGCGCCGAGCATGTCGCGCAGGTCGATCTGTATGGCGTGGCGTCCGCCGATTTTCCCGAGATTGTGCCCGGCTCCGCGTATCGGCCATGCGTGG
>JAGWVM010000010.1 GCA_018970895.1 Lysobacteraceae bacterium | reverse complement strand
GCGCCCAGGGCCGCGTGGTGTGCACGTCGCCGATCGACACGTAGCCCTGGTCCCACAGCGGGTGGTAAGGCAGCCCGTGCTGGGCCAGGTACTGGCCGACGTCGCGGTCGCGCCAGTCGGCCACCGGATGGAACTTCCAGCGGCCGTTGCGGCGCTGGATGAAGGGAATCGACCCGCGGCTGCGCGACTGCACGCGGCGCAGGCCGGAGAACCAGCCACTGGCGCCGAGCTCGCCGAGCGCGCGCTGCATCGGCTCCACCTTGCGCAGTGCGTTGTAACGCCGGATGCCCTCCTCGCCCTGCTCCCACAACTTGCCGTGGCGGGCCTCCATCCACGCCGGGCTGATCGCCGGGCGATAGACCCGGAGGTCCAGCTTCAGGCGCTCGACCAGTTGGTCGACGAACCGATAGGTCTCGGGAAACAGGTAGCCGGTGTCGACCAGTACCACGGGAATGTCGGGCCGCTTGCGCGTGACCAGATGCAGCATCAGCGCCGACTGGGCGCCGAAGCTCGACGACAGCACCAGCGGGCCGGACACGTTGCGCAACGCCCAGCGCACGCGCTCCTCCGCGTCGAGCCGGCCGAGCCAGGCGTCGAGCCGGGCCAGCACCGCCGGATCCCGGGCGGCATCGTCGAGGTACGACGGGTTCACGCGATCACGCCCGCGGGGATCCGCACCGGCGCGGGGATCTCGCCCGTCCGCACGAGGAAGTCACCGAATCCCTCGCCCGCCTCCCGCCCGGCGGCGTAGCGCGCAAACAGCGGATCGAGGGCGTCGAGGATCGCCACGTCGTCGATGTTTTCGCGGTACAGCCGGTTGAGTCGCTGGCCGCGGGCATCGGCACCCAGCCGCAGGTCGTAGCGACCCGGTGCGCGCCCCACCAGCGCGATCTCCCCCAGGTACGGCCGCGAGCAGCCGTTGGGACAGCCGGACAGACGCAGCAGGATCGGTGCGTCGGCCAGGCCGTGGCTTGCGAGTCGTGCCTCCAGTCTCGGCAGCAGCTCCGGCAGGTAGCGCTCGCTCTCGGCCATCGCCAGCCCGCAGGTAGGCAGCGCAACGCAGGCCACGGCGTGACGCCGGATCGCGCTGGCCCGGGCGTAGCCATCCAGGCCGTACTCGGTGACCAGCGCGTCGATGCGGGGCCGGTCGGCTGCGTCCACGTCGGCGACGATCACGTTCTGGTTGCAGGTCATGCGGAAACTGCCGGTGTGCACCTTGGCCAGCTCGCGCAGGCCGGTCAGCGCACGCACCGCGCCGACATCCGCCAGTCGTCCGGCGGCGATATGCAACGTGAGGTGCCAGCGGCCGCCTGCACCCTGCACCCAGCCGTAGCGATCGCCGTTGTGCTCGAACGCATACGGACGCGCCGGTGCCAGCGCGAAGCCCAGGCGCGATTGCAGTTCGGCGACGAAGGCCTCCAGCCCGCGATGGTCCAGCGTGTATTTCAACCGCGCGTGCTTGCGTTCGCTGCGGTTGCCCCAGTCGCGCTGCACGCCGACCACGCCTTCGGCCACGGCGATCAGCTGCTCCGGCGTGACGAAGCCGATCACGCTGGCCAGCCGCGGATACGTCGTCGGATCACCGTGGCTGGCGCCCATGCCGCCACCGATGGCGACGTTGAAGCCGCGCAGTTCGCCGCCCTCGATGATCGCGATCAGGCCCAGGTCCTGGGCAAAGACGTCGATGTCGTTGAACGGCGGGATCGCCAGGCCGATCTTGAACTTGCGCGGCAGGTAGGTGGGGCCGTACAGCGGCTCGTGCTCGTCGCCGGCGACCTTTTCGCCGTCCAGCCAGATCTCGTGGTAAGCCCGCGTCTGCGGCTCCAGGTGCTCGGAGAGCTTCGCGGCCCAGGCGTAGGCCGGCGCGTGCGTGTCGGGCACTTCCGGATTCGCGCTGCTCACCACGGTGCGCACCACGTCGCCGCAGGCGGCGACGGTGGTGGCCAGCGCGTCGTGGATGGCGCGCAGCGTGGGCTTCAATCGACGCTTGATCACGCCGTGCCACTGGAAGGTCTGCCGCGTGGTGATGCGCAGCGTGCCGTTGGCGTGTTCGGTGGCGATGCGGTCGAACGCCAGCCACTGCGCCGGGGTCACCACGCCGCCCGGCAGGCGCGCGCGGATCATGAAGGAATATGCCGGCTCCAGCTTCTGCCGACGGCGTTCGTCGCGCAGGTCGCGGTCGTCCTGCTGATAGCTGCCGTGGAATTTCAGCAGCTTGTTGTCGTCGTCGCTGATCGCACCGGTGACCGGGTCGGCCAGCCCGTCCACGAGGGTCCCGCGCAGCAGCCGGCTGGCCGCCTTGATGCGCTCCATCTCGGACACGGGCAAGGATTGGGTCTCGCTCATCTCAGTACACGTCGCGGGCGTAGCGCCCGTCCTGCAGGAGTTCGGAAAGCCAGGCCTGGGCGGCCTCGGGGGTCTTGCCGCCGTGCGTGGCGACGATCTCGGCGAGCGCGGCGTGCACGTCCTTCGCCATCTGCGCGGCGTCGCCGCAGACATACAGATGCGCGCCGCCGGCAAGCCAGGCGTACAACTCGGCACCACGCTCGCGCAGCACGTGCTGTACATAGCGCTTCTCCGGCTGGTCGCGCGAGAACGCCACATCCAGCCGGTGCAGCGCACCGTCCTTCAACGCCTGCTGCCACTCGAGCTGGTAGAGGAAGTCGTCGCCGGCATGGCGGTTGCCGAACACCAGCCAGTTGCGTCCGCTCGCACCGGCCAGCTGGCGCTCCTGCACGAAGGCGCGGAACGGCGCAACGCCGGTACCCGGACCGATCATGATCACGTCGCGGGAGCCGTCGGCCGGCAGGCGAAAGCGGTCGTTCGGCTCGATGAAGACATCCAGCATGGCGTCCTCGCCGGCATCGGCGATCCAGCGCGAGGCCGCGCCGAGATGCGGCTCGCCGTGCGCGTGGTAGTCGACCACCGCCACCGTGAGATGCACCTCCTCGCCCACCGCTTGTGCGCTGGACGCGATGGAATACAGCCGCGGGGTCAAGGGGCGCAGCGCGGCCACCAGGCTGGCGGGGTCCCAGTCGGCCGGATACGCGCGCAGCAGGTCGATCGGCTGGTGGCTGGCAAGCATCGCTGCAACGGCCTCCGGGTTGGCCAGCACGTCGCGCAAGCCGGCGCTGTCTACCCGATCGGCCACTGCCTGCACCAGCGGACGGCTGAGCCGGGTCAGCTCGCGCCCGCGGCCCAGCCATTCGCGCAGCGGTTGCTCGCGACCGTCGTGGGTGACGATGGCATCGCCCTCAAGCGACAGTGCGGCAAGAAAAGTGTCAACAAGGGCCGCCGGGTTGCGATGCCACACGCCCAGCGCATCGCCCGGCGCGTAATGCAGGCCAGAGCCTTCCAGCGACAGCTCCACGTGGCGCACGTCGCGATCGGCATGACGCGAGACGATGCGCTGGTTGGCCAGTACCGGCGCCGGGAAAGGCCGCTCGCGATGAAACGACGGCCGCACCGGCGCCACCCGCAGCGGCGTCACCGACGCACTCGGCAGCTCGCGGCCGAGCTTCTCGCGTACCTGCGCCAGCGCGCCTTCCGCCCACGGCGCGGCCACCGGCTCGATGTCGACATCGGCCTCGGCCAGCGGCGCCATGCGCCGGGCGCCCAACTCGGCCAGTCGGGCATCGAGCACGCGCCCCGTCGCATTGAACTGCGGGTAGCTGGAATCGCCCAGCCCCAGCACGGTGTAGTGCAGGTTCGGCAGCTTCGGAGCGCGGCGGGAGGCGAGGAACTCCACGAAGCCGCGCGCGTCGTCCGGCGGCTCGCCCTCGCCCTGGGTGCTGACGACCAGGGCGAGGTAGCGCTCGCCGGCCAGCTCGCGGGTCGGGTAGGCGCCCGTCCGCACCAGCCGTACCGGCAGACCGGCCGCCTCCGCCGAGGCAGCGAAGCGCTCTGCCACGCGGCGGGCGTTGCCGGTCTGGCTGCCGTACAGCACGGTGAGCCGGGCGGCGGGAGCGGGGCGTGTCGCCGGCTGGCTCGCCTGCTGCGCGGCGTAGGCCGCGATCCAGTACAGCTGGGCCGGCTCCAGGCCCTCGACCAGCTGGCGCAGCAGGACCTGGCGCTCTTCGCCGAGGCCGGGCGGCGCCACCAGGGCGGGCTGCGTTGCGTTCACGGGCAGGTCCTTTGGACGTCCAAACGGGTGTCGGCGCAGCTTGCCCGTGCGCGAGGCTGCCACCCAAAGGATCATTCGCGATGTGCTTATGCCGGCAGGGCGCCGCACGGCTGGGCATCGCACGCCCGGCCATGGCTACAATCGCGCCCATGGCCATTCCCTACCCCTCCCGCAAGCCGGCGCCGATCGAGGTGCGCGGTTCCGCCCGCCAGCCACTCGGCATGTCCACCGCCCAGTTCCTGCGCGACTACTGGCAGAAGCGCCCGCTGCTGGTGCGCAGCGCCTTCCCCGGCTTCGTGCCGCCGATCGCGCCGGAAGACCTCGCCGGCCTCGCCTGCGAGGAGGGCGCGCTGTCGCGGCTGATCCGCCACGACGAGAAACGCGACCGCTGGCACGTGAAGACCGGTCCGCTGGACGAAGCCGACTTCGCCACCACCGGCGACGCCAACTGGACCCTGCTGGTGCAGGACGTGGACAAGTGGGATGCCGACGTGGCGGCGCTGCTCGGGTCTTTCGCCTTCCTGCCGAGCTGGCGCGTGGACGACATCATGATCTCCTACGCCGAGCCGGGCGGCGGCGTGGGTGCGCACGTGGACCAGTACGACGTGTTCCTGATCCAGGGCCTGGGCCAGCGGCACTGGGCGATCAGCACCGACCCGGACGCGCCGAGGGACTTCCGCCCCGACGTGGAGCTCAAGCAACTGGCGCAGTTCGAACCCACCCACGAGTGGCTGCTGGAGCCGGGCGACATGCTCTACCTGCCGCCGAACGTGCCGCACGACGGCGTGGCGTTCGGCGGACCCTGCATGACCTTTTCGGTGGGCATGCGCGCGCCGTCGCAGGCGGAGCTGATCGGCGACTTCGCCGACTACCTGGCGGACCGCCTGCCCGAGGAGGCGCGCTACACCGACCCCGACCTCGCGCCGGCCCGCCATCCCGGCGAGATCGACCGCAGCGCACTGGAGCGACTGCGCGCCGCGCTGCCGTTCGGCGGCGCCTACAACGACGCGACCCTGCTCGACTGGTTCGGCAGGTTCATCACCCGCTACCGGCTGGCGCAGCAGCCGGCACCGGCCGAGCGACCGGTCACGGCCGCCGCGCTGGAGAAGCTACTGGCCCGGGGCACCTCGTTCGTGCGCCACCCCTGGTCGCGGATGGCATGGGCGCGGACGCGTGCCGGCTGCACCCTGTTCGTCAACGGGCAGGCCCACGCGGCCACACCGGCCCTCGCCCAGCGACTGTGCGCGGAACGGGAAATCCCGGCCTTCGAGGCTCCCGATGCCACCGAACGGGCCTTGCTCATGGCCTTGCTCGATGATGGCCACCTGGTCCCGCGCAAGGCGAAGCGCCGATGAAACTCGAGCCGTTCCACATCGTCAGTGGGGACTGGTCGCGCGACGGCGACCGCGAGGCGGTGCGGCAACTGCGCCGCATGGTGCTGATCGACGGCCTGGGCTTGCCCGCCGCATGGGAGTTCGACGACGGCGACCCGCTGGCGCTGCACCTGATCGCCCGCGACGACGCCGACTGTCCGATCGGCGCGGCCCGCCTCACGCCGGACCAGCGGATCAGCCGCATCGCCGTGCTGCCGACCTGGCAGGGTCAGGGCGTCGGTACCGCGCTGCTGCGCCAGCTGGTGGACAGGGCGCGCGTGTTTGGCTGGAGCGAGGTGCTCCTCGATGCACCGGCGGAGCTGGTGCCGTTCTACGCCCGCGAGGGCTTCACGCCTTGCGGCGAGCTGTTCGAGACGGCCGGGCGCATGCACCAGCCGCTGTGCCGCACGCTGCAGGCGGCGTCGGCCGGCGTCCGTGAGCCGCGAGACCCCGGGCTGCTGCCGGCTGATGACCGCCAGACGGTCGATGCGAGCCGGCGCCTGCTGCTGGCCGACGCCCGCCACACGCTGGCGATCCACCTGCCGATGCTTGACGGCGACCATTTCGCCAGCGCCGACGAGCTGGCCGAACTGCGCCGCGTGGCGACCTCCGGCCGTGGTGCGCGGATCCGCATCCTGCTGCACGACACCGGCGCAGCACTTCGCGACGGCCACCGGCTGGTGGCGCTGGCGCAGCGGCTGTCCAGCGTGATCCAGATCCGCCGCCCGGTAGAGGAAGTGGACCTTGCCAACCGCGCCGGCTGGCTGCTCAACGACACGGGCGGCTATCTGTTCCTGCCCGACCACGACCGCCCGCAGGGTCGTGCCGCGCGCCACGACCGGGCCGGACAGGCGCCGCTGGTGCAGCAGTTCGACGAGATGTGGGAACGATCCGTGCCGGCCACCGAGCTGCAGGCGCTGGGCCTCTAGACGGCGGCTGAACGGGCCGTCCCGCCCTGCCCCCCCCGCGCCAGCCCGGCGCCAGTGGCGTCCCGGGGCCGTTTCCCATCGATCCTCTCCCTTGCGTCGCCCCGGGTCCGGCCGCATGCCCGGGTTGTCGCGACGCAGCACCCCGGCGCTATAATTAACGAGATTTTTGCCAGCCCTCCGCTGCGCCACGGGCAGCGTCGACGGCCCCCTTCCCCCGACCGGTGGTAACGTGAGCACAAACCTGATTCGCGAGTTCTTCGAGTCCTCCCAACTCGCAGGCGGCAACGCCGATTACGTCGAAGCGCTTTACGAGGCCTGGCTGGGCGACCCGGGCTCCGTGCCCGCCGAATGGAACAGCT
Source organism: Lysobacteraceae bacterium (assembly GCA_018970895.1). GTDB lineage: Bacteria > Pseudomonadota > Gammaproteobacteria > Xanthomonadales > Rhodanobacteraceae > Dyella_A. Next base: position 37,154 of record JAGWVM010000010.1, on the reverse strand, counting down.
ACTTCCAGACCTTCAATGGCCGCGCGTCGGGAGATGTCTCCCACACCGCGGCCATTGCGCGTATTGAGGCCGCCCAGAAGCAGCGTCGCGCCGCCGTCGGCACCGTGGACGACGCCCACGCACGCAAGCAGGCCGGCGTGCTGCGGCTGCTCACCGCCTACCGTTCGCGCGGCCACCTGGGCGCCAACCTCGATCCGCTGGGCCTGGCCCAGAAGATGGAAGCGCCTGACCTGGGGCTGGCCTTCCATGGCCTGTCCGAGGCCGACCTGGACACCGAGTTCGACTGCGGCACCTACGCCGGCGGCGGCCACCGCATGAAGCTGCGCGACCTGTGGGCGCGCCTGAAGAAGGTGTACACCGGCACCCTCGGCGCCGAGTTCATGTACATCTCCGACCACGCCCAGCGGAACTGGATCTACTCCCGGCTGGAGCAGGCCAACGGCAGCGCCGGCCTCGACAAGGTCGAGAAGAGCCACGTGCTCGACGTACTCACCGCCACCGAGGGCCTGGAGCGCTACCTGCACACCAAGTACGTCGGCCAGAAGCGCTTCTCGCTGGAGGGTGGCGACAGCCTGATCCCGCTGGTCGACGACGTCGTGCGCATGGCCGGCGACAACGGCATCAAGGAGCTGGTGATCGGCATGGCCCACCGCGGCCGCCTCAACGTGCTGGTCAACATCCTCGGCAAGCCGCCGAAGACCCTGTTCGACGAGTTCGAGGGCAAGTTCGAGCACATCGACGACCCGGCCTACTCCGGCGACGTGAAGTACCACATGGGCTTCTCGTCCGACCTGAAGACGCCCAGGGGCGGCGTGCACGTGGCGCTCGCGTTCAACCCGTCGCACCTGGAGATCGTCAATCCGGTGGTTGCCGGCTCCGTGCACGCGCGCCAGCTGCGCCGCCGCGATACCGAGCACAACCAGTCGATGGCCGTGCTGGTGCACGGCGACGCCGCCATGGCCGGCCAGGGCGTGAACATGGAACTGTTCAACATGTCGCAGGCCCGCGGCTTCCGCATCGGCGGCACCCTGCACGTGGTGGTGAACAACCAGGTGGGCTTCACCACCTCCAATCCGCAGGACGCCCGCTCCACGATGTACTGCACCGACCTGGCCAAGATGGTCAACGCGCCGGTGTTCCACGTGAACGGCGACGACCCGGAAGCGGTGATCCAGGTCACCCGCCTCGCCTACGAATTCCGCAAGACCTTCCGCAAGGACGTGGTGATCGACCTGGTCTGCTACCGCCGCCACGGCCACAACGAGGCCGACGAGCCGGCGGCCACCCAGCCGCTGATGTACCAGATCATCCGCAAGCGTCCGACCACCCGCGACCTGTACGCCCAGGCGCTGCAGCAGGAAGGCGTGGTTGCGGAGGGCGACGGCCAGAAGCGGCTGGACGCCTACCGCGAACGGCTCGAGGCCGGCGCGCCGCTGGCCGAGTTCAACCCGACGCCGGTGCGCGACCTGGAGATCGACTGGAGCCGCTTCCACAACACCAAGCTGTCGATGCCGACCGACACCACGGTGCCGAAGGCAAAGCTGGTGGCGCTGGCCAACCGCATCCTCGACCTGCCCGGCGACCTCACCCTGCAGTCCCGCGTGGGGAAGATCTACGACGACCGCCGCAAGATGGCCGCCGGCGACGTGCCCGCCGACTGGGGCTTCGCCGAGAACCTGGCCTACGCCACCCTGATCGACGGCGGCCACAACCTGCGCCTGGTCGGCCAGGATTCCGGCCGCGGCACCTTCTTCCATCGCCATGCGGTGCTGCACGACCAGAAGGACGGCCACACCTACATGCCGCTGGCGACCGTGCGCAACGACGCCAACGTCGAGGTGATCGACTCGCTGCTGAGCGAGGAGGCGGTGATGGCCTTCGAGTACGGCCATGCCACCACCGATCCGGACACGCTGCATATCTGGGAAGGCCAGTTCGGCGACTTCGCCAACGGCGCGCAGGTGGTGATCGACCAGTTCATCAGCTCCGGCGAGTCGAAGTGGAATCGCCTGTGCGGCCTGACGCTGTACCTGCCGCATGGCTACGAGGGCCAGGGTCCGGAGCACTCCTCCGCCCGCCTCGAGCGCTTCCTGCAGCTGTGCGCGGTGAACAACATGCAGGTCTGCGTGCCGACCACCCCGGCGCAGGACTTCCACATGATCCGCCGCCAGATGCTGCGCCCGGTGCGCAAGCCGCTGATCGTGATGACGCCGAAGTCGCTGCTGCGCCACAAGCTGGCCGTATCCAGCCTGGACGAGCTGGCCAGCGGTTCGTTCCAGCTGGTGATCGGTGAGCATCGCCAGCTTCCGGTGAAGAAGGTCAAGCGCGTCGTGCTGTGCGCGGGCAAGGTCTATTACGACCTGCTCGAGGACGCCGAGAAGCGCGGTCTGGAGGACGTGGCGCTGGTGCGCGTGGAGCAGCTTTACCCGTTCCCGCGCCCGGAAGTGACCGAGGAGATCGCCCGCTTCAGCGCCGCCAGGGAAGTGATCTGGTGCCAGGAGGAGCCGATGAACCAGGGCGCCTGGTTCCAGATCCGCCACCACCTGCAGGCCTGCATCGGCGCGAAGCACACGCTGTCATACGCCGGCCGCGCGCGTTCCGCCGCGCCGGCCGCCGGCCACCTCAACGAGCACAACGCCGAGCAGGCGGCGCTGGTCGAGCAGGCGCTGGTCGCCCCGATCGGCACCGACCACTCGGCCGAGTAACCTATTTCGAATAGCGCGGCCGGGACGGCCGCTTTGCTCCCGCACCCACGGATGGGTGCCAACCCCAGCAAGGACCCTGTATGTCCATCGAAGTCAAAGTCCCCGTTCTCCCCGAGTCGGTCTCCGACGCCACCATCGCGACCTGGCACAAGAAGGTCGGCGACGCGGTCAAGCGCGACGAGAACCTGGTCGATCTCGAGACCGACAAGGTCGTGCTCGAGGTGCCCGCCACCGTCGATGGCGTGCTCAAGGAGATCCGCCACGCCGAAGGCGACACGGTGAACAGCGAACAGGTGATCGCGATCATCGAGGAAGGCGCCACGGCCGCCGCGCCGGCGCCGGCGAAGCAAGAGACCAAGGCCGCCGCTCCGGCACCGGCCGCCGCGCCGAAGGCCGCCGGCAAGGGCACCGAGGATCTCTCCCCGGCCGGCCGCCGCGTCGCCGAGGAAGAGCAGATCGATCCCTCCAGGGTCGCCGGCACCGGTCGCGACGGCCGCGTGACCAAGGAAGACCTGGTCAACTACGCCAAGGGCGGCAGCGCTCCGGCACCGGCCGCCGCACCGGCCGCGAAGCCGACCCCGGGTGCCCGTCCGGAGGAACGCGTGCCGATGACCCGCATCCGCGCCCGCATCGCCGAGCGCCTGATGCAGTCGAAGAACTCGATCGCCATGCTGACCTCGTTCAACGAGGTGAACCTGGCCGAGGTGGTGAAGATGCGCAAGTCGCTGGGCGAGTCGTTCGAGAAGGCGAACGGCATCAAGCTCGGCTTCATGAGCTTCTTCGTCAAGGCCGCGGCCGAGGCGCTGAAGCGCCACCCGGTGATCAACGCCTCGGTGGATGGCAACGACATCATCTATCACGGCTACCAGGACATCTCGATCGCCGTGTCCACCGACAAGGGCCTGGTGACGCCGGTGCTGCGCGACGTGCAGGACATGAGCTTCGCCGACGTCGAGAAGGGCATCGCCGGCTACGCCAGGAAGGCGCGTGACGGCAAGCTGGGCCTGGATGACCTGCAGGGTGGCACCTTCACCATCACCAACGGCGGCACCTTCGGCTCGCTGCTGTCCACCCCGATCGTCAACCCGCCGCAGAGCGCGATCCTCGGCATGCACACCATCAAGGAGCGTCCGGTGGTGGAGAACGGCCAGGTGATCGCCGCGCCGATGATGTACCTGGCGCTGTCCTACGACCATCGCATCATCGACGGCAAGGACGCGGTGCTGTTCCTGGTCGACATCAAGAACCAGCTGGAGAACCCGCAGCGGATGCTGCTTGGCCTCTGATGGCGGCCCCGCCATCAGAAAACAGGTAACGAGGCTCTGATACCGGCAAGCGCCTGAAATCACCGCATTGCCGGTTGCCTTACCGGCACCAGAACCCATCTTCCGCGTCATCTGCGAGCCACCCCGCTCGCCCGCAAGGAACCCGCCATGAGCGATCAGAATTTCGACGTCATCTTCATCGGCGCCGGCCCCGCCGGCTACGTCGGCGCGATCCGCGCCGCGCAGCTCGGCCTGAAGGTGGCCTGCGTCGACGCCTTCACCGGCAAGGACGGCAAGCAGGCCCTCGGTGGCACCTGCCTCAACGTTGGCTGCATCCCGTCCAAGGCGCTGCTGGACTCGTCCAGGCAGTTCTACAACCTCGCCCACAACCTGCCGGTGCACGGCATCACGGTGGACGGCGCCAAGGTCGACCTGAAGGCGTTCATCGGCCGCAAGGACAAGATCGTCAAGCAGTTCACCGGCGGCATCGGCCAGCTGTTCAAGGCGAACAAGGTCACTGCGTTCTACGGCAAGGGCAAGCTGCTCAAGGGCAACCAGGTCGAGATCACCGCCCACGACGGCGGCAAGCAGACGATCAGCGCGACCAACGTCGTGCTGGCCTCCGGCTCGGTGCCGATCGAGCTGCCGTTCGCCAAATTCGACGGCAAGCACATCGTCGACAACGCCGGCGCGCTCGACTTCACCGAGGTGCCCAAGCGCCTGGGCGTGATCGGTGCCGGCGTGATCGGTCTGGAACTGGGCAGCGTGTGGCGCCGGATGGGCGCCGAAGTGACGGTGCTGGAAGCCATGCCGGAATTCCTCGGCGCCGCCGACGCGGACATCGCCAAGCTCGCCTTCAAGGAATTCACCAAGCTGGGCCTGGACATCAAGATGGGCGCCAAGCTGTCCAAGGCGGAGGTGAAGAAGGACGGCGTGCACCTGGTCTACGCCGACAAGGACGGCGAGCAGAGCCTGGTGGTCGACAAGCTGCTGGTGGCCGTGGGCCGGCGCGCCTACACCGACGGCCTGCTGGCCGACGACACCGGCGTGAAGCTGGACGAGCGTGGCCGCATCGTGGTCGACGAGCACAACCACACCGGCGTCGATGGTGTGTGGGCGATCGGTGACGCGGTGCGCGGCCCGATGCTTGCGCACAAGGGCTCCGAGGAGGGCGTGGCGGTGGCCGAGTGGATCGCCGGCAAGGCGGGCCACGTCAACTTCGACACCATTCCGTGGGTGATCTACACCGAGCCGGAGATCGCCTGGGCCGGCAAGACCGAAAAGCAGCTCAAGGACGAGGGCGTACCGTACAAGGTCGGCACCTTCCCGTTTGCAGCCATCGGCCGCGCCGTGGCCATGAACGAGGCGTTCGGCCAGGTGAAGATGCTGGCCCACGCCGAAACCGACCGCATCCTCGGCGTGCACATGGTCGGCCCGGGCGTGTCCGAGCTGATCGCCGAGTGCGTGGTGGCCATGGAGTTCAAGGGTTCGTCCGAGGACCTGGCCCGCATCGTCCATGCTCACCCGACCCTGTCCGAGGCGGTGCACGAGGCCGCCCTGTCGGTCGACAAGCGCGCCATCCACAAGGGCAATTGAGGCAAGGACGGCCTCATCCCGGACAGCCCATGGACGGGCGATGATCCGGGATCCAGCGCCTTCGGCCCGCTCGTGGCGACATGGGCGGGCCGTTTCATTTGCGGTAGGAGCCCGCTCGCGGGCGATGCCCTTGGCTTTGGATGTGGCATCAGATGCAAGAGCATCGCCCGCGAGCGGGCTCCTACAAAAGAGGCACCCCATGCTCCCCATTACTTCCCTCTGCGTCTACTGCGGCTCGGCCAACGGAAACGATCCGGCCTACCTCGCGCTGGCACGCGACTTCGGCACGGAGCTGGCCCGTCGCGGGATCGCCCTGGTCTACGGCGGCGGCAAGGTCGGCCTGATGGGCACCGTGGCCGATGCGGTACTGGCCGCCGGCGGCAAGGTGGTGGGCGTGATCCCCCGCCAGCTGGTCGAGAAGGAGGTGGCGCACACCGGCCTGACCGAGCTGGTGGTGGTCGAGACGATGCACCAGCGCAAGACCCGCATGTACGAGCTGTCCGATGCCTTCGTCGCCCTGCCCGGCGGCTTCGGCACCATGGACGAGATGTTCGAGATGCTTACCTGGGCCCAGCTCGGCCTGCACCGCTACCCGTGCGCCTTCCTCGACGTGCTGGGCTATTACGACGGGCTGAGGGCCCTGATGGACCACATGGTCGACCAAGGTTTCGTTCAATCCGGTCAGCGCGACAGTGTATGGTTCGGGGCTTCGATGCCTGCCCTGTTCGACTGGATGACCAGCTACGACGGCGGCAAGGCAGCCCGGGTGATCGGCCCAGCCAGCATCCGGGCCTGAGTCCCGACCAGGAGCCGCGCATGACCTCATTCCGTGCCTTTCGCATTCGCCAGGGCGACACCGGCTACCGCGCCGGGGTCGAGACGATGGACACCGCCGAGCTGTCGCCCGGCGAGGTGCTGGTCAGGGCAGCCTATTCCTCGGTGAACTACAAGGACGCGCTGGCAGGCACCGGCACGGGCCGGATCCTGCGGCAGTTCCCGCTCAACGGCGGCATCGATGTCGCCGGCCACGTGGTCGCCTCGACCGACCCGGCTTTCCGCGAGGGCGACGCGGTGCTGTGCACCGGCTCCGGCCTGTCCGAAACGCGCGACGGCGGCTACGGCGAATACGTGCGGCTGGACGCCCGCTGGGCCATCCCGCTGCCTGCCGGACTCGACCTGCGCGAGAGCATGATCCTCGGCACCGCCGGCTTCACCGCCGCGCTCGGCCTGCTGCAGATGCTCGACAACCGCCAGACGCCCGCGCTGGGGCCGATCGCGGTCACCGGCGCCACTGGCGGCGTGGGCATGCTGGCAGTGGACATCTATGCCCGTGCAGGTTTCGAGGTGCACGCCATCAGCGGCAAGCCGGACCACTTCGGTTTCCTGCGCCAGCTCGGCGCCGCCCAGTGCCTGGACCGGCGCGAGCTGGCCTTCAGCGGCAAGCCGATGGACTCGGCCCGTTTCGGCGGCGCGCTGGACAACGTCGGCGGCGCGATGCTGGCAGGCCTGCTCCCGCTGGTGGCCCCCTACGGAAACGTGGCACTGTGCGGCAACGCCGGCGGCATCGGCTTCGAGAGCACCGTGATGCCCTTCATCATCCGCGGCGTGAACCTGCTGGGCGTGGCTTCGGCCGGTACCGCCCGCGACCAGCGCGTGCGCGTCTGGGAGCACCTGGCCGGCCCGTGGAAGCCGCGTCACCTGGACCGCATCGCCACCCGCGAGGTGACCCTGGAGGAGCTGCCCACGGTGTTCCCGACCATGCTCGCCGGCGATTCGTTCGGGCGCACCCTGGTGCGGCACGTCCACCCCTGACCCTCGCGGCTCGACTTGGAAGCACGTCGGGCGCGCCTTAGAATCCACCCACTCCGAACAAGGGATCCCCACCTCATGGCCCGCATCCTCATCGTCGACGACTCCCCGTCGCAGCTGCTCGGTCTCAAACGCGTCGTGGAGAAGCTGGGCCACGAGGCGCTCACCGCCGAGGACGGCGCGGCCGGCGTCGAGGCCGCCAAGCGCGAACTGCCCGACCTGATCCTGATGGACGTGGTGATGCCGAACCTCAACGGGTTCCAGGCCACCCGCACGATCAGCAAGGATCCCACCACGGCCCACATCCCGGTGGTGCTGGTGACCACCAAGGACCAGGAGACCGACAAGGTCTGGGGCATGCGCCAAGGCGCCAAGGCCTACGTGACCAAGCCGATCAAGGAAGACGAGCTGGTGGCCACGCTGACCGAGCTGCTGCCGGGCTGAGTTCCATCGCCTGCAGACACGAGAACGGCGCCCGCGGGCGCCGTTCTGCTTTTCCGGCCCCGCGCCCGGTCAGCGCCGGGGATCGAAGTCCGCGAAGTGCTTGTGCAGCGCCTCGTAGGCCTTGCGCTGCTTGTCGTCCTCGGCCGGCGGTGTGCGGATCGACAGCTCCACCAACTGGTCACCCGGCTGCGCCCCCGGCATGCCCCGACCCTTCAGCCGCAGCTTGCGTCCCGACTGCGAGCCGGCGGGGATGCGCAGGTCCACCGCACCGCCGAGCGTCGGCACCGGCACCGTGGCGCCCAGGGCAGCCTCCCACGGGGCGATCGGCAGCACGTGCAGCACGTTGCGGCCATCGAGCTTGAAGCGGGCGTCGTCACGGATCGCCACCTCCAGCAGCAGGTCGCCGCTGGGGCCGCCCGCCTGTCCGGCATGCCCCTGGCCGGACAGGCGGATCACCTGGCCCGGCTGGATGCCCGCCGGGATCTTCACATCGAGCACGCGCTCGTGGCCGTGGCTGTCGTGCAGCGATACCCGCGTGCGGCCACCATCGAAGGCGGTCTGCAGGTCGATCTGCACCTGCGCCTGCACGTCGCGACCGCGCCGTGCGCGGGGCTGGCCGCGATGACCGCCGCCCCGGCCGAACAGGCTCTCGAAGAAGTCGCTGAAGTCGCCGTCACCGCCGCCCTCGCCGAAATCGAAGCCCTGGCCGAACCCCGGCGGCGGACGGAACTGTTCTCCGCCCCGGTAGCCACCGGCGCGCACCTGGTCGTAGGCGCGGCGCTTTTCCTTGTCGCGCAGCACCTCGTTGGCCTCGTTGATGGCCTTGAATTTCTCCTCGGCGCCCGGGTCCTTGTTCTTGTCCGGATGGTATTGCCGCGCCAGCTTGCGGTAGGCGGCCTTGATGTCCGCCTCGCTGGCATCGGGCTTCACGCCCAGGATGTCGTAATAGTCTTTGAACTCCACTCACCTACCCCCGACCGGTACGGCATGCGGGCCGTGGCGACAAACGGTCGCCACGGCCCCTGACTCGCCAAGCTTACTCGGCCGCGTTGATGGTGATGCGGCGCGGCGTGGCGAGCGGCTTCTTCGGGATCACGATCTCCAGGACGCCGAACCGGCCGGTGGCGGTGATGCCTTCGGCATCGGCGCTGTCCGGCAGGGTGAAGCGACGGTGGAACACGCCGTGGGCACGTTCGACCCGGGTGTACTTGCCGTTGTCGCCGTTCGGCGCCTTGCGCTCGCCCTTGATGGTCAGGATGCCCTTGTCCATGCTCACATCGATCTGCGCCGGGTCGACGCCGGGGATGTCGGCCAGGATCACGAAGCGCTGCTCGTCCTCGCGGATGTCCACGCGCGGCGCCCACTGGCTGGTCACCACGTTCGACGCGTCGCTCTCCTCCGCCTGGAAAAAGCGGTCGAAGGCCTGGCGGACCTCTTCCGGGAACATGCGGGTGGCTGTCCACGGCATCGGGTTGCGGTTGCTCATGTCGGATTCCTCGAATCGGTTACGGCGCGGTCGCCGCTTGCCTGTCAAGTAGGTGCGGGCGCGCCCGATTCAAGGAGACAGGGCGCCACGGACCCCGTTAGCATCCGGTGGGTCCTTTCCCTGCAGGAGCTTTTCCATGTCCATCCAGATCGGCCAGGCGCTGCCGGACGTTCCCCTCGCGGCCGTGGACGGCGACCAGCGGGAGACCGGGCGCAGCAGCGACCTGTTCGCCGGCCGCCGGGTGGTGCTTTTTGCCGTCCCCGGGGCCTTCACCCCGACCTGTTCGGAGAAGCACCTGCCCGGTTTCATCGCCCTCCACGAGGCGTTCCGCGAGCGCGGGTTCGAGGTCTACTGCCTGTCGGTCAACGATGCCTTCGTCATGCAGGCCTGGGCCGCGGCGCAGGGCGTCCCGCCCGGCCTGAAGATGCTGGCAGACGGCAACGGCGAGTTCACCCGGGCGCTGGGCCTGGAGCTGGATGGCAGCGCCTACGGCATGGGCCTGCGCGCTCGCCGCTTTGCGCTGGCGGCCGAGGATGGCGTGGTCACCGCACTGGCGATCGAGGCGCCGGGCGAATTCCGGGTCTCGTCGGCCGAGGCGATGCTGGAAACCGTCGGCGGCTGACGCCGCCTCCGGAAACGAATAACCCCGACCGGAGCCGGGGTTATTCGCGCGCGGTGGGGTCGGTCAGGCCTCGTCGCCACCCGCCGGCTCGGCGGCGGTGGCATCGCCCTCGCCCGGCGGCGGCAGGCCTTCGTCGTTTGCCATCTCGACGTCCTCGCCGTTCTCTTCGTCCGCATCCAGACGCACCACGCTGACCAGGGCCTCGTCGGCCGGCAGCTTGATCAGGGTAACGCCCTGGGTGTTGCGGCTGAGCTGCGAGACCTCGGCCACGCGGGTCCGCACCAGGGTGCCCTGGTTGGAGATCAGCATCAGCTCGTGCGCCTCGGTGACCTGCACCGCGGCCACCAGCGGGCCGTTGCGCTCGGAGCACTGGATGCCGATCACGCCCTGGGTACCGCGACCCTTCTTCGGAAACTCGTCCAGCGCCGTGCGCTTGCCGTAGCCGCGTGCGGTGGCGGTCAGGATGTCGCCCTCGGCCGCCACGATCATCGACACCACCTCGGCGTCGTCGGCCAGGCGCATGCCGCGCACGCCGGTGGCGGTGCGGCCCATCGAGCGCACGGTGTTCTCGTCGAAGCGGTTGACCTTGCCGTTGGAGGCGAACAGCAGCACGTCGCTGTTGCCGTCGGTGAGCGCCACGTTGACCAGCGCGTCGCCCTCGGCGAGGTTGATCGCCTGCTTGCCCTTCTGCAGCTGGAAGGCGAACTCGGTCAGCGGGGTCTTCTTCACGGTGCCGTTGCGGGTGGCGAAGAACACGAAGCGGTCCTCGTCGTACTCGCGCACCGGCAGTACCGCCTGCACCTTCTCGCCCTCGGCCAGCGGCAGCAGGTTGACGATCGGCTTGCCGCGCGCGGCCGGGCCGGCTTCCGGCATCTGGTAGACCTTGAGCCAGTACACGCGGCCGGTGCTGGAGAAGGTCAGCAGCGTGTCGTGGGTGTTGACCACCCACAGCTGCTCGACCACGTCCTCGTCCTTCAGCGCCGAGGCCGAACGGCCCTTGCCGCCACGGCGCTGTGCCCGGTAGGTGCTGGCCGGCTGGCGCTTGATGTAGCCGGTGTGCGACAGCGTGACCACCACGTCCTCCGGGGCGATCAGGTCGAGCACGTTGAGATCTTCCTGCGAGGCCTGGATCTCGGTGCGGCGGGCGTCGCCGAACTCGTCCCTGACCGCCTCCAGCTCCTCGCGGATGACCTGCAGCAGCACGTCGGGATGCTCGAGGATCTCGATCAGACCGCGGATGGTTTCCAGGATCTGGCGGTATTCGTCGCTGAGCTTCTCCTGCTCCAGCCCGGTCAGGCGGTGCAGGCGCATGGCGAGGATTTCCTGCGCCTGCGTCTCGGAAAGCTGGTAGCCCTCGGGCTTGAGGCCGTCTCGCGGATCCATGTCTTCCGGGCGCGAGGCGTCGGCACCGGCCGCCGAGAGCAGCGCACCGACCACGCCGGGCTGCCACTTGCGCGCCAGCATGCGTTCGCGCGCCTCGGCCGGCGAGGCCGAGGTCTTGATCAGCTCGATCATCTCGTCGATGTTGGCGAGCGCGACGGTGAGGCCTTCCAGGATGTGCGCGCGGGCGCGCGCCTTGCGCAGCTCGAAGATGGTGCGGCGGGTCACCACCTCGCGACGGTGGCGGATGAACGCCTCGAGGATCTCCTTCAGGTTCAGCAGCTTCGGCTGGCCCTCGGACAGCGCCACCATGTTGATGCCGAAGGTGACCTGCATCTGCGTCTGCTGGAACAGGTTGTTCAGCACGACGTCGGCCATCGCATCGCGGCGGATCTCGATGACCATGCGCATGCCGTCCTTGTCGGACTCGTCGCGCAGTTCGCTGATGCCCTCGAGCTTCTTCTCCTTCACCAGCTCGGCGATCTTCTCGATCAGCCGCGCCTTGTTCACCTGGTACGGCAGCTCGTGGACGATGATCGTCTCGCGGCCGTTCGGCTCGGTCTCGATCTCGGTCTTGGCGCGCACCAGGATGCGGCCGCGACCGGTGCGGTAGGCCTCCACGATGCCGGCGGCGCCGTTGATGATGCCGTGGGTCGGGAAGTCCGGCCCCGGGATGTGGGTCATCAGCTCGTCGATGCCCAGCGAGGGATCGTCGATGAGCGCGATGGTCGCACTGATCACCTCGCCGAGGTTGTGCGGCGGGATGTTGGTGGCCATGCCCACCGCGATGCCGGCCGAACCGTTGACCAGCAGGTTCGGCACGCGGGTCGGCAGGACCAGCGGCTCGTGCTCGCTCTCGTCGTAGTTGGGACCGAAGTCGACGGTCTCCTTGTCGATGTCGGCGAGCAGCTCGTGGGTGAGGCGCGACATGCGCACCTCGGTGTAGCGCATCGCCGCGGCGTTGTCGCCGTCGACCGAACCGAAGTTGCCCTGGCCGTCGACCAGCATGTAGCGCAGCGAGAACGGCTGGGCCATGCGCACGATCGCGTCGTAGACCGACGAGTCGCCGTGCGGATGGTATTTACCGATGACGTCACCGACCACGCGGGCCGACTTCTTGTAGGGCTTGTTCCAGACGTTGCCCAGTTCGTTCATCGCGTAGAGCACGCGGCGATGGACCGGCTTCAGGCCGTCGCGCACGTCCGGGAGGGCGCGGCCCACGATCACGCTCATGGCGTAATCGAGATAGCTCTGGCGCATCTCGTCTTCGATGTTGACGCGGATGACTTCTTTGGCGAGTTCTGCCATCAATCGGCTTCCCAGTGGACGAAAAAAGGCCGCTTCGCCAACACCTCAGGTGCGTGCGCGAGCGGCCCTGAAATCAACTGCCGGAGTGTACCACGAAAGGTCATTTCGTGGCAGTATTTTGATCTTTCAGATCAATAACTTAGCGCGTAGCTTTGGGGTGGCGGAAAAGCAGCCCGCGGGCTGTCGAGAAATTGACCAGTGCGGCCACCGCCGAACCGGCCGCGACGGCCACCGCCGGCCAGCGATGCAGCGCCGGAAACAGCATCAGGCAGGCGGCGAAAATGCCGTAGTTGACGACGGCGCCGGCGCTCATCAGGACCAGCCAGTGCAGCAGCTCGGCATGTGCCTTGCGGCCGCTGGAACGCCCCGCAAAGGTGTGCCGGCGATTCCACCACCAGGTCACGACGGCCGCGGCAAGGAACGAGACGATGCGCGCCACGTAGGCATTCCAGTGACCGAAGCTCACCAGCGCCTGCGAGATCCCGGCGTCGACCACCAGGCCGATCACGCCGCCGACGGCGAACAGGCCGACCGTGCGCACCTCCCTCACCGCCCGAACACCGCTTGCATCGCCAGCGCGTTCGGATGCTCGATCACGCCGCGCTCGGTGACGATGGCGTCGATCAGTCCGGCGGGAGTCACGTCGAACACCGGATTCCACGCCGCGGCGCCCTCCACCACCGTCCGCTGGCCGGCGGTGGCCAGCAGTTCGGCCGGGTCGCGCAGTTCGATCTCGATCGCTTCCCCGTCCGGCGTGGCCATGTCCACCGTGGATGACGGCGCCACCACCATGAACTTCACGCCGTGGTGGCGCGCGGCGATGGCCAGCTGGTAGGTGCCGATCTTGTTCGCGGTGTCGCCGTTGGCGGCGATGCGGTCGGCGCCGACGATGACCCACTGCACCTCGCCGGATTTCATCAGGTGGGCCGCCGCCGAGTCGGCGATCAGCTTCGCGGGAATGCCGTCGCGCACCAGCTCGTACATGGTCAGGCGCGCGCCCTGCTGCCAGGGCCGGGTCTCGCCGGCATACACGCGATCGATGCGGCCGCCGGCGACGCCGGCGCGGATCACGCCGAGCGCCGTGCCAAAACCGGCCGTGGCCAGCGAGCCGGTATTGCAGTGGGTCAGCACGCCCGAGCCCGGCGCGATCAGCGCTGCACCCAGTTCGCCCATGTGGCGGTTGGCGGCCAGGTCCTCGGCCTGGATCGCCTGCGCCTCGACGGCCAGTGCCGCGGCGTCGGCGCCCGCGGCGATCCGCGATTTCATGCGGTCAAGCGCCCACATCAGGTTCACCGCGGTCGGGCGGGCCGCACGCAGCATCGCCAGCGCGGGGTCCAGCGCCTCGCCCTGCTGCGCGGCCAGCACCACGCCCCATGCGGCGGCGATGCCGATCGCCGGCGCACCGCGCACCACGAGGTCGCGGATGGCCCGGGTCACCTCGGCGGCGCTGCGGCAGTCGATCCACTGCTCCTCGCGCGGCAGCCGACGCTGGTCGAGCAGGCGCAGGTGGTCACCCTGCCACTGCACGGCACGGACGCGGTCGTAACGGTCGTAATCCATCGGGTTCGTTCTTCGGGAAGGAAAAAGCTCCACCCCGGCGGCAGGCCGGGGCGGCGGCAGGTGCGAAGCCCCGGCTCAGGAAGCGTCGGGCATCACCAGCCAGAGAATCAGGTAGAGCAGTATGCCGGAGCCGCCCAGCAGGGTCAGCACGATCCAGGCGACGCGCACGATCGTCGGGTCCCAGCCGTAGTACTCGGCGATGCCGCCGCACACCCCGGCAAGGCTGCGATTGGCGCGGGAGCGGGTCAGACGCTTGGGTTCGTTCATGGCTTGCAGTCCTGGTCCGTCAGTCGCGCGCGCGCAGCCAGCGATGGATCGCCGGCGGCACTTCGCGCTGGGCGCGACCGGAAACGTAAATGCCGATATGGCCGCCCTTGAAGGCGATTTCGGTGTAGTCCTGCGTGCCGATGTGCTTGCCCAGTGCCCGCGAGGCATCGGGCGGCACGAGGTGGTCCTGCTGCGCGTAGATGTTGAGCACCGGCTGCTGGATCAGCCCCAGGTCGACCGGCCGGCCGCCGATTTCGAGATCGTGCCGGACCAGCTTGTTGCCCTGGTAGAAGTCCTTGATGAACTGGCGGAATGCCTCGCCGGCCTGGTCGGGCGAGTCGAAGATCCAGCGCTCCATGCGCAGGAAATTTTCCAGCTCGGCCGGGTTGTCGAGGATCTCCACCAGGCCGATGTACTTCTGCTGGTTCAGCCGCAACGGCTTGAGCGTGAGGTAGACCCAGTTCATCAACGCCGCCGGGATGTTGCCCATGACGTCGACGAAACGGTCCACATCGAGCTGCTGCACCCAGTGCGAGAGCATGTTGTCCGGCGTGTGGAAATCCACCGGGGTGACCATGGTGATCAGGTTCTTCACCTTGTCCGGGTGCATCGCCGTGTAGCAGAGCGAAAACGCACCGCCCTGGCAGATGCCCAGCAGGTTGATCGCGTCCAGCCCGTGGCGGTGGCGCACGGCATCGACGCAGCGGTCGAGGTAGCCGTTGAGGTAATCGTCCAGGGTCAGCCAGCGGTCGGCGCCGTCGGGGTAGCCCCAGTCGATCAGGTAGACGTCCTCACCCTGCTCGAGCAGGTTGCGCACCAGCGAGCGGTCGGCCTGCAGGTCGGTCATCCATACCGTATTGACCAGCGCGTAGACGATAAGCACCGGCGTCCGCGCGGTCGGCCGGGTCCCGGTGAAATGCCAGACCTTGAGTTTGTCCTCGGCATAGACCAGCTCGCGCGGCGTGTTCGCGTACTCCGGCTCGCCCATCCCCGGCAGGTGCTGCAGACCCGCGGCGAGCTTGCGCTGGAAGCGGTTGATCTCGGCCAGGACTTCGGCCGGGTCGATGCGCAGTGGCGTGTCCATGATCATTCCTTACTTGCGCCGTACGCGATGCGGGGCGGGGATGCCCGGACTCACCGTCGAGCGCCGGGGACCGGAAGCCGACTTGGCCGCCGCTGCGCGGCCCGGTCGCGGGGCCGATCGCGGACGAGCACCCTTGCCGGACGCGTCGGCCGCGGCCTTTTTCGGCTCGGGCTGTGGCTTTGGCTTTGACTGCGCTTTCGGCTTCGGCCTTGCTTTTGGCGTCGACGCCTTGGCCGCGACCCTGCCCGACGGGGCGGCAACCGGGGCGGACGTCGCGACCGCCGCCTTCGACTTCCGGGCCCTGACGGACGTGGCTTTCCGGGCGGACGTCTTCGTGCGGATCGGCTTTGCCTCGGACCGATCGGCGGAGGCGGATGTCCCCGACGCGCTTGCGGCGGTGGGCCGCGACGCCTTCAGTGCGCGCAATTCCTCGCGCAGGGCCGCCAGTTCCACGGCCACCGGGCCACCGGCCGCAGCACGAAGCTCGCGCCGCACCTCCTGCAGGCGTCGCCCGAGGCTGTCGACCTCGCTGCGGGTCGGCAGGCCCAGCTGCCGGCACAGATCTTCCAGATGCTCCTGCACCAGTTGGCGCTCGCGCATCTGCGCATTGACCATCGCGCCATAGACCTCGCGGAACTCGTCGCTGAGCGCGATTTCGGCATAGGCCTCCTCGGCGGCATCCACCCACAGGTCATACAGCGCCTTCAGCGAATCGAGCTGGCGTCCCGGCTCGACGTGGTCGGCCAGCTTGTCCTGAAGCCGCTCGAGCCCCTGCGCATTCGCCTTGAGGATCAGCGTCTGGTAACGGCGTTGCTGCTCGGCGCTCTCCAACATCGCGGCAATCAGTGCCTGCTGATGGGCCTGCTGTTCACGGTGGAGCCCGAAGCCCGGCATGCGCGGCGGCGTGCGCCAGTCGGTCACGCCGGCCTGGCCGGCGGCCTCCAGCCACGCCTGCCACTGCTGCACGAAGCCCTGGGCCGCAGAGCTGTCGATGCCGCCGAATGCCTGTGTGAATGGCTGTCCCGCGTCACCGAACATCGCTTTCATCGAGGCCTGCCAGTCAGTCCCCGGCACGGTCGTCTGCGCGGACGCCGCACGCTGCATCCACTCGAGGTAGGACGACAGGCCCGACATGGCGCGCTCGAGCAGGTCACCCCCCGGCGCCGCCTGCGGCGGCATGCCCGGCATGCCCGGGATGCCCGGCATCCCGGGCATGCCGAACCCCGCCAGCGGCGACGACGGCTGACCGGCGGCCTGCTGCAGGTAGCGCATCCACTGGGACCAGGACTGCTCGGCCATGGCCTGGGACTGCCTGATGAAATCGCTTGCCTGATCGGCCATGCCTGCCTCCGGATGCGTGACACGGGGCATCGTAGCAAATGGGCGTGGCGATAAAACGACGAGGGCCCGGCGTTGCCGCCGGGCCCTCGTGCGATTCAGCGAACCGGGACCGATCAGGCGCCGGCGGCTTCGTCCTCGGTCACCGCCTTCATGGACAGACGGATACGGCCCTGCTTGTCCACTTCCAGCACCTTCACCTTGACGATATCGCCTTCCTTCAGCTTGTCGGACACCTTCTCGACGCGCTCGGAGGAGATCTGCGACACATGCACCAGACCATCCTTGCCCGGCATGATCGTGACGAACGCGCCGAAATCCATCAGCTTGGCGACCTTGCCCTCGTAGATGCGGCCCGGCTCGACGTCGGAGACGATCTGTTCGATGCGCTTCTTCGCATCCTCGGCGGCGTTGCGGTTGACCGAGGCGATCACCACGGTACCGTCGTCGCTGATGTCGATGGTGGTGCCGGTTTCTTCGGTGATCGAGCGGATGGTGGCGCCGCCCTTGCCGATGACCTCGCGGATCTTGTCCGGGTGGATCTTGATGGTAAGCAGGCGCGGGGCGTACTCGCTCATCTCCGAGCGCGGCGTGCTGATCACCTTGGCCATCTCGCCCAGGATGTGCAGGCGACCGCGCTTGGCCTGCGCCAGCGCCACCTTCATGATCTCCTCGGTGATGCCGTCGATCTTGATGTCCATCTGCAGTGCGGAGATGCCATCGGCGCTGCCGGCCACCTTGAAATCCATGTCGCCGAGGTGATCCTCGTCGCCCAGGATGTCCGACAGCACGACGAAGTCGTTGCCCTCCTTCACCAGGCCCATCGCGATGCCCGCAACCGGTGCCTTCAGCGGCACGCCCGCGTCCATCATCGCCAGCGAAGAGCCGCACACGGAGGCCATCGACGAAGAGCCGTTCGACTCGGTGATCTCCGAGACCACGCGCACCACGTAGGGAAACTCGTCCATGCCCGGCTTGACCGCCTGCACGCCGCGCTTGGCGAGGCGACCGTGGCCGATCTCGCGACGCTTCGGCGCGCCGAAGCGACCGGCCTCGCCCACCGAGAACGGCGGGAAGTTGTAGTGGAACAGGAACGGATCCTTCGACTCGCCTTCCGGCGCATCGATGATCTGTGCATCGCGCGCGGTGCCCAGCGTGGTGACGACCAGCGCCTGGGTTTCGCCGCGGGTGAACAGCGCCGAACCGTGGGTGCGCGGCAGCACGCCGACGCGCACGGTGATCGGACGCACGTCGTCGAGCTGACGGCCGTCGATGCGCACCTTGGTCTTCAGCACGCTGTCGCGCATGGTGCGGTACTCGAGCTCGGCAAACTCCTTGCCCAGCTCGGCGGTGGTCCAGCCGTGCTGCTCGGCGGAGGCCTTCAGCGACTCCATCACCTCGGCCTTGATCGCCGAGATGGCGTCGCGGCGCTGCAGCTTGTCGCGCACCTGGAAGGCCTGCTCGAGCTTGTCGCCCACGGCGCCCTTGAGCGCGGCGACCAGCGACTCGTTGCGGGCCGGCGGCTGCCAGTTCCACGACGGCTTGGCGGCCTCGGCGGCCAGCTCGGCGATCGCATTGATCGCGATCTGCATCTGCTGGTGACCGAACATCACGGCGCCCAGCATCACGTCCTCGGACAGCAGCTTGGCCTCCGACTCCACCATCAGCACGGCGCCGGAGGTGCCGGCCACGACCAGGTCGAGGTCGGAAGTCTTCAGCTCGGTGTGCGTCGGGTTCAGCACATACTGGCCATTGACGTAACCGACGCGGGCAGCGCCGATCGGCCCCTGGAACGGGATGCCGGCCAGCGACAGCGCCGCGGAGGCACCGAGCATCGCCGGGATGTCGCCGTCGACTTCCGGATTCAGCGAGACGACCTGGGCGATCACCTGCACTTCGTTCTTGAAGTCTTCCGGGAACAGCGGGCGCACCGGACGATCGATCAGACGCGAAGTCAGCGTCTCCTTCTCGGTCGGACGACCTTCGCGCTTGAAGAAGCCGCCCGGGATGCGGCCGGCGGAGTAGAACTTCTCGACGTAGTCCACGGTGAGCGGGAAGAAGTCCTGGCCCTCGCGGGGCTTGGTCGCCGCCACCGCGGTGACCAGCACCACGGTGCCGCCCATGCTGACCATGACCGCACCGGATGCCTGGCGGGCGATTTCGCCCGTCTCCAGTGTGACTTCGTGATTACCGTACTGGAATGACTTGGTTACTTTCGCCACGTTGGGTCTCCTCGTGGGTTAACGGCGGAGGCCGAGACGTTCGATCAGGCTCTGGTAGCGAGCCAGGTCGCGATCCTTCAGATACGCGAGCAGGCTCTTGCGGCGGTTGACCAGCTGCAGCAGGCCGCGACGCGAGTGATGGTCCTGCTTGTGGGTCTTGAAGTGGCCGGTGAGGTGCTCGATGCGGGCCGACAGCAGGGCCACCTGCACTTCCGGCGAACCGGTGTCGTTGGGCACGCGGCCGAATTCAGCAATGATCTTGCTGGTCTGTTCTGCGGTCAGGGACATGGGTATCTCTTCCTCAAAAGCGAATGCGAAGCTTGCGCAACGTCACCGCGCGATGACGTTGCGCAAGCTTCGCCTGGTTGATTGGAACGATGGAATCAAGCTCCGTATTGTAGCGACGGGAGCCGCGCCACAACAAGACCGTCATGCCTTCGCCACCGCGCTGTCGCCGAACCGCGTGGGCGGATCAGCCGCCGGGCGGCAGGTTGAAGCCGCGCTGCACCCGCAGCAGCCCTTGCGCGTCGCGCTCGACGAGGGCCAGCAGGGCCCCATCATCGGCGAACGCCGCGCAAAGACCGCTGACCGACGCATCCCAGGGGATCCGGCGTCCCTGCGCCATCGCCTGGCCCTGCGCGGCATCCAGGCGGACCGCCGGCAGGTGGGCCACTGCCGCGGTCACCGGCAACAGCGCCTCGAGCAGGACCTCGTCGCCCTGCCCGGCACGCTCGCGCAGCTCGTCCAGCGTGTGCATGCGGGGCGACATGAAGGGTTCCACCCATGTCCGGCGCAATGCGGTCAGGTGTGCGCCGCACCCCAGCGCCTCGCCCAGGTCGACCGCGAGACTGCGGATATAGGTCCCGGTGCCGCACTCGATGTCCAGGTGCAGCCGGTCGCCCTCCCGGCCGACCAGGGCCAGCCGGTGCACGTCGACCTCGCGGGCCGGCACATCCACCACCTCGCCCCGGCGCGCCTTGAGGTAGAGCGGCTCGCCGCCCTGCTTGATCGCCGAATACGCCGGTGGCACGTGGCGGATGCGTCCGCGCAGCGGCGCCAGTGCCGCCTCGATCATCGCGTCGTCCAGCGCCGGCACCGGGCGCTCGCCGACCACTTCGCCCTCCAGGTCACCCGTGGTGGTGGTGACGCCCAGCCGGCAGGTGGCCCGATACGCCTTGCGGGCACCGAGCAGGTGCGTCGCCAGCTTGGTGCCCTCGCCGAAGCACAGCGGCAGCAGGCCGCTGGCCAGGGGGTCGAGCGCCCCGGTGTGGCCGCCCTTGGCGGCCCGGAACAGCCGGCGCACGTCCTGCAGCGCCTGGTTGGAACTCAGCCCCAGCGGCTTGTCGAGCAGCACCAGGCCATGCAGCTCGCGGAAAACGATCCGACCCATCAGTCCTCGTCGGCTCCATCGGCCGCCGTCGGCTCGTCGGCGCGCAGCAGCTGATCGATGCGCTCGCCCTTGTCGACCGAGTCGTCGTACTTGAAGCGCAGCTCCGGCACCCGCCGCAGGCGCATGCCGCGGGCAAGCGAGCGGCGGAACTCGCCGGCCAGTTCCTTCAGCGCCTTCAGCGCCACCGGCGCCTGCTCGGCCTGCAGGGCGGTGATCCACACCGTGGCCCAGTCCATGTCACGGGTCACCTCGACGTCGGACACGCTCACCGAAGGCAGTGCGTGGTCGCGAACGGCGGCGTGCACCAGCAGGCCAAGTTCGCGGCGCAGTTCGGCACCGACCCGGTCGGTCCGTTTGAAATCGCGTGAGGGCATGGGGGCCTCCTTCGGGCGCAGCGCGCCGGATGTTCACAAAAAGCAGGAAGCCCGGGCAGGCCTGCCCGGGCTCCGTATCTCGGGCCGCGGGTCCGGCGCAAAACGCCGGCCCGGACGGTCCGTTACAGCGTGCGGGCCACCTCGATGCGCTCGAAGCACTCGATCTGGTCGCCGACCTTGACGTCGTTGTACTGCTTCACGGCGATACCGCATTCCATGCCGTTGCGCACCTCGTCGACCAGATCCTTGAAGCGGCGCAGCGACTCCAGCTCGCCCTCGAAGACCACGGTGTTGTCGCGCAGCACGCGGATCGGCTTGGAACGCTTGACCGAGCCCTCGGTGACCATGCAGCCGGCGACCGCGCCGAACTTGGAGCTGCGGAACACCTCGCGCACCTGGGCGATGCCGATGATCTCCTCGCGGATCTCCACGCCCAGCAGACCGGACGCGGCCTGCTTCACCTGGTCGATCACGTCGTAGATGATCGAGAAGTAGCGCACGTCCAGGCCGGCGGTGTCGATCACCTTGCGCGCCGACGCGTCGGCGCGCACGTTGAAGCCGATCACCAGCGCCTTGGACGCCGCCGCCAGGGTGGCGTCGGACTCGGTGATGCCACCGACGCCGGCCGCGATCACGTTGACCTTCACGTTCTCGTTGCCGATCGCACCAAGCGACTCGCGCAACGCCTCGACCGAGCCCTGCACGTCCGCCTTGACCAGGATGTTGAGCGTCTGCTGCTCGGCACCCTGCCCCATCTGGGCGATGATGTCCTCGAGGCGGTTGGCCTTGCTGACCAGGCGCGTCTCGCGGCGCTTCTGCTGGCGCTCGGCGGCCACTTCGCGGGCCAGCCGCTCGTCGGCCACGACCACGAAATCATCGCCCGCCTCCGGCACGCCGGAAAGGCCGAGCACCTGCACCGGGATCGATGGACCAGCTTCCTGCACGGTCTTGCCGCGCTCGTCCACCAGCGCGCGCATGCGGCCGTACTCGATACCGCAGACGACGAAGTCGCCACGCTTGAGCGTGCCCTGCTGCACCAGCACCGTGGCCACCGGACCGCGGCCCTTGTCCAGGCTGGACTCGATCACCACGCCCGACGCCGGACCGTCCTCGACCGCCTTCAACTCCATCACCTCGGCCTGCACCGAGATCGCATCGAGCAGCTCGTCCACGCCCATGCCGGTCTTGGCCGACACCGGCACGAACATGGTGTCGCCGCCCCAGTCCTCCGGGACCACTTCCAGGTTCGCCAGGCCCTGCTTGACGTTGTCCGGGTTGGCGTCGGACTTGTCCATCTTGTTGAGCGCGACGATCAGCGGCACCTTGGCGGCACGGGCGTGCTGCACGGCCTCCTTGGTCTGCGGCATGACGCCGTCATCGGCCGCAACCACCAGCACCACGATATCGGTGGACTGGGCGCCGCGGGCGCGCATCGAGGTGAATGCCGCGTGGCCGGGGGTATCCAGGAAGGTGATCACGCCCTTCGGCGTATCCACGTGGTACGCGCCGATGTGCTGGGTGATGCCACCCGCCTCGCCCGCCGCCACCTTGGCGCGGCGGATGAAGTCCAGCAGCGAGGTCTTGCCGTGGTCGACATGGCCCATGATGGTGACCACCGGCGGACGCGCCACCTTCTCGCCGTCCAGCTCGGCGTTCTGGGTGTGCGCGGCCAGCGCCGCCTCGGCGTTGTCTTCGCTCGCGGCCACGGCCTTGTGGCCGAGCTCCTCGACCACCAGCACCGCGGTGTCGTGGTCGATGGTCTGGTTGATGGTGGCCATCACGCCCATCTTGAAGAGCGCCTTGACCACTTCCGACCCCTTGACCGCCATCTTCTGCGCCAGGTCGGCGACCAGGTTGGCGTCGCCCACCACCACCTCGCGCACCACCGCGGCGGTCGGACGGGTGAAGCCGTGCGGACCACCCGACGAGGCGGCAGAAGCACCGCCACGCACCGCGTCGCGACCACCGCGCCCGGGCTTGCCGCGCTTGCTGGAGCGGCGGGCACGATCGGCATCGGACAGGTGCAGCTCGCCTCCCGCGAAACGCTTGCCACCCGGCGCATCATCGCGATCGCGACCATGCTTGGCCTTGGCGTTGCGGCTGCCCGCATCGCCACTGGCCGGTGCCGCGGCAGGAGCCGGGGCCGGTGCGGGTGCCGGAGGGGCGGCCACCACGACCTTCTTCTCGCGGCGACGCGGCTCGTGGATGCGCGGCACGATCATGCCGAACGCACTGTGATCGGTCGTGCCGCCGGTGGACGGAGCGGCCTGTGCCGGCTCCCGGGCCGAAGCGGGCTCATCCGCTCCCGCGCTGACCGGGGCCTCGGCGGCCGCCGGCGTGGCGGCTTCGACCGCCTGCGCAGCGGCAGCCTCGGCCGCACGCTTTGCTTCGTCGGCGGCATGCTGCTCCTCGGCGGCGCGCTGGCGCGCCTCCTCCTCGCGACGACGCTCCGCCTCGAGGCGCTCGCGCTCCTCGTGCTCGCGCTGTTGCTGCGACTCGGCAAGCTTGCGCACGGCCTCCTCGCGCTCGCTGTCGACACCGGCCTCTTCGGCGATGACGCTGCGCTTGACATAGGTGCGCTTGGCGCGCACTTCCACGTTCACCGTCTTGGCACTGGACGGCGCACCGCGCCCGCCGGGCGTGGCGACCTTAAGCTCGCTGACCTTGCGGCGCTTGAGCGTGATCTGGCGCGGCGCGGCGTCATCAGCTTCCGGCGCAGCCTCGTTCTTGCCGTGGGTGCGACGCAGAAAGCCAAGCAGTTTCATCCTTTCAGTGGTGCTGATGAACTGCTCGGGGGAAGAGAATTTCATGCCAGCTTCCGCAAGCTGACCGAGCAGCTTGTCCACCGGCATCTTCACCTGCTCGGCAAGTTGTTTGATCGTGATATCCGACATCGTGTTCTTTCTCCGCCGTTCCCGCGCCTATCGTCCGTGCGGCCTCGCCTGCACGTCCACCTCCATCCCTGGTGGAGAGCCTTCGATGAGGCCCTCCCCGGCGCGCCCTTCCAGGGCGCGTCCGCTCGCGGTTAGCCGCCCTTCTCCAGTCGCTCGATCATCGGCGCACGTGCGGCCATGATCAGCGCGGCAGCGCGCTCTTCGTCTATGCCTTCGATATCGATCAGGTCGTCGACCGCGAGGTCGGCCAGATCGTCCACAGTGCTTATTTCACGGGCCGCCAGCGCATACGCGGTGGCCTCGTCCATGCCATCGAGCGCCAGCAGCTCTTCGGAAGGCTGATGCTCCTCGATACCCTCTTCCGCCGCCAGCGCCTCGGTGAGCAGCGCGTCGCGGGCGCGGGCGCGCAGTTCCTCGACGATGTCCTCGTCGAAGCCCTCCACCGCCAGCAGTTCGGCGCTGGGCACATAGGCGATTTCCTCGACGCTGGAGAAGCCTTCCTGAACCAGGATGTTGGCGATCTCCTCGTCCACCTCGAGCTTCTCCATGAACAGCACGCGCGCGGCCTGCTGCTCGGCCTCGCTCTTGGCGGTGACCTGATCCTGCGTCATCACGTTGAGCTGCCAGCCGGTGAGCTTGCTGGCCAGGCGCACGTTCTGGCCACCGCGGCCGATGGCCTGGGACAGCTTGTCCTCGGCCACCGCGATATCCATCGAGTGCTTTTCCTCGTCCATGATGATGGACTGCACCTCGGCCGGCGCCATCGCGTTGATGACGAACTGAGCCTGATTTTCATGCCACAGGATGATGTCAACGCGCTCGCCGTTGAGCTCGTTGGACACCGCCTGCACGCGCGAGCCGCGCATGCCGATGCACGCGCCGATCGGATCGGTGCGACTGTCGTGGGCCTGCACGGCGATCTTGGCGCGGTCGCCCGGGTCACGGGCGCAGCCCTTGATCTCGACCAGGCCCTGGCCGACTTCCGGCACCTCGAGCTTGAACAGTTCGATCATGAATTCCGGCGCGGCGCGCGACACGAACAGCTGCGGACCGCGCACTTCGGACTTCACCTCGTAGAGGTAGCCGCGCACGCGGTCGCCCACGCGATGCGACTCGCGCGCAATGGTCTTGTCCCGCGGAATGAAGGCCTCGGCGTTGCTGCCCAGGTCGAGATAGACATTGCCGCGCTCGACGCGCTTGACGATGCCCACCACCAGCTCGCCCACGCGATCGCGGAAAGCGTCGACCACCTGTTGCCGCTCGGCCTCGCGCACACGCTGCACGATCACCTGCTTGGCGGCCTGTGCGGCGATGCGCCCGAACTCGGCATTCTCGATCTGCTGCTCGACGAACTCGCCGACCTGCGCATCCTCGCGCTCGTCCACGGCGTCCATCAGGCGCACCTGGTAGAACGGCGACTCCATCTCGCCGTCGTCGGCGATCACTTCCCAGCGGCGGAAGGTCTCGTACTCGCCGGACTGGCGGTCGATCTCGACGCGGATGTCCGGATCCTCGTCCGGGTAGCGCTTCTTGGCCGCAGACGCCAGCGCGGCTTCCATCGCCTCGAAGATGACCTCGCGCGGCACGCCCTTTTCATTGGCGACCGCGTCGACGACCAGCAACAGTTCTTTGCTCATTGCAGCTACTCCGTGGGCCGCCGCATGCCGGCGCCCGCTCGCTAGGGATGGGTCTTACTTGGCCTTCCCGGCCGGCTTCTTGCCACCCGGCTTGGGCTGCGGCACGTAACCGAGCGCCACCCAGTCCGGCACCACGCGGGCGCTTTCCACGTCCGCCTGGTCGAATTCGAACGACTTGCCTTCCGCCTCCAGCACGATCCGCTCGCCTTCCACCTGCTGCAACTTGCCGCGCAGGCGGCGGCGACCCTCGATCGGCGCCTTCAGCAGCACCTTCACTTCCTGCCCGAGCACCCGGGCGAACTGCTCGGCCGTGAACAGCGGCCGGTCGATGCCCGGCGAGGACACCTCGAGCACGTAATGACCGGGGACCGGATCCTCGACGTCCAGCAGGGCCGACAGCTCGCGGCTGGCCGCTTCGCAGTCGTCGATGCCGACCTCGCGCCCTCCGGAGTGGTCCAGGACGTCCAGGTAAACCCGAAGCGTACTCTGGCCCTGCGACGGGGTGAACTCCACGCCGAGACATTCCAGCTGGAGATCTGCCAGAACTTCGCTGAACCGTTGTGCCAGTGCCAGGGTATCCATGGTCGGTTTTCCGGTGCCAGAAACAAAAAATGGGCTCATAGCGGCCCATTCCCTCAACTCGCCGATGTGCCGGCTCTCCAGCCTTTCCGTGCCGCGACGCCCACGGGACGCCTCCCTCGGCCGGCTGGCGACGCTTCCATGCGCCCAACAAAAAAGCCTCACGAGGAGGCTTTCTTGTTCTAAGAAAGATCTGGTAGCGGGGGCAGGATTCGAACCTGCGACCTTCGGGTTATGAGCCCGACGAGCTGCCAGACTGCTCCACCCCGCATCAGAGTCCGAAGACTATAGCGACATGGCCGAATTCTTGCAAGCGTTTCCCGGGGAAATTTTCACCGGGAAAACCCCTCATCCGGCCAGTGCCTCGCGGCACCACGCGATCAGCGGCCCCCAGTACAGGCCGACGACCAGCAGGCCGAGCGCGTTGATCGACAGCACCACGCGCAGCGAACCGTCCGCCTGCATGCGCAGTTCCGAGCCCTCGACCGACTTGTCGAAGTACATCACCTTGACCACGCGCAGGTAGTAATACAGGCCGATGATGGCGAACACCGCGCCGACGATGGCCAGCCACATCATGCCGGCGTGGATCGCGGCCTGCAGCACCAGCAGCTTGGCGAAGAAGCCGAACATCGGCGGCACGCCGGCCAGCGAGACCATCACCAGCATCATCAGCAAGGCAAGCCACGGCGAGCGCTGGTTGAGACCGCGCAGATCGTCGATCTCCTCGCACTCGAAGCCCGCCCGGCTCAGCGCCAGGATCACGCCGAACGACGCCGTGCTCATCAGCGCATAGCTGATCGCATAGAACATCGCCGCCGAGTAGCCCTCGGGATTGGCCGCCGAGAGGCCGAGCAGCAGGTAACCCATGTGCGAGATGGTCGAGTACGCCAGCATGCGCTTGAGGTTGGTCTGCACGATGGCAACCAGGTTGCCGATCGCCAGCGAAAGCACCGCCAGCACGGCGAGCATCAGCTGCCACTGGTGCGCCACCTCGGCCATGCCTCCGGCAAGCAGCCGATAGGCCATGCCGAAAGCCGCCAGCTTCGAGGCCGAGGCGATGAAGGTGGTGATCGGCGTCGGGGCGCCCTGGTACACGTCCGGGATCCACATGTGGAACGGCGCCACGCCCAGCTTGAAGCTGATGCCCACGACCATGAACACCAGCCCGAACAGCAGCAGGGTCGGCGCCTGGGTGTAGCCCATCACCGCACTCAACCTGGAAAGATCCAGCGTGGCCTGCCCGCCCATGCCGGAGGCACCATAGACCATCGACATGCCGTACAGCAGCATGCCCGAGGCCAGTGCACCCAGCACGAAGTACTTCATCGCTGCCTCCGACGGCAGCGGCGCGTCGCGGTTGAGCGCCACCAGCGCATAGGACGACAGCGAGAGCAGCTCCAGGCCGAGGTACACGGTGACCAGACTGCCGGCCGACACCAGCAGCATCACGCCGATCACCGCGAAGATCATCAGCGTGTAGAACTCGCCGATGAACAGCTTGCGGTCGCGCAGGTAGGGGCGCGAGTACACGAACACCAGGATCGTGGTGAGCAGCGCGAACACCTTGAGAATGGTCGCCACGCCGTCGCGCACGAACATGCCGTGGAACGCGCTCACCGCAACCGGCGGGGCCGCACCAACCACCATGTAGATAGCCACCGCCAGCACGGCGATCGACAGCCAGTGCAGCAAACCGCGCTGCTCGGGCTTCATGAACGCGTCGAGCAGCAACAGCAAGCACGCGGCTGCGACCAGATAGAACTCCGGCGCGAGGATCAGGATGTCATTCATTGAGGGCATGGTCGGTCCCGATCAGATCTTGTGAACAGCCAGCTGCTGGACCAGCTGCGCCACCGAGTGGTCCATCAGGTGGATCAGCGGCTGCGGCCAGATGCCCAGCGCAAGCACCGCGGCGGCGAAGGCGACCAGCACGAAGGTCTCGCGCCCGTTGATCTCCTTCATTTCCGCCACGTGCGGGTTGGTGATGTCGCCCCACAGCACGCGCTTGACCATCCAAAGCGTATAAGCCGCGCCGATGATCAGGGTGAAGGCAGCGAACAGGGCGATCCACGGATTGGCGCTGAAGCTGGCCAGCACCACCATGAACTCGCCGACGAAACCGCTGGTGCCCGGCAGGCCGGAGTTGGCCATGGCGAACAGCACGTAGAAAAACCCGAACCAGGGCATCACGTTGATGACGCCACCGTAGTCCTTGATCTGGCGGGTATGCAGGCGGTCGTACAGCACGCCGATGCACGAGAACATCGCACCCGACACGAAGCCGTGCGAGATCATCTGCACCATCGCGCCCTGCATGCCGAGCTTGGCTGCATCGATGTTGCCGGCGTCGCGGACCAGCATGAAGGCGATGAAGATGCCCAGCGTCACGAAGCCCATGTGGGCCACCGACGAATAGGCCACCAGCTTCTTCATGTCGTCCTGCACCAGCGCCACGTAGCCGATGTAGACCACCGCGACCAGGCTCAGCACGATCACCAGCGGCGCGAAGTGCGCGGCGGCGTCCGGGGTGATCGGCAGCGAGAAGCGCAGGAAGCCGTATCCGCCGATCTTCAGCATCACCGCCGCCAGCACCACCGAACCGCCGGTCGGCGCCTCGACGTGGGCATCCGGCAGCCAGGTGTGCACCGGCACCATCGGCACCTTCACCGCGAAGGCCAGCAGGAAGGCGAAGAACAGCCAGGTCTGCTCAGTCATCGACAGCGGCAGCGTCGCCAGCGTGTGCAGGTCGAACGTACCGGCCTTCTGGTACAGGTAGATCAGCCCGATCAGCATGAAGATGGAGCCGAGGAACGTGTAGATGAAGAACTTGATCGTGGCGTAGACGCGACGCGGGCCACCCCAGATGCCGATGAGGATGAACATCGGGATCAGCATCGCCTCGAAGAACACGTAGAACAGCAGCGCATCCGTGGCGCAGAACACGCCGATCATCAGGCCCTCGAGTACCAGCATGGCAGCCATGTACTGGTGCGGCTTGTCCTGGATGACCTCCCAGGCACCGACGATCACCAGGATGCTGACGAACGTGGTGAGCAGGATCAGCGCGACCGAGATGCCGTCCACCGCCAGGCCGTAGTGCACGCCCAGCGAGGCGATCCACAGGTGGTCCTCGCGCAGCTGCATCACTGCACCGTCGAGGTGGTACTGCGGAATCAGGAACAGGCTCACCGCGAAGGTGAGGACGGCAACGGCCAGGGCGAGCCAGCGGGCCAGCGAGGGACGGCCGGAGCCCGCAAGGAGCACCGGGACGGCGCCCACCACGGGAAGCCAGATCAGCAGGCTGAGCAGGTGATTGAACATGGAGCTGGGTTCCCTTTAGTGCCCGACCAGCCAGAACCCGCCAAGCAGCAGGATGAGGCCGAGAATCATCGCGAAGGCGTAGTGGTAGAGGTACCCGGACTGCAGCCGACGCATCGCCGCGGCGATCTTCTGCACCAGGCTGGCCGAGCCGTTGACCAGGGCGCCATCGATCACCGCCGCGTCACCGGCCTTCCAGAACAGGCGACCCAGCTTCACGCCACCGCGTGCGAAGACCGCGAAGTAGACATCGTCCACCCAGTACTTGCGGTCCAGCACGGTCCACAGCGGCTTGAGCGCGCTCTTGATCCGGCCGGCCATGGCCGGGTTGAACAGGTAGATGTAGGTCTGGATGGCGAAGGCCAGCAGCACCAGGCCGAACGGACCGACCGGGTTGAAGCCGTGCAGCGCCATCGACAGCGCGCCGTGGAATTCGCCTGCCAGCTCGCCGAGTACGTTGTTCGCCTCGTCCACGTGGATCGCCGGGCCGAACCACCCGCCGAACAGCATCGGGCCGACGGTCAGGAAGCCGATCAGCAGCGACGGGATCGCCAGCAGCACCAGCGGCAGGGTCACAACCCAGGGCGATTCGGTCGGCGCGTGCTCGAGCACGCCCGGCTCGTGGTGGCCGTGGTCGTCGTGATGGTCGTCATGGTGCGCATCGTGGCCGTGGCCGTGATGGGCCTTCACCGTGAAGCGCTCCTTGCCGTGGAACGTCAGGTACATCTGGCGGAAGGTGTACAGCGCCGTGACGAAGGCACCGGCCATCACGCAGAAGTAGGCGTAGCTCGACCCCCAGCGATGCGACTCACCCACCGCCTCGATGATCGCGTCCTTCGAATAGAAGCCGGAGAAGAACGGCACGCCGCACAGCGCAAGCGAACCGATCCACATGGTGATCCAGGTGATCGGCATGTACTTGCGCAGGCCGCCCATGTAGCGCATGTCCTGCTCGTGGTGCATGGCGATGATCACCGAGCCGGCACCGAGGAACAGCAGCGCCTTGAAGAAGGCGTGGGTCATCAGGTGGTAGACCGCGCCCGAATAGGCCGACACGCCCAGCGCCACGGTCATGTAGCCGAGCTGCGACAGCGTCGAGTAGGCCACCACGCGCTTGATGTCGTTCTGCACGATGCCGATCAGGCCGGTGAACAGCGCACCCGTGGCGCCGATGACCATGATGAAGCTCAGCGCCGAGCCGGACAGCTCGTACAACGGCGACATGCGCGCGACCATGAAGATGCCGGCGGTCACCATCGTCGCGGCATGGATCAGCGCGGAGATCGGGGTCGGGCCTTCCATCGAATCAGGCAGCCACACGTGCAGCGGCACCTGGGCCGACTTGCCCATCGCACCGATGAACAGCAGCACGCAGATCACCGTGGGCGCATCCCAGTGCACGCCCTGGGTGATCGTCAGCGTCTTGCCGACCAGCGAATCGGCGCCGGCGAAGGCGGTGGCGTAGTCCAGCGTACCGAGGAAGTACAGCACCGCCGAGATGCCCAGCAGGAAGCCGAAGTCGCCCACGCGGTTGACCAGGAACGCCTTCAGGTTGGCGAAGATCGCGGTCGGCCGCTTGTACCAGAAGCCGATCAGCAGGTAGGACACCAGGCCCACCGCTTCCCAGCCGAAGAACAGCTGCATGAAGTTGTTGCTCATCACGAGCATCAGCATCGAGAAGGTGAACAGCGAGATGTAGCTGAAGAAGCGCTGGTAACCCGGGTCGTCGGCCATGTAGCCGATCGTGTAGACGTGGACCAGCAGCGACACGAAGGTCACCACCACCATCATCATCGCGGTCAGCCGGTCGATCAGGAAGCCGACGCTGGCACTGAACTTGCCGATCTCGAACCAGGTGTAGAGGTTGTGGTTGTAGACCGGCGCTCCGCCCGCGGTGATCTGGTACAGCACGTAGAACGACAGGCCGCAGGCGACCAGCAGGCCCAGGATGGTCACGCTGTGCGCGCCGGCCCGGCCGATGAACTTGCCGAAGAAGCCCGCCAGCAGGCAGCCGACCAGCGGCGCCAGCGGGATGGTGAGAAGGATTGCGGTTGAAAGCTGCATCGGGTCAACCCTTCATGCTGTCGATTTCGGCGACGTTGATCGTGCTGCGATTGCGGAACAGCAGCACCAGGATCGCCAGGCCGATGGCGGATTCCGCCGCGGCCACGGTGAGAATGAAGAACACGAACACCTGGCCTGAGACATCGCCCAGGAAGCGCGAAAACGCCACGAAGTTCATGTTCACGGCCAGCAGCATCAACTCGATCGCCATCAGCAGCACGATGACGTTCTTGCGGTTGATGAACAGGCCGGCCACGGAAATGCAGAACAGCACCGCGCCGAGCACGATGTAGTGCGAGAGCGTGAGCATCACTTGGACTCCTCGGAAGCGGCCGGTGCCGGCGTGCGGCCGTAGGTCGTGTCCGCATCCATCTTGACGATGCGCACGCGGTCGCTGGCCTTCACCGCCACCTGCTGGCCGGCGGTCTGGTAACGCACCCCACCGCGGTGACGCAGGGTCAGCGCAACGGCGGCCACCACGCCCACGGTCAGGATCAGGGCGGCGACCTCGAACGGCAGCAGGTAGTCGGTGTACAGCGCGTGGCCCAGCCACGCGGTGTTGGACAGGCCCGCCTCGGTGGCGGGATTCGGGCCAAGCACGTGGGCATGCATGGCGCGCACGCCGATCAGCGCCAGCATCTCGCCAAGCATCACCAGTGCGACTATCAGGCCGACCGGCAGGAACTTCACGAAGCCCTCGCGCATCTTCTCCTGGTCGATGTCCAGCATCATCACGACGAACAGGAACAGCACCATCACCGCGCCGACGTAGACGACGATCAGCGCGATCGCCAGGAACTCGGCCTCGGCCAGCAGCCAGATGCAGGCGGAGCTGAAGAAGGTCAGTACCAGCGCGAGCACGGCATGTACCGAGTTGCGCAGGGTGATCACCGCCAGCGCCGAGGCCACGGTCACGGTGGCGAAGGCGTAGAAGCAGATCAGCTGGAACAGTTGTGGATTGATCATGTGTTTCCCCTGCCCTCAGCGGTACGCCGCGTCCTGCGCGCGGGCGGCGGCGATGTCAGCCTCGAAGCGGTCGCCGATGGCAAGCAGCTGCGGCTTGGTCACCACGTTCTCGCCGCGCTGCTCGAAGTGGTACTCGTGCACGTGCGTCTCCACGATCGAGTCGACCGGACAGCTCTCCTCGCAGAACCCGCAGAAGATGCACTTGAACAGGTCGATGTCGTAACGCGTGGTGCGGCGCTGGCCGTCGCTGGCGCGCGGCGCCGAATCGATGGTGATCGCCAGCGCCGGGCACACCGCCTCGCACAGCTTGCACGCGATGCAGCGCTCCTCGCCGTTCGGATACCGGCGCAGGGCGTGCAGTCCGCGGAAGCGGTTCGACTTGGGGATGTGCTCCATCGGGTAGCGCATCGTGTACTTGGGTGCGAACAGGTAGCGCCAGGTCAGCGCCATGCCCTTGAGCAGTTCGATGAGCAGGAGGCTCTTGAAGTATTGGGTAATCCGGGACATGGCTTTCTTCAGACCCCCGTGCCGATGGTGACCCAGCCGTAGTACTTCAGGCAGCCGGCGACGAGGACCCACACGATGGTGATGGGAATGAACACCTTCCAGCCCAGCCGCATGATCTGGTCATAGCGGTAGCGCGGGAAGCTGGCGCGGAACCAGAGGAACAGGAAGGCAAACGCGAAGGCCTTGGCGAACAGCCAGAAGAAGTTGCCGTGGCCGATCCAGCCCCAGCTCTCCGGGAACGGGCTGAGCCAGCCGCCCATGAACAGGATCGAGGCGAGGAAGCTCACCAGGATCATGTTGGCGTACTCGGCCAGGAAGAACAGCGCGAACGCCGAGCCCGAGTACTCCACGTGGAAGCCGGCCACGATCTCCGACTCGCCCTCGGCCACGTCGAACGGCGCGCGGTTGGTCTCGGCCACGCCGGAGATGAAGTAGATGACGAACACCGGCAGCAGCGGCCACATGAACCACTCGCCGATGCCCTTGCTGCCCGCCTGCGCCATCACGATGTCGGTGAGGTTGAGCGAGCCGGCCAGCACCAGCACGCAAACCAGGCACAGGCCCATGGCCAGTTCGTAGGAAATCACCTGTGCCGCCGAGCGCATCGCACCGAGCAGCGCGTAACGCGAGTTGGAGGCCCAGCCGGCGAGGATGATGCCGTACACGCCCAGCGAGGTCATCGCCAGCAGATACAGCAGACCGGCGTTGACGTTGGCCAGCACCATCTTGGTGCCGAACGGGATCACCGACCACGCGGCCAGCGCCGGTACCAGCGCCAGCAGCGGCGCAAGGTAGTACAGGAACCGGTTCGCGTTGGTCGGCAGGATCACTTCCTTGATCAGCAGCTTGACCACGTCGGCGAAGGCCTGCAGCAGGCCAAGCGGGCCGATCTTGTTCGGCCCCATGCGCACGTGCATCCAGCCGATGATCTTGCGCTCCCAGTACACGAACATCGCCACCGCCAACACCAGCGGCAGCACGATGGCCAGGATGTGCACGATCGGCCAGACGAGCTGGTTGAGGATCTGGTCGCCCATGGATCAAGCCTTGCTCAGGGTGAGGGTGGCGCCGTAGGCCGGCAGCGTCGCGGTGAGTTCGTGCGCGGCCTCGATCCAGGCGGTGCCATCGGGCACGGCCGCATCGATCACCACCGGCAGCACCGCCTGCCCCGCCTTGGCCGAGACACCCTCGGCGAGTCCGTGGCGGGCCGCCTCGGCGGCGTTGAGGCGCACGGCCGGAGCACGGTTCAGCGGATGCGCGTTGAGCGCCTCGGCGCGGCGCAACACCGCATCGGCACGGTAGATCGGCCAATCCGCCATGCGGGTGAGACCGGAAACCGGGGCGCGGGCAGCGAGGCCGGTGGCCGTCGGCCGTGCCGCGACGTCGCCCATGCCGGCACGCAGCCCGGCGAGATCGTCGAACTCGAAGCCGGCGAACTGCATCAGACCGCCCAGGGCGCGCAGCACCTTCCAGCCCGGCCGCGCCTGACCCGGCAGCTTGGCGCCGCCCTGCACCGACTGGGCCACGCCATCGACGTTGACCAGCGTGCCGTCCATTTCCGGCAACAGACCAATCGGCAGGATGACGTCGGCGACGTCGCGCAGCGTGGCACTGGCGTAGGCCGAGAAGGCGACCACCGTATCGGCGGCGAGCAGGGCATGCAGCGCCTGGCTACCGTCGGCGAAGTCGTGCGGCACTTCCAGACCGAACAGCACGTAAGCCTTGCGCGGCCGCGCCAGCATCGCGTGCGCATCCAGCCCACCGTTGCCCGGCAGCACGCCGCAGCGCGCCAGCCCGACCGCGTTGGCACCGACCGGCAGCTCGTTGATCGACGCGCCGGTGGCCTCGCCGATGAAGCGGGCCAGGGCCCGCAGCCACGATGCCTGCGGATGGGTCACGGCCAGTTCGCCCAGCACGATCACCGACGGACCGGCCTTCAGCTGCGCCAGCGCATCGCTGTCGCCCTGGTCGGATGTCGCGGCCGCGATCGCCTCGGCGAGCGCGGAAGGTGCCGTGGCTCCGCCGGCCACCGCGGCCTTGGCCAGGCCGAGCAGCGCATCGACCAGCTGCTGCGGCGCGACGATGGACTCGCCGGCCAGCCGGTAGTTGAACGCGAACGACGCCGGGTTCACCGCATACACCTTCGCGCCCTTCTTCACTGCCTGATGCAGGCGGTGGTTGAGCAGCGGCATTTCGTGACGCAGGTTGGAGCCGACCAGCAGCGCCGCGCGTACCGTGGCCACCTCGGTCACCGGCATCGCGAACGTGCCGGCGACGGCGCCGTCGGCGAAATCGAGCTGGCGCAGGCGGTGGTCCACATGGACGCTGCCCAGGCCCCGCGCCAGCCGCACGAGCAGGTCACCCTCCTCGCTGGTGGCGGCCGGGCTGGCCAGCACGCCGAGCTCGCCCGCTGGCACCTTGCGCAGCGCCTCGGCGGCGAACGAAAGCGCGTCCTCCCAGGTGGTCGCCTGCCACTGGCCGTTGCGCTTCACTTCCGGTGCGGTGATGCGATCCGCGCCGTACAGGCCCTGATAGCTGTAGCGGTCGCGATCGGACAGCCAGCACTCGTTGATCGATTCGTTGTCGCGCGGCACCGTGCGCAGGACTTCGCCGCGGCGCGTGTGCAGCCACAGATTGGAGCCAAGCGCGTCGTGGTAGCCGATCGACGGCCTGGCCACCAGCTCCCAGGCGCGCGCCTTGAACTGGAACGGCTTGTTGGTCAGCGCGCCGACCGGGCAGACGTCGATGATGTTGCCCGACAGCTCGGTCTCGATCGTCTTGCCGATGTAGGTGCCGATCTGCAGGTTCTCGCCGCGGTTCATGCCGCCGAGCTCGTAGGTGCCGGCGATCTCGCTGGTGAAGCGCACGCAGCGAGTGCACTGGATGCAGCGGGTCATCTCGGTGGCGACCAGCGGACCGATGTTCTCGTCGGCCACGGTGCGCTTGCGCTCGGTGTAGCGGGACACGCTGCGGCCGTAGCCCAGCGAGACGTCCTGCAGCTCGCACTCGCCGCCCTGGTCGCAGATCGGGCAGTCCAGCGGATGGTTGATCAGAAGGAATTCCATCACGTCCTTCTGGAACTTCAGCGCCTTCTCCGAGCGCGTCATCACCTTCATGCCTTCCGCAACGGGAGTGGCGCATGCCGGCTGCGGCTTGGGCATCATCCGGCCGCCCATCTCCACGTCCACCAGGCACATGCGGCAGTTGGCGGCGATGGGAAGCTTGCGGTGGTAGCAGAAGCGCGGGATCGGCACGCCGATGGCGTCGGCCGCCTCGATGATCATCGCGCCCTTGCGGATCTGGGTGGGCTTGCCGTCGATCTCGATGTTCAGCAGATCGGGGGCGGCGGCGGTTGGCTGCGCGCTCATCAGGCGGCGACTCCCTGGTTTGCGGCGGCAAGGCGGTCGTCCGTCATGGAGCGGCCGTTGCGCACGAAATATTCGAACTCGTCCCAGAAGTGATGCAGGAAGCCCTGCACCGGCCAGGCGGCGGCCTCGCCGAAGGCGCAGATGGTGTGGCCCTCGATCTGGCCGGCGACCGCCTTCAGGCGATGCAGGTCGTCCTCGGTGCCCTTGCCTTCCACGATGCGGCTGAGCACGCGGTACATCCAGCCGGTGCCCTCGCGGCACGGCGTGCACTGGCCGCAGGACTCGGCGTAGTAGAAGCGCGAGATGCGATGGCAGGCCCTGACCATGCAGGTGGTCTCGTCCATCACGATGACCGCGCCGGAACCCAGGCCCGAACCGGCCTTCTGCAGGCTGTCGTAGTCCATGGTGCACTCGGTGATCATCGCCGCCGGCAGCACCTTCATCGAGGAGCCGCCCGGGATCACCGCCTTGAGCTTGTTGCCGTTGCGCACGCCGCCGGCCATCGCCAGCAGGTCGTTGAACGAGGTGCCGAGGCGGATCTCGAAATTGCCCGGCTTGTTGACGTGGCCGGACACCGAGAACACCTTCGGGCCGCCGTTGTTCGGCTTGCCGAGGTTCAAGAACCAGTCCGCGCCGTTGCGCAGGATCGCCGGCACCGAGGCGTAGCTCTCGGTGTTGTTGATGGTGGTGGGCTTGCCATACAGGCCGAAGTTGGCCGGGAACGGCGGCTTGAAGCGCGGCTGGCCCTTCTTGCCTTCCAGCGACTCCATCAGGGCGGTCTCTTCACCGCAGATGTAGGCGCCCGCGCCCAGTGCGGCGTAGATGTCCACGTCGATGCCGGTGCCGCCGATGTTCTTGCCCAGCAGGCCCGCCGCGTACGCTTCCTTCAGCGCTTCCTCGAAGTGCTCGAACGGCTCGTGGTGGAACTCGCCGCGCAGGTAGTTGTAGGCCACGGTGGAGCCGGTGCA
>JAGWVM010000255.1 GCA_018970895.1 Lysobacteraceae bacterium | reverse complement strand
CTCCGCTTCCAGTCGCGGGCTGAGATCGTCCTGCCAGGTGCGATACTGCTCGGCGACCAGATCCAGGGCACGGGCGCGGATCCGCGCCAGCAGTTCGCCGGACGCGATCCCGTCCGGCCCCGGCGAGGCCGAGCCGAAATGATGATGGTGCTTGAGCATCGCCACACGGACCTCGAAGAACTCGTCGAGGTTGTTGGCCACGATGCTCAGGTAGCGCAGCCGCTCAAGCAGCGGGATCGCCGGATCGCGGGCCATGGCCAGCACGCGGAAGTTGAACTCCAGTGCCGCCAGCTCGCGGCTGAGGAACAGCTCCGGGGCGCTGAGCCCGGCCGGTTCGGGCGATGAGGGGGGGATGGCGCGACGCATGCCTGCATTCTGTCGCAAGTGGCGCCGGCATACATCCCGATCGCCGCCGCCGTGACCGGACGCGGTGGCGGCGGTTCAGCCCTCGTCGCTGCTTGACGGGCCGAGCAGCCGCTCGCGACCGAACAGGCAGGAAAAGGTCGAGCCCTGGCCGGGCGTGCTCTCGATCTGCAGGCGCGCCTGGTGCAGGTTCAGCACGTGCTTGACGATCGACAGCCCGAGGCCGGTGCCGCCGGTGTCGCGTGAACGACTGGACGACACGCGATAGAAGCGTTCGGTCAGGCGGGAGAGGTGGTTGGCCGGAATGCCGAAGCCGGTATCGCTGACCGAATAGGCCGCGCCGTCGCCCCTGCGCTGCCAGCGGATGGTGATGGTGCCGCCGGCCGGCGTGTAGCGCACCGCGTTGCTCACCAGGTTGGAGAACGCGCTGTGCAGGTCTTTCGGCGAGCCGAGCAGGTCGGTTTCGGCGGTGGACTCGAGCACGATGCTGTGTCGTCCCTGGCTCAGCGCCTCGGCTTCCCTGCGCAGCGTCGCCAGCAGGGGAGACATCGCCACGCGCTCGTCGGTGACGTGCTCCTGGGTCTCCAGCCGCGACAGGGTCAGCAGGTCCTCGACGATCTGGCCCATCCGCTTGGACTGGGCCCGCATTTCGCCCAGCACCGGAGCCAGCTCGGGCACGTCCTGCGGGTCGAGCAGCTCGAGATAGCCGTGGATCACCGTAAGGGGGGTGCGCAGCTCGTGGGAGACGTTGGCGACGAAGTCGCGACGGACCTGCTCCAGCCGGGTCAGGTCGCTGATGTCGCGCGCCAGCAGCAGGCGCTGGCGGCGGCCGAACGGAAGCAGCGTGACGTTGAGGTGGCGATCGGGCCGGCCCGGCGCGGCGATGTCGTTGAGCGGTTCGCGCGCGCCGTCTTCCAGCCAGCCGGCAAGGTCGGAATGGCGCAGGCGTTCGTGCAGGTCGGCTCCGCGGTCCTGCGGTCGGCGCAGGCCGAGCAGATCCTCCGCCGCATGGTTGAACCAGCGCACGTGCTGTTCGTTGTCCAGCAGCACCACGGCATCGGGGAGGTTGCCGGCGGCGCTGCGCAGGTCGCGCAGGCTCGAGGCGATACGGCGGGTACGGGTCATGAAACGGTCATGCGCGGGCGGGGAGGGGCGGAGCGGCGCGATCATGGCGCGCCGCAGATGACGGATCGAAGACAACAGCAAGACGATTTCCACCAGCGCCACCAGCAGCACGCCGGCGAGAGCGTGTCCACCTGCGGCATGGCCGAGCAGTCCGGCGACGAGCAGGCCAGCGACGGCGCCCATGGCCAGGATCGGTGTATCGGGCAGTCGAAGCTGACTCAAGACGATGGCATCCTGCGGATAGGGGTTGTCGGCAGGATCGACAATCGGACCGCAGCGCGCAAGCGACGGGCCGCGGCCTCAGACGCTGGCCGAAAAGCGGTAACCGGAGCCGCGCACCGTCTGCACCATCTCGTCCAGCCTGAACGGTTCGAGCGTCTTG
>JAGWVM010000121.1 GCA_018970895.1 Lysobacteraceae bacterium | reverse complement strand
CCACGCGGCCGTGGGCACCGGGCATGGAAGCCGAGGACACGCGGTTCTTCGGGCTGCATCGCGAGTGCGGCCTGCACGAGGGGGTGTAGCTTCCCGGCACCCCGCCGTCCGGTCCGGTGCCTCGTCGTGCCGGCGCGGTGTCTGCAGGCCTCCGGCGCTTCAGGCCCGGGCGGCGGCCGGCCGGCCCACGACCTTTAGCACCCGCTCGCGCCAGGTCGGCGCGGAGGGCCATTCCACCGCCTCGCCGGCGGACAGGTGTCGGGCCAGTGCCTTGCGGTCGAGTTGCGGCGCAAAGTCGGTGATGAAGGCGAGCGCGAACTCGCGCGGCACGCCGTCGCGGCGCAGCACCAGCCAGGTGGTGCACGGCGCGAACAGGGCGTCGGCGGCGAGGATGTGCAGGTCGGCACTGTCGGCGGGCAGCAGCGCCATCTCGGCCAGCACGCCGACCCCGAGGCCGGCGCGGACATAGGTCTTGATCAGATCGGCATCGGCGGCGGTCATCGCGATCTGCGGGGTCAGGCCGCTGGCCTCGAAGGCTCGCCGCAGCGAGGACTCCGGCTTCAGCGACGAGTCGTAGCTGACCAGGGGATGTGCGGCCAGCTCCTGCAACGTGGGGGCGCGGTCGAGCGCCGCCAGCGGGTGGTCCTTCGGTACCACCACGCGGCGCTGCCAGCGGTAGGCGGGCAGGCTGATCACGCCGGCGGGCGGTGTGCCGGCGGTGCTGACGATTGCCATGTCCACGCCGCCCCCGGCGAGCAGCTCCATCAGTTCGGTGTCGGCTGCCGGCTGCAGGTGGACGCTCACCTCGGGGTACTGGCGATTGAGCGCGGCGATTGCGCCGGGCAGGGCGAAGCGCGCCTGGGTGTGCGTGGTGGCGATGCGCAGGGTGCCGCGCGCCTCGTTGCGCAGGTTGGCTGCCACCGACTGGATGTTGGCCACCTCGGCCAGGATCGCCCGCGCGCGCTCCAGCACCTTGCTGCCGGCGTGGGTAATCGCGTCCAGGCTCTTGCCGCGGCGATTGAACAGCTGGAAGCCCAGCTCTTCCTCCAGTTGCTTGAGCTGCTTGCTCAGCCCCGGTTGGGTGGCGTGCACGCGTTCGGCGGCCTGGGTGATGTTGAGGCCGGAGTCGGCGATCGCGATCAGGTAGCGGAGCTGGGTCAGCGTCATGCGGCTGCCCTCGGGCCATCGGGTCGTCCGGGGGCGGCCGTCGGCGCGGGAGAGGGAGCATGCCATCGCGAGTGCGTCTTCATTTGGACGTCTATACAGCTGTTTGCTGCATTGCGTCAAGCAAAACCCGGTTTTGCCGTCGTCATGAGCTGGCGGCATAAGCACCTGCGCAGAAATCATTTGTGGACGCGGGGTTGCGTTCCTAGCTTGGCCGGATGCACCGCCCGGTGCACCCAGCCGCGAGCGCCGACTTCGATGAAGCTGTACCCCCTGTTCGCCGACCTGCGCGACCGCCCAGTCCTGGTGGTGGGCGGCGGTGCCGTGGCCGAACGCAAGGCGGCGATGCTGGTCGAGGCCGGTGCACGCGTGACGGTGGGAGCCCCGGCGCTCTCGAACGGTCTGCAAGCCTGGGTGGCGGCGGGGCGGATCGCCCATCGCCCCGGCACGTTCGAGCCCGAGTGGCTCGACGATGCCTGGCTGGTAGTGGCTGCCACCGACGATGCCGCATTGCACGGTCGCATCGCCGAACTGGCCGCGGCGCGGCGGATCTTCGTCAACGTGGTGGATGACGCGGAGCGGTCCAGCTTCCAGGTGCCGGCGGTGATCGACCGCGCGCCGATCACCATCGCCATCTCCAGCGGCGGCGACGCGCCGATGTTCGCGCGACTGTTGCGCGAGCGCCTGGAAACCCTGCTGGACCACTCGCTCGGCACGCTGGCGATGCTGGCCGCCCGGCTGCGCCGGCGCATCCGCCTGCGCCATCCGCAGCCGGCGGCGCGGCGGGGTTTCTACGAGCAACTGTTCAGCGGCCGGGTCGCCGGGCTGGTGCGCGGCGGGCGCGTCGCCGAGGCCCAGGCCGAGGCCGAAAGAATGCTGGCCGCAGGCGACGATGCGGTCGATGGCAGCGTAGTGCTGGTCGGCGCGGGGCCGGGCGATCCGGGCCTGCTGACGCTGCGCGCGCTGCGTGCGCTCAACGAGGCGGACGTGATCCTGCACGACCGGCTGGTCAGTGCCGGGGTGCTGGCGCTGGCACGGCGCGATGCCGAGCGCATCGAAGTGGCCAAGGAAGCCGGCCACCACCACACCACACAGGAGGGCATCCACGCGCTGATGCTCGAACACGCCCGCGCCGGCCGCCGCGTGGTGCGGTTGAAGGGAGGCGATCCGTTCGTGTTCGGGCGCGGCGGCGAGGAGCTGGAATTCCTCCGCTCGCACGGCATTGCCTACGAAGTGGTGCCCGGCATCACTGCTGCGGTGGCCTGTGCCGCCTATGCCGGCATCCCGCTGACCCATCGCGACCACGCGCAGTCGGTACGCCTGCTCACCGCGCACTGCAAGGCCTCGCACGACACGCTGGACTGGCCCGCACTGGCCCGCGAGCGGCAGACCCTCGCGGTGTACATGGGCGTGTCGCAGCTGCCGGCCTTCCAGCAGCGGCTGATCGACCACGGTCGCGCGCCGACGACTCCGTTCGCGCTGGTCGAGAACGGCTCGCGACCCGACCAGCGGGTCGTCACCGGCACGCTGGGCGACCTGGCCCGGCGGGCCGCCGAACATGCGGTGGCCTCGCCGGCGCTGCTGATCGTCGGCGAGGTGGCCTCGCTGGCGCGGTCCCTGGCCTGGTTTGGCGCGTCGCCGCTGGGCACAGGCCTTGTGTCCCGGCCCGCCCATCCCGATAGAACGGCGGACGCCGATCGCCTGCTCGCCGCCATTCACCACGCCTGAACACCTTTCCCCCGGAAACGGCGCACCATCGCCGGTTCCGTTCCCACCTTCCGGTCCCAGGAGCGTTCCATGATCTACGACACCATCCTCGACACCATCGGCAACACGCCCATCGTCAAGCTCAACCGCCTTGCGCCGAAGGGCGTGGACGTCTACGTGAAGGTGGAGGCGTTCAACCCCGGCGGCTCGGTGAAGGACCGCCTCGCGCTGGCGATCATCCTGGACGCCGAGAAGCGTGGCGTGCTCAAGCCCGGGCAGACCGTGGTGGAAGCGACCTCCGGCAATACCGGCGTCGGCCTGGCGATGGTCTGCGCCGCGCGCGGCTATCCGTTCGTTGCGGTGATGAGCGATTCGTTCTCGATCGAGCGACGCAAGCTGATGCGCGCCTACGGCGCGAAGGTCATCCTCACGCCCGCCGCCGAACGCGGTACCGGCATGGTGAAGAAGGCGAAGGAACTGGCCGAGCAGCGCGGCTGGTTCTGGGCCAGCCAGTTCGAGAATCCGGCCAACCCGGCCTATCACCGCAGCACCACCGGTCCGGAGATCCTGCGCGACTTCGCCGGCAAGCGGCTGGACTACTTCGTCAGCGGCTGGGGCACCGGCGGCACGCTCACCGGTGTGGGTGAGATGCTCAAGCTGGCGCGCCCGGAGGTGAAGATCATCGCCGCCGAGCCGGAAGGAGCAGCCCTGCTCGCTGGCAAGCAGTGGCAGCCGCACAAGATCCAGGGCTGGAACCCGGACTTCATCCCGGCCGTGCTCAACCGCGAGGTGTTCGACGAGATCAAGCTGATCCCCGACGAGCGCTCGCGCGAGGTGGCCCGGGCACTGGCCAGGGAAGAGGGTATCTTCGTCGGCCTGTCCTGCGGTGGCACCCTCGCCGCCGCGCTGGAGGTGGCCAAGGAGGCTCCGGCCGGAAGCGTGCTGCTGGCGATGCTCCCTGACACCGGCGAGCGCTACCTGTCCACCTACCTGTTCGAAGGCGTCAATGAAGGCTCGGACGAGGTGGAGTGAGGCGATCGTGCGGCCCGCCCGCCATGTGGGCGGCCGAAAAGAAAACGGCGCACCTGGTGCGCCGTTTTCTTGAGCTGTCGGTGGCTTTTCGACTCAGTGCAGGGCATGCGTCCGCGGGGCAGGCGTGGGCCGCAAACCGCGATACCAGCGCATGCCGAAACTGCCCAGCGAAATCACCGTCAGCAGCACCAGCATGAACTTCACCGTGCGGTCGCTCGCTTCTCCCACGAATACCGTGCCATCCAGCGCCGCCCACAGCATCAACGCACAGGTGACCAAGCCGAGCGCGAGCTCGAGCTGGCGCAGCCGCGGTGTCCAGCGACCTTGCACGATCACCGCGCACATCAAGGGCAGGTTCAGCAGCAGCGCCGTCAGCAGGCAGGGGCCCTGGCGATGACGGAAGGTGTCGGTGTAGGTGAGTGCGTCGTAGGCGGCAGGGGCGGCGCGGCCGTGCAAGGCCATGTCCAGAATCCAGCGCGGGTCGATCAGCACGCCGATGCCGCAGAAGATGCTGATGACCACCATCACCATGGCCGTACGGCCACCGGGGATGCGGTCGTTGTTGCGTGGCGTCCAGGCATGGCCCTGCGGCCATCGCCGACGCGCCCACGCCGCTCCACCAAAGCCGATCACCAGAAGGCCGGGCCACCACAGCGAGGACATGACCGTGCCACTCCACCACTGGCCGAGCATCCGCAGCACGGCCGATCCCGAGTCCAGGGGCTGGCACAGGCATGTGAGCAAGCCCAGTACCCAGATCACTGCCAGGCCGATCACGGTGGCGCGAAGGAAACGCTGTCCGTCCACCGGGTCGATGATCGTGAATGCCGGGCGATAGCGCGCGGCCACGTCGTCCGGCTGCCCGAAGTCACGCACCAGTGCGATGGCCATGTCGGCCTCCGCGGCCTGCCCAGCCTCGTCGGCGCGCGCCTGCAACTCCTCGTGGAGCAGGGCACGCAGTTCGAACGCCACGTCGTTGCGCTGGCGTCGCGGCAGTTGCCGGGCGACGTCGTGCACATAGGCTTCGATCACGTCGTTCGCGTTCATCGGTCGTCCT
Organism: Lysobacteraceae bacterium; assembly: GCA_018970895.1. Taxonomy (GTDB): domain Bacteria; phylum Pseudomonadota; class Gammaproteobacteria; order Xanthomonadales; family Rhodanobacteraceae; genus Dyella_A. The sequence goes on along the minus strand of JAGWVM010000121.1, from coordinate 4,846 downwards.
CCTTCAGCAGTCGGTCCATCGCTTCGTTGATCCCTTGCCAGGACGCAGTGAGTTTCACCAGCAGTGCCCGCCCACGGTCATTCAGGGCGTAGTAGCGCCGCGGTGGGCCGTCCTCGATCTTCCACTCGCTCTGCAGCCAGCCCTGCGACTCCAGCCGGCGCAGCAGGGGATAGAGCGTGCCTTCCTCGATCGACAGGCCGTTGTCGGCCAGCGCCTGTCGCAGGGCATAGCCGTAGCGGGGCGTGCGCAGCTGCGACAGGGTTGCCAGGACCACCACGCCGCGGCGCAGCTCCAGTTCGAGATTGGTCGAATTGGCCGTAACCATGCGACGAACAGTACTGTGTGGCACACAGTTTGGTCAACTGATCATGCTCGGGCCGCCCGTTCGTCGCGCCCGGCGTGCTGCGGCCCTCTGTCTGCGCGGCCGTCGAGCATGGCGTCAGCGATGCCGGGCGCGCTCCGGGAACCGGGAAGGATGACCGAGCGTAATCACCGGGATGATCCAGCCCACCTGCGACGACGCGATCGGCGGAGCACAGTCGCGCTAGCATCCGCCTTTCCCCATCACCCAATCCGGAGACACTGAATGAAGCTCTACTACCTTCCCGGTGCCTGCTCGCTGTCACCCCACATCGTGGCGCGCGAACTGGGCCTGCCGCTTACGCTGGACAAGGTCGACGGCAAGACCAAGACCACGGCATCGGGCGAGAACTTCCTGGAGGTGAACCCCAAGGGCTACGTCCCGGCGCTGCGCCTGGACGATGGCGAGGTGCTCACCGAAGGCCCGGCGATCGTGCAGTACCTGGCCGATCTCAAGCCGGAAAGCGGGCTGGCTCCGCCGAACGGCACGCTGGCGCGCTACCGCCTGCAGGAGGTCCTCACCTACATCAATTCGGAGCTGCACAAGACCTTCAGCCCGCTGTTCAATCCGGCCTCCCCGGCCGAGGTGAAGGCCGAGCGCAGCGAGTACCTCAAGCGCCGCTATGCGTACATCGAGGGCATCCTGTCGCGCCATCCCTACCTCACGGGCGACCACTTCTCGGTGGCCGACGCCTACCTGTTCGTGGTGACCAACTGGTCGCGCGTGATCAAGCTGGACCTGAGCGAATTCACGGCGCTGATGGCGTTCCAGCAGCGCGTCGCCGAGCGGCCGGCCGTGCAGGAAGCGATGCGGGCGGAAGGGTTGATCAAGTAAGGCTACCGGTCGCTGCCCTGGTCCCTTGATGCAAAACGCCCCGGCGCTGGCCGGGGCGTTTTCCGATCGAGTGTTTCACTCCCCGGTCAGATATCCCGGGCCAAGCCCTCGGCCAGGCCGATGTAGCCACCGGGCGTCAGGTCGAGCAGGCGCTGCTTGTCGGCGGCGGGCAGGGCCAGGCCATCGATGAAGGCGCGCATCGAGTCCCGGGTGATGCCCTGGCCGCGGGTCAGGGCCTTGAGCTGTTCGTAAGGCTCCGGCAGGCCATGGCGGCGCATCACGGTCTGCACGGCTTCGGCGAGCACTTCCCAGCTGGCGTCGAGATCCGCGGCAAGGCGGTCCGGATTCACCTGCAGCTTGCCAAGACCCTTGGCCAGCGACTCCAGCGCCACCAGCGTGTGGCCGAACGCCGTGCCCAGCGCGCGCAGCACGGTGGAGTCGGTGAGGTCGCGCTGCCAGCGGCTGATCGGCAGCTTTTCGGCGAAGTGGCCGAGCAGCGCGTTGGCGAGGCCGAAGTTGCCTTCGGCATTCTCGAAGTCGATCGGGTTGACCTTGTGCGGCATGGTCGAGGAGCCGACTTCACCGGCCTTCAGCGCCTGCTTGAAGTAGCCCAGCGAGATGTAGCCCCAGATATCGCGGGCCAGGTCGACCAGCACGGTGTTGGCGCGGCGCACCGCGTCGCAGTACTCGGCGACGCCGTCGTGCGGCTCGATCTGCGTGGTGTAGGCGTTGTAGTCCAGACCCAGGCTCTCGACGAAGCGCTGCGAGAACGCGCGCCAGTCCAGCTCGGGGTAAGTGAAGGCGTGGGCGTTGAAGTTGCCCACCGCGCCGTTGATCTTGCCGCTGATCTCCACTTCGGCCAGCTGCCTGCGCTGGCGCTCCAGCCGCGCGACCACGTTGGCCAGTTCCTTGCCCAGCGTGGTGGGCGAGGCGGTCTGGCCGTGGGTGCGCGAGAGCATCGGCAGCGCGGCGTGGGTGTGCGCCAGCGTGCGCAGGGTGGCGATGATCCGGTCGAACGCGGGTAGCAGCACGTCGCTGCGGGCGTCGCGGAGCATCAGCGCGTAGGACAGGTTGTTGATGTCCTCGCTGGTGCAGGCAAAGTGCACGAACTCCTTGGCCTGGGCCAGCGTGGCGTCGGTGCCGATGCGCTCCTTGATGAAGTACTCCACCGCCTTGACGTCGTGGTTGGTGGTGGCCTCGATCGCCTTGATGCGGCTGCCATCTTCCACGCTGAAGTTCGCCGCGATCGCCTTGAGCGTGGCGATCTGCGTTGGCGCGAAGGCGGGCAGCTCGGCGACCGCCGGCTCGGCGCCCAGCGCCAGCAGCCACTCGATTTCCACGTGTACGCGCCGGTGCATCAGACCGTACTCGCTGAAGATCGGGCGCAGCGGCTCGGCCTTGCTGGCATAGCGGCCGTCCAGCGGGGACAGGGCGGTGAGGGCGTGGGTGGACATCGAGGCGTTCCGGCAACGGGAAAACCGCCATTTTACATGGCAGGCCCGCGCCGGCGCCTCGGGCAGCGTTGCCGTTGTAGGAGCCCGCTTGCGGGCGATGCCCTTGCTCCTGATGCCCATCGACGTCACCAGCAAGGCCGCGCCGTGCCAGGGAGCATCGCCCGCGAGCGGGCTCCTGCGGGGTCCGGCGGCGGGAGATTTTCGCGATGCTTACGGTCGCGCGCTTATAGTGCGGCGGTCCTTTTCCAGGGAGTGTGGCCATGAGCGGTTTCCGCATCGAACACGACAGCATGGGCGAGCTGCGGGTGCCTGCCGATGCGCTGTACGGCGCGCAGACGCAGCGGGCGATCGAGAATTTCCCGGTCTCCGGGCTGACCCTGCCGCGCGCGTTCATTCGCGCGCTCGGCCTGATCAAGGCCGCTGCCGCCGAGGCCAACCTGGCGCTGGGACACCTGAAGAAGCGCCAGGCCAGTGCGATCCGCAAGGCCGCGCTGGCGGTGGCCGACGGCCAGTTCGACGACCAGTTCCCGATCGACGTGTTCCAGACCGGTTCGGGCACCAGCACCAACATGAACGCCAACGAGGTGATCGCGCACCTGGCCGGCAAGGCCGGCGCCAGGGTGCATCCGAACGACCATGTGAACTATGGGCAGAGCTCGAACGACGTGATCCCCACCGCGATCCACGTCAGCGCCACCCTGCTGGCTGCCGGAGAGCTGCTGCCGGCGCTCAAGCACCTGAAGAAGACGATCGAGCGCCGCGCGCGCGAACTCAGGAACGTCGCCAAGACCGGCCGCACCCACCTGATGGATGCGATGCCGGTGACCTTCGGCCAGGAGCTGTCCGGCTGGGCCGCGCAGATCGGCGCGGCCATGGAGCGGATCGAGGACGCGCTCAAGCGCCTGCGCCGGCTGCCGCAGGGCGGCACGGCGGTGGGTACCGGAATCAATGCCGACCCGAAGTTCGGCGTCACGTTCGCGCGCGAGCTGAAGAAGCTGAGCGGGCAGAAGTTCGAGGCTGCCGACAACTACTTCGAGGGCATGGCCGCGCAGGACGGCGCGGTGGAACTGTCCGGCGCGCTTAAGACGCTGGCGGTGGCGCTGATGAAGATCGCCAACGACCTGCGCTGGATGAATTCCGGTCCGCTGGCGGGCCTGGGCGAGATCGAGCTGCCGGCGTTGCAGCCGGGTTCGTCGATCATGCCGGGCAAGGTCAATCCGGTGATCCCCGAAGCCGCCGCCATGGTCGCCGCGCAGGTGATCGGCAACGACGCCACCATCACCATCGCGGGGCAGTCCGGCAATTTCCAGCTCAACGTGATGCTGCCGCTGATCGCCTACAACCTGCTGCAGTCGATCGGCCTGCTGGCGAACGTGTCGCGGCTGCTGGCGGACAAGGCCATCGACGGGTTCAGGGTGAACACGCAGCGGGTGAACCAGGCGCTGGCGATGAACCCGATCCTGGTCACTGCGCTGAATCCGGTGATCGGCTACGAGAAGGGCGCCGCCACGGCCAAGCAGGCCTACAAGGAAAAGCGCCCGATCCTGGACGTGGCGCTGGAGACCACCGGGTTGTCGAAAGACGAGTTGAAGAAGCTGCTCGATCCGCTGGCGCTGACCAGGGGCGGTATCAAGGGCGGGAGCGGCGGCTGAGCGCGGCAGCCGCAGATTCTTCGCGATCCCTCACAGACAACGCCCGGCGCCGAGCTGGCACCGGGCGTTGCGTGGGAGTGGCTTGTCGCCGGATCAGGGGTGCGGGTGCATCAGTGCACCCAGTTTGCCTGCGGCGAGCGCCAGGTCCGTGTCGTGGCCGTGGCGGCTGATGGAAAGCCTTGTCGGGTTTGTCATATGCGCATTGGCGTACGTCACCAGATCCACGACCTGGCCCACGGCATGTCCGTCGACTGCGGTGATCAGGTCACCCTTGTGCAGGCCATCACGTCCGTCCGGCATGATCGTCACGACCTTGATGCCTTTGCCATCCATGGACGACAGGTCGAGCGCGCGGCCATCGTTACCTTGCCAGCTCAGGCTGTCGGTCGTGCCATGCATCTCGACGTACCAGCCAGCGTGGGCGGACGCGGTAAGCGCAACGGCCATCACAAGGGCGCCGATGATGGTTGCATGTCGCATGGTGTTCTCCTTGAAGTGAGGTTCGGGACCGCACCGGTCCGAGGTTCCATCAGTTGTCGCTCTGG